>NZ_JBFAMH010000006.1:462188-472993 GCF_040656475.1 Streptomyces sp. NPDC049915
CCCCGCGCCCCCCCCCCCCGTGGCTGGTGTTGGTCTCGCCCGGCCCCCCCCCCCCCCACTCGTTACGGGGGGGGGCGGGCGGGGGCCCCCCCCCCCCCCCCCCCCCCACGCCCCATCGTCCCTGGCCATGGCCGGTGAGGGGGTGGGGTGTGTCGGTGTGGGTCGCGCGGTCAGTCATCCGGGTGTGCCGGATCATGGGTGGGCACCGGCCGAAGGCATACGGATGCGGCCTTTTCCGGCGGCTTTGGCCTCGTACATGGCCAGGTCGGCGTTGTGCAGGAGTTCCTCGGGCGTCATTCCTGGGCTGGCGACCGCGACGCCGATGGAGGTCGAGACCACCGCATCGGAGTTGTTGACGTGGTACGGCTGGGAAAGGGCGAATAAGATCCGCTCGGCCACTTCCCGGACCGGGCAGGGGCATGTTCCTGCCTCGCCCTCAAGGAGTGCGGCGAACTCGTCGCCGCCGAGGCGGGCGACTGTGTCACCGGCTCGTACGCAGGACTGGAGTCGGCGGGCAGCGTGGCGCAGCAGGGCGTCACCCGTCGCGTGTCCGAAGGAGTCGTTGACGGCCTTGAAACCGTCCAGGTCCACGAAGAGCACCGCAGGCGGGGCTGTGCCGACGGTACGCTTCCGCAGCGCGTGAGCAACTCTGTCAGCGAACAAGGCGCGGTTGGGCAGGTCGGTCAACGCATCGTGAAACGCCAGGTGTTCCAGTTCCGCCAGCAGCTCAACCCGCTGGGTCACATCGCGACTGTTGAAGATCAGCCCGTCGGGGTGGTGACTGATCGTCGACTCGACGTGCCGCCATCGCCCATCAGCCGCCCGGACCCGGCAGGACACGCAAGCGCCCGGCCCTCGGGTACCTGATGCGGCTTCCTGCCTGAGCGTCTCCACGGCGTGCATCAGCGGCACCAGGTCGTCCGGGTGGCAGTACACCGGCACACGGGTGCCTACAAGGTCTTCGGGCCGGTATCCGAACACCTGGTGGGCGGCCGGGCTGACGTAGAGCATACGACCGTCCAGACCGGCGATGGTGATCACGTCGCTGGAGCCGTCGACCAGCGTGCGGTAGTGGGCCTCCCGGGCGGCGGCCTCACGCGTGAGCCGCAGATGGTCGGCATGAGCCACACCCTGCCGGGCACCAAGTGCGAGAAGCACAGAACCTGCCAGCACCACCATCAGCACATCGGCGTGACCATCGGCAAGCATGTGCCCCACCACGGCCACCTCACAGACGACCACCGGCACAAAACCGCCCACCACCGCGACGACAGGCATCTCGCGCCGGTCAACTCCCACGGCGCTGGCACCACCTGGCAGCCACGGCGCGGCGGCCAGGAGGAACAAGCCGGTCATCGAAAAGGCCGCCGCGAGAGGAATCCCGAACGACACCCCCGGAGCGGGCAACAGGATCCGCAACATGTCGCTCACGGCCAAGATGGCCAGAGCCACGGCGGCCATGGTGGTCGCTGCTCGTTCTGCGGGGCGCAGGCAGAAACGCAGGGCGACCAGGAGACCCAAAACGAGGATGTCTGTCACCACGCGGGCCAGGCCCAACAGCGACAGGTACACATCACCGCCCTGGTCAGCGCGATGCAACAACAGCACCCAGCTCAGGGTGAGCAGCGATCCTGCGATCAACCAGCCATCCAGCAGCCGCCGTAACCACACCAAGGTCGTGCCGCTGTCCGTGGCTGCCATCACCAGCCCGGCGACGCCCAGCCCGAGGCACAAGGTGATCCCGCCAAAGGCCAGCAGCCCCACCACCGAATGCACAACACCGGCGGATCGGGCTGCAGATGAAGGGGCCTGCCCTATGACTAAGTGGTGAAGGCCACCTGATACCAATGAAACAGCGAGCAACCTCAGGCGAAGGCGCACCCGTCCCCTGGCAGAGCGGGCACGTGCAAGAAGGGAGAGGGCAGCCAGCCCGTGCCCAGCCGGTACCCCTATGCCGGCGATGGGCAACGCGGCTGCCGCCACACACCCTCCGCCGCCCACGGCAACGGCCAAGCCCACGCACAGGGACCTGCCCGCCCCTGCTCGATGCAGCCAACCGGTACGAGCGGCGAGCACCGCACCGCCTCGACCGGCCCCTGCCTGCGTCATGCGAACCCCCGGGGGTGGTCGACCTCAGAAGGGCAGTCACAAACCGCTTGGACAACTCCAATGCGACAAGAGGGTAGAAGGACCTACGGCTCGATCCGCTCAGTAGCGCGCGATTCACCCAAAGGAAGGACCTGGACGAGCTGGGCATGGTGTGGGAGCCGTTGGAAGCGGCCTGGAGGAGAATCTGGCGGCAGCGCGCGCCTACTACGCGGAAACGGGCAGGCTGGCCGCCCCGGTTACGGCGACCGCACTCGACAAGCCGGTGGGGCAGTGGCTGGCCAACTTCCGTAAGGACGCCGATCTGGGCAAGGAGGAGGACTGAGCGAAGCGGCGGGCGGAGCAGGGAGCCGCGATTGCTCGGGTGGTGGCAGGCCGGGGGCTCCACCACTGGGAGCAACTCGCTGAGCGTCTGGTGCTCGGTGATCCTTGCGCTGGCCAACTGCAGCAGCGGCACGGCCGCATCCCCCATGCGTGAAAGGCGCCGACGCCAGTCGTCGCGGGAGAGGTAGCCGCGGCGGTAGCCAGCAGCCCGTCGGCGGCGGCGCGGTTCTTGCGGGAGGCGTACGCCTTGTCCGCCCGCACGCGATCGGGGCGGACGCGTGGCCGGCCGGACCCGAGGCGGGGCACGCGAACCTGCGCCAACACGGTTTCGAACTGCGGCGAGTCTCCACGTTGGCCTGCCGTCACCACGATCGACATGGGCTTCTGACCTTGCTCGACGGCCAAGTGCAGCTTGGTGCCGGATCGACCGGCAGGCGCAGGTCGACGACGGTGGCGGTGACTCCCGGGCGCGCGCAACTCGACGAGGTCCCACGCGTCCACCTCGAAGCCTCGCCGCACCAGTTCGTCGACGACCGCCTCGCCTATCGTGCCCGCGGCCCCGGTTACCAGTACCCGGTGAGTCATGGTGTCCGTCTCCCTACTCGAACCTTCATGGTTGACCCATCACACGCTGCCGGAGAGCTGTTCACGTGGACCGACAGTGGCACGCGGAGTCAGGTGAGCAGCCGGTCAAGCCCACGGGACAGGGAGGCGGCTATGACGCAGTCCGGATGAGCCCGCCGGGTGTCGCCCTTGTGAACCGCGCCGCGGCCCGTCCGGACGAGCATCGTCCGGCACCCGGCCGCAGCGCCGGCCTGAACGTCAGTGATCGCGTCGCCGATCATCCAGCCGTCCTTCAGGCGGCATCCCCACGCGCGCGAAGCGGCCATCAGCATGCCGGGCTTCGGTTTACGGCACATGCAGCGGCGGGCCGGGTCGTGCGGGCAGATCACAGACCCCGTGAGGTCCGCGCCAGCTGCCGTGAGCGTGTCGACGATGGACCGGTGGATGGCCAGGATCTCCTCCGCCGGCGCCAAGTCACGCTCGATGACCGCCTGGTTGGTCACGATGACCACGTCACGGCACGCGCTGAGACGGCGTACTGCGTCCACCGCCCCCGGGATCAGCACGACATCGGAAGCTCGGCGTACGTGGGCGCCGCGGTTCTCGATCAATACACCGTCACGGTCGAGGAAGACGGTCGGTCGTCCCGTCCGCCCGTCTCGCGCGCCACGATGCCGGATCACCACGCAAGGCCGGTCGGTTGTCACGAGGAGTCTGCCCCCGCTTCGACTGGCACGGTTGCTGCGTAGACCGATTCGCGTGGGCGGTTGCCGATCACGCGGGGCACCCTCGCGAGCCGTCGTCACTTCCCCAGTCGGCGTCTGGCTCCGCGGCCAGTTGGAGCTCAACCAGCCAGCCAGGGCAACGGAACCGGGCGGCTCGCCCGAATTCGCCTCCTCTGACCCGTGCTCGGCACGCCACGAGGCTCACTGATTCGCCATTACCGGTTACACCGGCCCGGAGCGTTCGACACTGCGATCACCGGGCCCTGCCTGCGTGAACTGCCTGGCACTCCGGCAGCGCCGTCGCGGGTGGCGTCAAGGGGCCACAGGTGCCGGCCGGAGCGGACGAGGAAGAGCAGGTCGAAGAGGGGGAAGGAAGCCGCACGAACCTGAGCGGGCCGGCCGGCGCGACGGTGCCCGGCCCCGACGTGGTGATCATGGTGCGTCATTTTCGGACCCGGGTTGTCGATTTCCGGACTGAACCCGCGGTCACACTTTACAGATGTAGTCGCCACCGACCGAGAATGATCCGGAAGTACGACGTCCGATCTACTGGTCAGTACGACCGAGCACTCCGCTCACGTTCAGCACCTCGTGGCAGCCCTGCGCCCGCCGTCCGGTGGCCGGCGTGCCCGGCTTCGCGCAGGTCACTTCGATGGTCACAGTGTCGCTCGCGGAGATCTTGATGGGGGTGACCCAGTGGTAGTCCTGGTTGCGGAAGGTCTCCAGCGCAATCGTGGTGATCTTGCGGTCGCCGAAGGTGATCGTCATGACCCCTTCGTCACCCTGGAAGTTGGCGACGACGATGTCCGTCACACCGAACACGCTCTGCTCGGGCACCTTGTACGTCCCGGACTTGGTTTCTCCGCCGGAGGTTTTCAGGTCGATCGTCGCCGAGCTCTGCTGTCCGTCGGCCGCCGTGCCGGGCCCGGCCCCGGTGCCGCCGTCGCCGGCCCCCGGACCTTGGCTCTGCCCCTGGCCAGGCTTGCGGACGCCGGGCGGAGCGCTCGCGCCGCCGCCGGTGTCGCCCGACCCGCCGGCGTCGCCCGGATCCCCGGCCGTGGTGGGGCGCGGCTGCACCGCCTCGTGCGCCGCCTCCTTCGCGGCGCTGCGCACCGCGGGCCGGACCAGCGCGAACCACGCCAGCAGCAGCGCCAGCAGCGCCGCGAGCAGGGCGATCAACCACTTCGGGAACAGCGGGATCTGAACGAACTCCGCCTCCAGCGCGGGCCGGTGGACGCTGTCGTCCGGCCGCGCTGCGTCCTGCTCCCCGGTCTCGGCGGCGACCACCGTGAACGGCCACACCACCGAGGCACCGAACCACACCGGCTTGCCGGTGCGCACCCGCAGCCCGGTCTCCGCCGACTCGCCGGGCTCCAGCCTCGGCTCGGCCGGGCTGAACGCGAACGCCAGCTCCTCGCCCGCCTGGCCCGGGGTGAAGCCCACCTGCACCGGGGTGTTGCCCTCGTTGCGCACCGCCAGCCGGTAACGGCCACGCAGCCAGCCGCGCCGGCGGCGCGGGAGCAGCTCGGTGCGCAGCTCGTGGAACTCCTCGATGTGCACGGTGGTCTCGGGAACCCGCACCGCGTCGGGGTGCTCGGCCGGCAGGACCCGCACCGCGAGGGGCGTCTCTCCGGCCCGGACCTCCGGGGAGCGCGGCGGCTCCAGCCGGATCGTCACCGTCTCGGACGTGCCCGGGTACAGGGAGACGCGCGCGGGTTCCACGGTGGACCAGGGCGCGCAGTCCCCGACGACCTCCAGGCTGTAGGCCTCGACGATGTCGCTGTCGTTCCGGACGGTGAGAGTGGTCGTCGCGGTGCCGCCCGGGGCCACCGTCACGACCGGGATGTCGAGTCCGGGCGTACCGGGACCGGAAGAGGCTGCAGAAGGCGTCACACCGCCACGCTAGAAGCGTCCGCCCGGCCGCGCCGAGGGGCGCGAGGGCAACAACCGGGCAGTTCCGGTGCCCGCACGGCCACCGTCAACTCACCGTGGGCACCGTGTTGTTGATGCCACTTCCCGGCGCCCGCGCGCCGCCTTCGCGGGGTCGTCCCGTCCAGACGATCCTCCCCTCAGCTCACGAAGAGGTGACCGCACCCGTGTCCCGTCAGGTGACCGCACCCACGTCCCGTGCAGAGAAGAGCAGCTTCGCCATGTCCCTCGCCACCTCCCACGAACCCCTCACCGCCCCCGCGTACCTGGTCGCCCGCCCGGGCCCGTCGCCACGGGTGAGCGTGACCGTCTACGCCGCCGATCCGATCCTGCGCGCCGGCGTCGTCCAGCAGTTACGCCAGCGTCCCGAGATCGACCTGCTCGGCGACACCGGCCGCGAGGACGCGCAGGTGTCCCTCGTGGTCGTGGACACCGTCGACGACCACGTGGCCGACCTGCTCGACCGGCTGCGCGTCAACTCGGCCACCCGCGTCGGCCTCGTCGTCGGCACCCTCGGTTCCGGCGCGCTGCAACGCGTCCTGGAGTGCGGCGTCCCGGCGGTGCTGCGGCGCGCGGAGGCCGACCAGGACCGGCTCGTCCATCTGGTCCAGGCCGCGGCCAACGGCGAGGGCGTCCTCCCCGGCGACCTGCTCGGCAAACTGCTCAGCCAGGTCGGCAGCGCGCAGCGCTCCGCCCTCGACCCGGGCAGCGTGTCCCTGTCCACGCTGTCCACCCGCGAGGCGGACATGCTGCGCCTTGTGTCGGAGGGCCTGGACACCGCGGAGATCGCCCGCAAGACGGCGTACTCGGAGCGGACGGTGAAGAACGTCCTGCACGAGATCACCACCCGGCTGCAACTGCGCAACCGCGCCCACGCGGTGGGGTACGCGCTGCGCAACGGGCTCATCTGAGGGCGGCCGGGCACACCGCGCTGCCCGAAAGCACACCGCGCTCTTCCCCCGGACACGGCCCCGCCGCCCTGCCGGCCGGCGTCCGTCCGGCGCAGGGTGGCGGGGGCACACCCACGTGTGCCGCACCAGACCGCGAGGGGGATCTCCATGCGAACCGCTGGCCGCGGCGGGCGGTACCGCCCGGGCAGACTCGGGATGTCGTTGCTGCTGCTGGTCCCCCTGCTCGGGGTGACCGCGGCGGCCGGACCGGGCAGCGCCGGATCCGTGCCGAGGGCCGCTGGCGCCCCGGCGGACGCCACCCGGATCGCCTACGCCGGCACCCGGCACCGCAGTCTCGGCCGGGTGGCCACCGACACCGACACCCGCTCCGACGCGCTGTTCGGCGAGGCACCAACCCACCAGGACGTCCAGCCGTCCGCGCTCGGCGACCTCATGGTCTTCGCAAGCCTGCGCGACGAGCGGCAGCCGCAGATCTACCTGCGCGCGGCCGACGGCTCCGTACGGCGCCTGACCACCGGCATGGACGCGGCTCACCCCCGGCTCACCCCCGACGGGCGCTCCGTGGTGTTCGACGCGTCCGGGCCGGGCGGCCCGGGCGGCGGGAAGGAGCGCGACCTGTGGCTGGTGCGCACCGACGGCACCGGTCTGACCCGGCTCACCGACACCCCCGCAAACGAGGAGTGCCCGACGGTCTCCGCCGACGGACGGCGCCTGGCGTACGCGAGCGACGCCGACGCCCTGGCCGGCGAGCAGATCCACGTGCGGCCGCTGGCCGGCGGGACCGCGACCCGGGTCACCGACCCCGCGAACGGCACCGCCACCGACCCGGTGTTCAACCCGGTCGACGACGCTGGGCACCGCGACCTCATCGCGTACACCGGCGTCGCGGCCGGGCAGCGCGATCCCAGGCTCCGGGTGACCGACGGGACCACCGACGAGCCGCTGCTGGCGGGCGCGCAGGCCGGCTGGCGCACCCGGGGGGCAGCCTGGCTGCCCGACGGGACCGACGTGCTGTTCCTCAGCCCCGACCGGCCGTGCACCTGCGAGGGGAACTGGGACCATGTGTTCCGCGTGCCCGCGCATTCCGAGGTCACGCCCCAGGTGGTGCTCAGCGAGAACCGTGAGGTCACCTCGGTCACCTGGCTCGGACCGCGCGACCTCGGCCGCGCGGTCGTCGAACGCGACACGGCGGCCGACGGCCACGAGGTGACGCTTCAGGACGTCCGGGCGGACGGCTCCGACCCGCGCGACCTCGGGCTGCCGATCCTCAAGGAGGACCCGGCGGCCGACATGAACACCGACCCGGCGAAGGACCCGCTGTTCCGGCCCTCCGCAAAGTTCGACCCGTGGACCGAGCGGCAGAACTACACGCCCGACGGCCGCCGCATCGCGGTGACCCGCTTCGAGGACGGCGGCGACGGCCGGGTCGAACGGATCTGGATGGTGGACGCCGACGGCCGGAACCCTGCCAGGCTGCCCCTCGCCGGGCGCGGCGAGACCGACTGGGACACCGATCCGACGTTCTCCCCCGACGGCAAGCACCTCGCGTTCACCCGCACATCGCCGGGCGGCGTCGGCGGGCCCAGCCGCATCCTGATCGCGGACGTCGCGACGGGTGCGATCACAGGGGAGATCACCCCGCCGGCCGGGGAGCGGGCGGGCGGCGACGCCCAGCCCGCCTGGTCCTCGGACGGCACGACCCTGGCGTTCACCCGCAACGAGGTGATCGGCGGGGGCGGCGGCAACAAGCACGTGTGGATGGTGCCGGTGACCCGGCTGGACCGGCAGCGGGACCTGAGCGCCACCATCTGCCCAGGCGCCTGCGACGTCATCGACGACAGCCCGGCGTTCTCGCCCGACGGCCGCTCGCTCGTCTTCAACCGCAAGAACGGCGGCGGCCGGATCGACGAACACGCCGGCCTCGTCCTGACCTCCCTCGCCGGCGACGACTGCCAAGTGCTGCTGCCGCCCACGGCCCGCGACCTGCCAGGCGCCTGCCGGCGCGAACTGCCGGAAGCCACCGGCCCGTTCCAGCCGCGTGACGCCGCCTGGACCGCCGACGGCACCCGCCTGGTGATCAGCGCGCGCCCCGATCGCGCGGTCAACAGCCCCGAGGAACTGAAGGTGCTGGACCTTGCCACCGGGAAGCTCACCCATCTGATGACCTCGCTGCCGGGCCGGCAGAAGGAGCCGAGCGTCCAGCAGTCGGTGAACCTCGCGGTCCGGGCGCCCGGCACCACCCCCGAGGTCACCGTCGACACCTCCACCACGATCGGCGTGGACCTGGTGAACCAGGGGCCCGCCGCGTCCCCCGGCACCACCCTGACCATCGCCCCGCCGTCCGGCGTCGGCGTCACCGGGGTCACCTGGCCCGGTGGCACCTGCGACGCCACGGCGCTGACCTGCGACGTCGGCGTCGTGGGGCCCGGCGCCACCGTCACCGTGGACGTCACCCTCACCGGCCTCATCCCCGGCGACCAGCCGGTAGGCTGGTCGGTCACCGGCACGGTGCTCGACCCGGAGCCCGGCGACAACGCCGGCCGGACCGTGGTCCCGGTGCGCGAGGCCGCACCGCCCCCGCCCCCGCCGATGCCGACCCCCACTCCGATGCCGACCCCGGCTCCGACGCCGCCCCCGGCTCCGACACCCAGGCCGACGCCCACCGTGCCGCCCGAACCGCCCGCGCCCGCGGCCGGGCCCGGGGTACGGGTCACCGCACAGCCCAACCCCGGATACGTCGGCGGGCGGGTCGTGGTGACGTACACCGTGCGCAACGGCCGCAACGCGCTCGCGACCGGGCTGCGGCTGCGCATCGGCCTGCCCGGAGGCATCCCCCACAACGGTCCGCCGCCCGGCTGCGACGCCACCTGGGAGTGCGCGCTGCCCGACCTGGAACCGGGCACGAGCACCGTCGTCCGCATAGTGCTCAGCCCCGACAAGGCGATGACCGGCCGGGTCACCGGCCGGCTCACCACCACGGGCACCGACGCCGACCCGCGCGACAACACCACCCGGACACGGCTGCGCATCCTCCAGCCGCGCATCGTTGCGGTGCCGGGCATCGGCAAGCCCGGCTTCGTGACCTCCGTGCGCGGCAAGGACTTCCCGCCGGGAGCGCCGGTGCGCTTCACCTGGAAGCCCGGGATCACCGCGGCGGCGGCGCCGACCGTCCCCGCGCCCGACGGCACCTTCATCGGCCAGCTCCTCATCCTCGCCAAGGACCAGACAGGACCGCGCGTCATCACCGCCAAGGGGCCCGGCTTCTCCCCGGTGACCACCGACTTCCTGGTGGTCAACGGCAGCATCCAGCCCCCGGACGAGGTGACCCGCCGGTGATCCACGAGGTCGACGAGGCCCTGCGCCGACTGCTCGCCGAGTCCGGTCTCGAGGCGTCCGGCGTCGAGGTCGTCTTCGACGCCCCCACCCGCGACTGGGCCGCGCGTCGCAGCGCCCCCACCGTATGCGTCTTCCTGTACGACATCCGGGAGGACGCCACCCGGCGCGGCAGCGGCGCCGGGGAGGTGTACGACGCGGACGGCCACCTCGTGGCGCGGCGCAGCCCGCCGCGCTGGTTCGAGCTGACGTACCTGGTCACGGCGTGGGCGAGCCGCCCGCAGGACGAACACCGCCTGCTGTCCCAGGTGCTGGGGACGCTGGTGTCCGCCGAGACGCTGCCCGCCCGGCTGCTCACCGGCACGCTCGCCGACCTCGGGCTGACCGTCGGACTGGACACCACCGGGCCCGGGGAGTACACACCGTCCCCCGCCGACGTATGGTCGGCGCTCGGCGGTGAGCTGAAGGCGTCGCTCCAGGCCCGGGTGCGGGCACCGCTGGCCGGCGTGACCCGGGCGGCCGCCACGCCCGTCACCGAGGGCCTCGTCGTGCGCTCGGCCACCCGCGGCGCGGACGGCGCGGCGGCACCGGGCCGCCGGCTGCGCTACCGGGAGACGACCGACCCGGGCCCGGACGGCTTCGCCGGCCCCCGCGACCGCGGCCCCGCCCCCGCCCGCCGCCGAGGAGACCGCCAGCCATGACCCCCACCCCGAACCGAACGTCCCCCACGGCCCGGGCGTCCGCCGCGTCCGGAGCGACGGCCGCCGCGCCCGGAACCGCCGCCACCCCCGTCGCGTCCGGCACGTCCGGGGCCGCGGCTGCGGGTGTACGTCCTGGACCTGGGCGGCAAGAACGCGGCACCCGGCAAGATCGGCACGGCAGGCCCCTATCTGAAGTAGGCGCGGCAGATCCG
>NZ_JBFAMH010000007.1:0-357878 GCF_040656475.1 Streptomyces sp. NPDC049915
GCCACCCCGCCACCCGTACCCAGGCCCTCGGCTCCACCACCGGCTGGCAGTCCCCGACCCCGGCCACCGTCGAGGACACCACCGGCTGGCAGTGAGCGAAGCGCGGGCAACGACGCCCCGCGTGCGGCTCCCCGCTCACCGCTCACCGACAGCGGCCACATCGCCGGGTCCGCACAGTGCGTGCGCTCGCCTGCCGCGCATCCCGCGCCCCGTCCGCCGTAGTTTCCGCGCCCCACACCGCGCCATCCCTGTTCACACACGATTCACACCAGTGGGGGTTTTCCCATGTCCGAGATCGACACCGCGGCCGTCCTCAACGAATACGAGAAGAACGGCTTCGCGATCCTCCGCAATGTCCTCGACCAGGACCTCATCGCCGAAGCGCGCGAGCATGTCGAATGGCTCGGCCGCCGCTACCCGCACCTCCGGCCGGAGGAGTACCACCACCCCCTGATGCGCAACGACGCCTTCTGGGTCCGCTTGGTCACCGACGAGCGCCTGGTGGACATCGCGGAGTCGGTCCTCGGGCCCGACCTCGCGTGTTTCACCTCCCACTACGTCTGCAAGCCGCCGCGCGACGGCCGGCCCGTGCTGTGGCACCAGGACGGCGCCTACTGGAAGCTGCGGCCCATGGAGGCGCTGACCGTGTGGGCGGCCATCGACGAATCCACCACCGAGAACGGCTGCCTCCGGATCATCCCCGGCAGCCATGAACTGCCCATCCACGCCCCGTCGGTGCGCACCGACGTCGCCAACATGCTCTACTCCGAGACCCGCGAGGAGATCGTCCGCGACTGGGCGGAGAAGGCCGGCGTCGTCGACATCGAACTGCAGCCGGGCGACGTCTCGATCCACCACCCGAACATCCTGCACTGTTCCGAGGCGAACACCTCCGAGAAGCGGCGCTGCGGCCTGGACATCGGTTACATCGCCACATCCACGCTCGTCGCGAACGAGGGCCTCTACCTCGACCCGGTCCTGGTCCGCGGCAAGAGGGGCGCGGCGGGCAACCAGTACCGCAAGTGGCCGGCCTACTCGCCCGAGGAGTCGATCGCCTTCCGCGGTCACGAGGAGTGGAACGCCAGGGTCTCCGAGATCAACGAGCGAGGCGGGTTCACCGAGCCGTCCCTCGCCGAGACCCCGCTCGAGACGACACGCCGCATGGTGCAGCGCCTGGAAGAGGGCACCGTCAGCCGCTGAACCAGAACGGCCGAGGCCGTCTTCAGCGAGTACCACGCGTCTTGTGAACGAAAGGGCGGAGGTCGTCGGACCGATGCACGACCCCAAAATGCAACTCCTGCTCGCGGTGACCGCGGCTCTGTGCGTCATCATGCTGGCCGCCCGGATATTCGGACGCCTCGCCACCAGGATCGGTCAGCCGGCCGTGGTGGGTGAAATGGTCTCCGGCATCGTCCTGGGCCCCACCGTGCTCGGCGCCCTGGCGCCGGACTTCAGCGGTTATGTCTTCTCCACCACGGTCAAGCCGACGTTGTACGTGCTCGCCATGCTCGGACTGTGCCTGTACATGTTCCTGGTCGGGCTCGAGCACGAGTACCACCCGGGCAGCCGGAGGGAGAAGGCGCTGCCGGTGGTGCTCGCCACCGCGGGCATCGTGGTCCCGCTCCTCGTCGGCGCGGGCACCGCCTGGTACATCGCGGACGACTACCGGCCCTCCGGTGTCAGCCTGTCGCTGTTCATGCTCTTCGTCGGCGGAGCGCTCTCCCTGACGGCTTTCCCGATGCTCGCCCGGGCGCTCCAGGAACGAGACATGATGCACACCGCCTTCGGTGGTGTCGCGGTCCGTGCGGCGGCGATCGACGACGCGGCAGCCTGGTGCATCCTCGCGGTGGTGAGCGCGCTGTTCGTCCACGGCAGCATCCTTGCCTCCTGGGCGACCATCGTTCCTGCCGTCCTGTTCATGGGTGCCGCTTTCCTCCTGCTGCCGAGGCTGTTCCGCGCGCCCATGGAAAAGGCGGTGCGTGAGGGCCGGATAGGCGACCAACTCTTCGTGGCCCTGCTCGGGACGGTCCTCGCGGCGGGGTGGTTCAGCGACTACATCGGCATCTACTCGGTGTTCGGCGGCTTCGTCTGCGGCGTCGCCCTGCCGCGCGTCCCGGGCTTCGCGCCCCTGCTGAACCTACGGCTGATGCAGGTGGTGAGGTGCGTGTTCCTGCCGGTGTTCTTCGCCTTCTCCGGCCTCAACACCGACCTCACGGGCGCCTTGAACGGCACCTACCTCTGGACCCTCGGCGTGCTGTTCGTGGCCGGCTTCGCCTCGAAGTTCCTCTCCTCGCTGACCGTCCTGCGCTCCTTCCGATGGGGCCGGGGGGAGTCGGTCGCGATGGGCGGGCTGATGAACGCCCGGGGGCTGATGATCCTGATCTTCATCAACATCGGGCTCTCCCTCGGCCTCATCGACAAGGAGCTGTTCTCCATCCTGGTCATGATCGCCGTCCTGACTACCGCGCTGGCGATGCCGCTCTACCGGCTGCACTTCACACCGGGCCGCGAGGAGGACGCACGGCGCGCATGGACGGCGAAGCGCCTGCCGTCCGCGCCGCAGCCGGCCACGGCGTCGGCCGGTCCTGCCCCTGCGTCCGGTGTTCGCAGCCCGGCAGAGGACCTGACCGGTGCACGCAGCGCTGCTTGAGCACCGGCCGGGCCCCCGGCGCTGTCGCGACGTTCACCCCGGGCGTCCCGACAGCGCCGTGGCTGCGAAGGCACAGATCCGTTCTCCGATCAAGGAAGTCCGTCCATGAGCCGATCAGCGGACGCTCCACTCGTCCACGTCAGCATCGACCACATCGTCGAAGAGGGAAGGGACGTCAAGACCTTCGTCCTCGAGCCCGCCCCGGGCTCGGCTGCCGGGCTCCTCACCTATCGCGCCGGACAATTCCTCACCCTGAGGCTGCCCGCCCGCGCCGACCGGCCCGTCATGCGCTCGTACTCCATCTCCACCTGCCCTGTCTCCGATCCCGGTCTCGCGGTCACGGTCAAGGACAGCCCCGGCGGAGCCGGCTCCAACTGGCTGTACGAGAAGGCCGTGCCGGGCATGACGCTGGAGGCTCTGCCGCCGGCCGGCGGGTTCACCCTCGACGAGTCCGACAGCGACATCCTCCTTTTCGCCGCCGGGGTGGGCATCGCGCCGCTCTACTCACTGTGCAAATACGCTCTGGCCTCCTCCCGCCGGAAAGTCCGTCTGCACTACTCGGGCCGTCACCGTGACACCACCCCGTTCATCGCCGCACTGGAGCAGCTGGAGCACGCGTACCCGGATCGCATGCGCCTCGATCTGCGCCTGACCGGATCGGAAGGCAGGCTGGACGCCGTCGCGGTCCGGGACGTCGTCACGGAGGTGGACACGCCCACCACCTACGTCTGCGGACCGCCCGCCTACCAGACCATGGTGATCGACGCCCTGCTGTCCGCCGGACGACCACCGGCTTCCATCAGGACCGAGTCAGGCCGCCCTTCCCGTACGCGATGAACGGCGACGAGATCACGGTGGAGTCCCTGCGCGATGCGGGGCACTTGAAATGGACGGTCTCCGGCCCCGGACTCCTCGGGGCCTGTGCCGCCGAGATGGACTACGGCACAGCACCACCGGTCACCGCCGCACTGACCGAAGCGCTCCGCAAAGATCTCCTCGGCTACCTTCCCCCCGGACTCGCGAGCGGACTGAGCGAGGCGTGTGCCGACTGGCAGCGCCACGCCTACGGGTGGAACGTGGCGCCGGACGACGTACGGCTGCTGCCCGACGTCATCCGCGCCTTCCATGTGGCCGTCGAGCACTTCTCCCGGCCCGGCTCACCCGTCATCGTCCCCGTTCCGACCTTCACCCCGTTCCTCACCGTCCCCGGCCTGCTGGGCCGCAGGGTCATCCAGGTGGAGCTGGTGAGGTCGGGCAACAGATACGTCTACGACCTCGACGCCCTCGACCGGGCCTACCGCGAGGGCGGAGACCTGCTGGTGCTGTGCAACCCGCACAACCCCCTGGGCAGGGTGCTGGACACCGGGGAGTTGAGGGCCATCAGCCACGTGGTCGACCGGCACGGCGGGAGGGTCTTCTCCGATGAGGTGCACGCCCCGCTCGTGTACGCGGACCACCGTCACGTGCCGTACGCGTCGACGTCGTCCACCGCGGCGCACCACACCCTCACTGCCGTGTCCGCCTCCAAGGCATGGAACATCGCCGGCTTGAAGTGTGCCCAGATGGTGCTCACCAATGACGCCGACCGTGCGCGCTGGGAGGGACTCGGCCGACTGGCCACCGACGGTACGTCGGTCCTGGGCGTGGTGGCCGGCACGGCGGCCTACCGCGAAGGCCGGCCGTGGCTGGACGGTGTACGCGCCCGCCTGGACCGTAACCGGCACCTTCTGCGGGAGCTGCTGCACGAGCACCTGCCCGGCGTTCGCTACCTGCCGCCCGAGGGCACGTACCTGGGCTGGCTGGACTGCCGGGAGCTGGCCCTGCCCGGCCCCGACCTGGCCGGCTTCTTCGTCTCCGAGGCGGGCGTGACGACCGTGGACGGCGGCACCTGCGGTGCACCGGGCCGGGGCTTCGTACGCCTCAACTTCGCCACCACCGAACCGATCCTCGACCGGATCGTCCGGCAGATGGCCGACGCGGTGCACCGGCGCATGCCGCAGGCGCCGACGCCGGGACCGAGAGATCGCGCACCACTGACCACGTGAGGAGAACCGTGAGCGAGCAAGACCGCACAGCAGTCGGCTTCCAGGCCGGCCTGGAAGCCGACGCACAGTGGCTCAACGACCTGAAGCGACGCCGTAATCCCGGCCCGCGCTCCGTCCACCACCGGGCCGTCGATCCTTCGCTCGGGGCGGCGACCGTCGCCGTCCACGGCGGAACGTACGAGGACCCGGTCACCGGCGCTGTGGGCACCCCCGTCTTCCAGACGAGTACCTTCCTTCTCGACGAGCTGAGTTACTCGGCCTTCGAGCGAGGCGCCACCCGTGACGTACCCATCTACACGCGGTACGGCAACCCCTCGCAGTGGTCGGTGCAGGAGAAGATGGCCGCCCTCGAGGGCGCCGAGAGCGCCGTGGTCACTTCGTCCGGCATGAGCGCCATCGCCAGCACGATCTACGCGCTCACCAACAGCGGCAGCCACATCATCACGGCGTACGACGTGTATGGCGGCACCTACAACCTGATGCGTGAGGACATGCCCTCGGCGGGCCGCGAAGTGACCTTCGTCGACTCGACCGACCTGGCCGCCATCGAGGCCGCCATCCGGCCCGAGACCCAGCTCCTTTTCTTCGAGAGCCTGACCAATCCGCTGCTCAAGGCGCCCCGGCTGCGCGCGATCGCCGGGATCGCCAAGAGGCACAACGCCCTCCTCGTCGTCGACAACACCTTCCTCTCGCCCGTCAACCTCCGGCCGTTGGACCTCGGCGCGGACATCGTGGTGCACAGCGCCACGAAGTACCTCAACGGACACAGCGACGTGACGGCCGGAGTGGTGGCCGGAAGCAGGAAGTTCGTCGACCGGATCTGGGCTCAAGCGCTCCGGTTCGGCGGAACGATGGAACCGCTTGCCTGCTATCTCCTGGAACGCGGTCTGAAGACGCTCGCACTGCGCATGCAGGCGCACAACGCCAACGCCGGCGAGCTGGCCGCCTTCCTCGACGGACACGAGAAGGTCCTGGCCGTCCACCACCCGTCGCTGGAGCACTACCCCCACCAGCACCTCGGAGCCGATGTCCGCGGATACGGCGGGATGGTCGCCTTCGAGGTGGCGGGCGGGGACACCGGCGCCCTGAAGTTCTGCGCCGCCCTGGAGATCCCCTACGTGGCCACCAGCCTCGGCGGCGTCGAGTCACTGGTCAGCCTGCCCTTCAACACCTCTCACTGCTCGCTGACGACCGCGCAACGTGCGTCCATCGGGATTCGACCGGGGCTGGTCCGCTACTCGGCGGGCGTGGAGCGCGCCGAAGACCTCGTCGCGGACATCGCCCGGGCCCTCGAATCGATCTAGGACAGACATGCGCAACGGTTTCAACGTCTCCAGCTCCGGCGAATTCGTGAACGAGATCCGCGAAGACGCCCAGGAAGCACAGTTCCGCTATCACGCCACCGCACGCTTCAGGCCGGGGCGGGGGCTGCGCGCGTGGACGCGTCCGGCCCTTCTCGGGCGGGTCAAGTCCGCGCGCCGGTTCGAGCTGGATCTCGCCGACGGGTGGCAGGATCACCAGGCCGGCCCCCAGGTACAGGAACACACGCCTCTCGATCTCGCGCTCGCCGCCGTAGGGGTGTGCTCGCTCAAGACGGCCATCGCGGGCGGCACTGCCCGGGGCATCACCTTCGACACCATCGAGATGGTGATCTCCGCGGATGTGCTGCCGGGGGACGAGGTCTCCCTGTCCACCGCCCGGGTGCGCCGGCTCGCCTACGACATCAGCACGCGCTCCGACGCCGACGCCGGCCTGATCGAGGAAGTGACCCGGCAGATCCTGGACCGCAGCCCCAACCACCGCACGGTCAAGGACGACACCGAGCTGCACTTCCACAACGCTGAGCAGGAACTCACCTGGCACCTCGAGGAGGCCCCGGCCGGTGCACCCGGTGCGCGGACGGTCCGCCGCCATGTGAAGTGGATCAGTGGCACGCAGTTCGAGTCCGCGGGCCTCGACCTCGACGGGTGCCGGCTGCCCCTCCGCGTCGACGAGGCGAAGCAGTTCGCCGGTGTGGACTGGGCTCCGAATCCGCAGGAGTACGTCGTGATCGCTCTCGCCGCCGAGCTGGCAGCGCTGGCGGCGCGAAAGCAGGCGGCCGCCACCGGAAGCGCCGGGGAGTGGACGGTGAACGCACAGGGACGACTGGACCTGCGCGGACTGATGCTGATCGATCCCTCCGCCGCGGTCGGTTTCCAAACGATCAGCTGCACCGTCGAGGGACCGGCCGGCATCACGTCCGCGGAGACCGAAGAGTACTTCCGCGCCGCGGTGGAGGCTTCGGCCCTCGTCGAGCTGCTCGCGTTGCCGCACCCCGTCGAGGTACGGCTGTCCAGCGGCGAGCAGGACACCGCGGCCTGAGGCACGCCGTAGAGATACGTGACCGGGAACTCGTCGACATGCAGAGGAAGCTGAGGTGCGCGCGGTGAGTGGCGTGCTGTGCCAAGTGATCGGATGCGGCCCGGCCGCCCTGGGCCTCGCCCTCGCGGCAGACCGCAGGGGCGAGCTGCCGCGGCTCGTGTCCGAGGGGCTCGCGTTCCTCGACCGTGCACCGACGCCCGCGGCCCTGAGCGGCCTCCGCTTCCCCTTCCTGATCGACGCCAACTCCGTCGGCAAGGACTTCCTCGCAGGCGTTCGCCCTGACGGGATCTTCGCCACGGCGTTGCACGGCCGGGCGGGCGAGCTTCTGCGGGAGCGACATGACCGTCAGGTTCCGCTGGCCCTGGTCGGTGAGTTCATGAACGATCTCTCGCGGGCGGTCGAGGCCGTCCTTCCGGACGGGTTCACCTACGGGGCGGATGTCAGGGAGATCCGCCGCAACCGCGACGGCTCCTGGACGAGCGTGGACAGCGCCGGGTCCGCACTCGTCACCTCAGGGCTGGTCGTGCTCGCGACCGGCGGCTACGAGGACACCCAGCAGGTGTCCCACCGGTACGGCATACCGCCGGGCCGGCTGATCGGCTCGGCACAGCTGATGTCCGGGCGCCTCGACGAGGCCGCTCGGGTGCTCCGGGCAGGTGGCAGGATCGCCGTCCTCGGCGGCTCGCACAGCGGTTTCGCAGCCGCCGAACTCCTCCTCGACCGCTTCGGTGACGGGATACCCGAAGGTGGCCTGGTCCTCGTCCACCGCAGCATCTCGCTCGCCTACGCCGATCGGGCCGAGGCCGACTCCGTGCCACCGGCCCTTGCAGGCCGGCTGGAGACCTGTCCGGAGTCCGGCGTGATCAATCGCTTCCACGGACTGCGTTCCGGACCGCGTGAGCTGTGCCTGCGGGCGCTCCAGGGCCGCGAGCCGCGGCTCACCCTGTGCCACACCGGCTCCGACGCCGCACGAGGGGTGCTCGCCGAGGCGGGCCTGGTCGTCCACGCCCTGGGATACCGCACGCGGGCGGTGCCTGTGTTCGACCAGTGGGGCGAGCGGATACCGATGGCCGACGGAGCAGTCCAGGTCGACGACGAGTGCCGCATCGTGGATGCGGGTCACCACACCGTGCCGGGGGTGTTCGGCATCGGACTCGGGTACGCGCGCTGCGATGCCTGGGGCCGACGACGGGTCGGCATCAACACCTTCCACGGCGAGGACGGCGAGCGGATCGTGGCGGCGATGCCGGCACCGGCCGAGGTGTGAAGAGCAGCGCCCGCCCGGTTGGGTGCCGGACGGGCGCTGAGAACCGCGGGGCTCAGATCTTCCTCGCGATGACGAGGCAGTGGCTGCTGGCGCCTCGCTGCGAGGGCTGCGAGCAGGTCGTGAGGTGGTACGCCCGGTAGTCCAGGAACCGGCGCTCGTCGAGACCTTCCAAGGTCTCCGGGAAGAAGCCGCAGGCTCCGTCCGTGCCGGCGTGCTCCACGATCTCGAAGCCGGCGCCCCGCAGTTCGGCTTCGACCGCCTCCTGCGTGGAGAAGTGCGTGACGTTGAAGAACTCGTCCGGGTAGTCGACGCGCTCGTCATCAGGGTCGGTCAGCGATGCGTACTGGTCGGCCGTGAGCGGTGTGCCGTTCTTGAGCAAGTAGTTCACGGCGAAGACACGGTTGATGTAGGAGACGGCGACGATGCCGCTGTCACGCACCACTCGCCTGCATTCGAGCAGGCAGCGGCGGCGCAGTGCACGCGTCCGCAGGTGATAGAAGGGGCCGAGGCACAGCACGGAGTCGTACACACCGTCGCTGATGCCTTCGAGGCTCGTCGCGTCGGCCTGGCGGATGTCGACCGAGTCGAGGCCCTCTTCCTTCGCCAGGGCGAGCATCGCTTCGACGTTGACGCCGACGAGGTCCGTCGCGGTGACATGGTGGCCCTGCCGTGCGAAGCGGAAGGAATAGGCCCCGTGACCCGCACCGAGCTCCAGGATGGCCGATCGGGGCGCGAGGTGTCTGTCCAGCACGTGGAGGGTCGTGTCGTGTTCGAGACGGCGGACTCGCGATTTCCGCAGCCGCGGCCCTTCGCTGAAGGACTCGTAGTGCCGGGAGACGAGGGAGTGGTCGATCATGATGCCTCTTCGTTGAGCGGACCTGACGACGCCCGCCGCCGTACGGACGGCGACGGGCGGGGCGAAGAACCGGTCAGCGGATGCCGCCGTCCTTCCACGGCACCCGCAGGCCCAGCAGAAGGGCGAGATGACCGTCATAACCGAACATGCTCCCCGGCCGGCCCGCGCCGTCCGTGAGCAGCACGGGGCCGGTCTCCTGGTAGAGCTTCACGTACTCCTCCAGACCGCCCAGCGGGGTCTCACGGGTCGCCATCTCCCAGAAGGGCGTGCTCAGACGGTTGTTGAAGCGGTAGTGCAGGGCAAGGAAGTCGCGGATGTCCTCCCACTGCAACTGGACCGCCTCGTTGTAGTCCTCCGCGAGGTGGGGGTCGTCGAGGCCGCCGGCGTTGATGGCCTTGGCGAGCCGTTCCGCGTGCATGCAGATGACCTGGATGTTCGTCGCTTCCAGCGGCTCGACGAAGCCACACGCGTTGCCGATGGCCGCAACGTTCTTCACCCACGGCCGACGGACGTGACGTGCCTCGAACGGCACCACCCGCAGGCTGCTCCCGTCGATCTTCGGGTTCTTGCGCACCAGTTCGTCGGCCGCCTGGTCGGCGCTGATGTGCGCGCTGCTGTAGACGTATCCGCGGTTGATGACGTTCTCGTGGTCGATGCGCCAACACCAGCCGGCGTCCATGGTGTCCATCGTCGTGTACGGCTGGATGGGCTCGTCCTGCCTCGTCCAGCCGCCCACCACCGCCTTGTCGCAGAACAGGTGGTCGCGCATGCTGACGAACGGCTCACCGAGGCCCTTGTGGATCAGTTCGGCCCGGAAGCCCGAAGCGTCGACGAAGAAGTCCGCCGTGTACCGCTCCCCCGAATCGAGGACCAGGCCCTCGACACCGGCCTCGCCGGTCTCGACCGCCGCCACCTTGGCATCGAGGAGCTTCCCGCCGAGCTTCGTGAAGTGCTGCTCCAGGTACTCAACGAACGGCTGGTTCTCGATGTGGTAGCCGAAGTTCTTCGCAGGCGCCTTGCCCGTGACAGCGGCCGGGAGCGAGCCGCCTTCGTACTCGTCCAGGTGGTAGTAACCCCAGGACTTGTGCTGAGAGGGCAGAATCTGGTTGTCGAACTGCTCGTTGAAGGGGTAGTCGAAGTACGGCCTCCGGCCCCAGCTGAACCGCACACCGAGCTTCCAGACGGGGTTGACCTTGGCGTGGAAGTCGTCCTCCGGGATGCCGAGGACGCCATGCAGATAGCTGGGCGTGTTCGCGAAGGTGCCCTCGCCGACCATGATGTTGCCCAGAGCGGTGGAACGGATGACGGTGACGTCTGCGTCCGGACACGAACGAGTAAGGGTGATGGCGGCGATCAGACCTGCCGTGCCACCGCCGACGACGATGATTTCGCGCTTCACGCTTGAGCCCCTCCGATGGTGGGTCGTTCCCGTGACCAGCAGGTTCTCCCACCACCGGAGGCCGTGTCAGCGATCTCGGCTGGCCTGATCCGGACCTGGCATAAGGAGTCCACAGGACCGGCCCCGTCGTCGCTGCCGCCTCCGCCCCCATGCGTCGATCGCCTGCCGGGCCCGGGCCTCCTCGGCGTTCCCGCCCGCCGGTTCGTCGAGCGTCCGGATCCGCGCCAGGGCGCCGGTCTGCTTCTGCCCGGCTCGCTCCTCGGCCGGCCGCTGTCCGCGCTTCACGCGTCCGAGTCGGGTTTCGTGCGGGCCGCCGCGTACGCCTGGGCCGGTGTCATCGGCACCCGTTCAGCTCGACCGTCTCGTAGGGACTGACCTTGACGCACGTCTTGGCCTCGTCGGCCGTCTGGGCGTGGGCGTCGGCCGTGGCCGCCTTGGTGCCGGCCGGGGCCGGTGCGGGGGCGGTGCCCGGGTAGCTGGTGCCGGACGGCCAGTCGCTGCCGATCACCGGGGTCAGGCCCGCCCCGGTGCCTTCCTTCAGGTGGGAGGCGGGCAGGTTCAGCGCCTTCGCCAGCGTCTCGGCCTGCGCCTTCTGCCCCGCGCCGTAGCTGAGGGTCGTCGCCGCGGTGCGGCTCGGGGCGTTCGTGGTGCCGGCGGTGCAGCTTGGCCCACACCCACATGAGATGGCTTGTAACAGCCAAGGTGACTGCCCCCCTCAGGGGCGCGGGGCTGTATTCCTCTGCGGCTCCGCCGCGTGGGCACGACCAGCCACGGACCACCCGCACCCGCCGACGATCAGAAACCCCGCAGACGAGACCGCGCCCCGGGGTAGGAAGGACTCGCAGCCCCCGATCGAAGGAGCCCCCGTGCCCTCCCTCTTCCCCGCCCTCACCGACCACCCGGGCGAGCAGGAAGCCCTCCGCTTCGGTGACCGTCGGATGACGTACGCGCAACTCGCCACCGCGGCCGGTGCCGTCGGGGAGCGGGTGCGCGGCCGTGGCCGGATCGCCGTCTGGGCAACCCCCGCGCCGGAAACCGCCGTCGGTGTCATCGGCGTACTCCTCGCCGGTGCCGCCGCCGTCCCGCTCAACCCGAATTCGGGCGAGAAGGAGCTGCGGCACCTCCTCACCGACAGCGCGCCCGCCCTCGTACTGGCCGCCCCCGGTGACGATCTCCCGGCGGCCCTGGACGGGTACGAGCGCGTCGACGTCGACGTACGCGCCGCCGGACCCGTCCCCGACGACCGGAACACCGACGCGGGCGAGCCCGCGCTGGTCGTCTACACCTCAGGCACCACCGGCCCGCCCAAGGGCGCCGTCATCCCGCGCCGGGCGATCGCCGCGACCCTGGACGCGCTCGCCGACGCCTGGCAGTGGACCGGCGCGGACGTGCTGGTGCACGGGTTGCCGCTGTTCCATGTGCACGGGCTGGTGCTGGGCGTGCTCGGCCCGCTGCGCCGCGGCGGCTCGGTGCGCCATCTCGGCAAATTCAGCACCGAGGGTGTGGCGAGGGAGCTGGGCGCGGGCGCCACCATGCTCTTCGGCGTGCCGACCATGTACCACCGCATCGCCGAGTCACTGCCCGCCGACCCCGAGCTGGCGAAGGCGCTGGCCGGGGCGCGGCTGCTGGTGTCGGGGTCGGCCGCGCTGCCGGTGCACGACCACGAGCGGATCGCGGCGGCGACCGGGCGGCGGGTCATCGAGCGGTACGGCATGACGGAGACGCTGATGAACACCAGTGTCCGCGCCGACGGCGAGCCCCGGGCGGGGACGGTCGGCGTGCCGCTGCCGGGCGTGGAGCTGCGGCTCGTGCGGGAGGACGGCTCCCCGGTCGCCGCGTACGACGGGGAGACCATCGGTGAGATCCAGGTGCGCGGCCCGAACCTGTTCACCGGGTACCTGAACCGGCCCGACGCCACCGCCGCCGCGTTCACCGGCGACGGCTGGTTCCGCACCGGGGACATGGCGGTGCGCGAGGCGGACGGATATGTGCGGATCGTCGGACGCAAGGCCACCGACCTCATCAAGAGCGGCGGCTACAAGATCGGCGCCGGGGAGGTCGAGAACGCGCTCCTGGAGCACCCGGGCGTGCGGGAGGCGGCCGTCACCGGGGAGCCCGACGCGGACCTGGGCGAGCGGGTGGTGGCGTGGATCGTCCCGGCGGACCCCGATGCGCCGCCGTCCGCCGAGGAGCTGGCCGGCCATGTCGCAGACCGGCTCGCCCCGCACAAGCGTCCCCGCGCGGTCCGCTATCTCGACGCGCTCCCCCGCAACGACATGGGCAAGATCATGAAGCGGGCGCTGGCCCATGACTGAGCGCCCGTCCGCCCGGGCGGCCCTCGCCCTGGTCACCGACGACTTCACCGAACTGCCCGCCCCCGAGCGGCGGTCGCGACCCGACGGCCCGCTCGGCTGGCAGGGCTACGACGACGCCCGCGCCCGCGCCGCCGAGCGCACCGGCGAGCAGGAGTCCGTCGTCTGCGGCACGGGCACCGTCGAGGGCACCCGGGCGGTGCTGATCTCCTTCGAGTTCGGCTTCCTCGGCGGCTCCCTCGGCGAGCGCACCGGCGACCGGCTGGAGCAGGCGTACACCCATGCCCGCGCCCACCGGCTGCCCGTCGTGCCGCTGGTCGCCACCGGCGGCAGCCGGATGCAGGAGGGCATGCTCGCGCTCACCCAACTGCAGCGGGTGGCGCGGCAGTCGGCGCTGACCCGGGAGGCGGGTCTGGCGCAGATCGCCGTCCTGCGGGATCCGACGACCGGTGGCGGCTGGGCGACACTCGGCGCGGGCGCCGACGTGGTCCTCGCACTGCCCGGCGCCCAGGTCGGCTTCGCGGGCTCCCGGGTACGGCCGCCGGACGCCGACCCGGCCGCGTACACGGCCGAGGCGCAGGTGGCGACGGGGTCGGCGGACGCGGTGGTGGAGCCGGGGGAACTGCGGGCGGTGCTGGGGCGCTGGCTGCGGCTGCTGACGCGCCCGTCCGAGGCGCCCGCGCCGGTGCCGGCCGCGCTCGGGGCGCGCGAGCTGCCGGTCTCGGGCTGGGACGCGGTCAGGCGGGCCCGGGACCCGCGACGCCCGCGTGCCCACGCGTACCTGGACGCCTACTTCACCGAGCGCGTGGCGGTGTCCGGTGACCGCTGCGGCGGCACCGATCCCGACGGGATGCTCTGCGGCTTCGGTGAGCACGAGGGGCGGACGGTCGCGTACGCCGCCCAGACCGGCACGGCGACCCGGCCGGCCGGTTACCGCACCGCTGCCCGGCTGATCCGGCTCGCGGACCGGCTCGGCATCCCGGTGCTGACGCTGGTGGACACGCCGGGCGCGGCCAACGACGCCGAGGCCGAACGGCAGGGCGCGGGCCCGGCCATCGCGGACGTGTTCGCGGCGGTCGCGTCGGCACGGACCCCGGTGACGACGCTGGTGATCGGCGAGGGCGGCTCCGGCGGCGCGCTGGCGCTCGCGGCACCCGGCACCACGTGGGCCACCCCGGACAGCTACTTCTCCGTCATCGCGCCGGAGCTCGCCGCGGCCATCCTCAAGCGCCCGCCGCAGGAGACCGAGGCGACGGCGGGCCAACTCCGCATCCGTCCGCAGGACTTGGCGGAACTCGGCGTGATCCGAACAGGCGAGCAAATGTTCCCTGGAACAGGTGATCGTCACTCCTGAGAGCGACTGCGACGGGCGAGACCAGCGATACTTACGGTGTGCGAGCGACCGGCTGCAGAACGTAGTTGACGCACACGTCCCACACGATGCACCACCGCAAGGAGAAGCACGATCATGAACCTGCTCACCAACGTCCTCGCCTGCCTCGTCCACTTCATCGGCCGGCTGGTCTGAGGGCGCAGGCGCAGGCCCGAGGCAGCAAACAGCGGCGCCGTCTCCCCGTCCCAGGGAGGCGGCGCCGCCGTCCGTGTATCCGTACCGGGCTACTTCACACCCACCGCCCGGAGGATCTCCTGGCGCACCGAGCCGCCGCGGTCGTCACGGGCAAAGGCCCGCAGCGAGAGGGACGCGGCGCCGCGCGGCACGGTGAGCGTGCCGCGCCAGGACGCGCCGGAGCCGTCGAGGCGCACCTGACTCCAGGTCTTCCCGTCGTCGTACGACACCTCGAGCCGGCCGCCGCCGAGCGTGCCGGTACCGGGCGCGCCCTCGACGTAGGAGGCGCTGAGACCCACCGGGACGCGGCCGCCGCCCCGGACGTCGCCGGCGAGGTCGGTGTCGACGTCGTAGAAGAGGTTGATCAGGGGAAGGAAGGTCTGCCGGTCCCCGGGGGGCGCGGCCGAGCGGAAGGTCCACTCGGAGCGGCCCCGCGTGCCCCTGCCCCAGCGGTCGGCGTCGAGGGCCGTCTCGGTGACGACGGTGTACTCGTGCTCGTCGGCGGGGGCGTCCCACACGTAGGCGGCGGAGCTGCGGCCCTGGTCGACCAGCGTCCCGTCGAGGTACACGGAGGTGGTCTGGCTCATGCCGCTGTCCTCGCTCCACACGTCGCCGAAGCCGGTGTGGTCGGGCCCGGAGTCGCCCCAGCCGGGCGTGTTGAACTGCAGTTGGTTGCCGGTGCGCTGCTGCCCCCAGCCGAGCCCGGTGCCGAGCCAGGGGTGCCACACCGGCCGGAACCAGTTCAGCTCGGGCCGGGTGCCGCCCCGGTAGGCGACGAGCCCGCTGCGCTCCTCCAGCGCCCCGTCGGCGGCCGTCACCGACTCGTGCCACAGCTGACCGGGGCCGGTGGAGACGTAGTCGGTGCGCTCGGCCGGGAAGTCGGCGCGCTCCTGGAAACCGATGCCGACGGGGAACGTGCCGGTGATCGAGTACCGGAACTCACCGCCGGAGACCGGCTTCGCCGCGTGGAACCTCACCCCGACCGAGGCGAGTTGCCGCGTCTCGGGCGCGAAGGTGAGGTCCCGGTCCGGGATCGCGCCTGGGTGCCCCTCGGACAGGTCGTACACATACGGCGTGTCGCGTGTGACGGTGAGGTCGACGCGTCCCGCCTGACGCAGCCGCCGCGCGTCGGCGGTGTTCAGCGTGGCGATCGGGAAGGGCCGGTCGCCGCCGTCGTCGGCGCCCCACCAGGCGTTCAGGCGGCCGGGCGCGGCGTCCGTGACGAACAGCGCCTTGGCGTCCGCGTCCTGCGCGGCCTGCGCGAGGGCCGCCGGGTCGGTGCCGTCGGTGAGACGGACGAGGACCGCCTTGCCCGCGACGCCGGTCAGCGGGCCGTCGCCGACGTCGGCCAGCGGCAGCCGCAGCCGTCCGTCGGTGAGCGCCCCGCCGGGCTGCGCGAGGGCCTCCCCGATCCCGCGGACCTCCATGAGCGGCTTACCGAGCCGCCACACGGTCCGGTACTCGAAGGTGCCCTGTGTGACCTTCCGGGTGGGCGCCACGAACACGCTGTCGTAGGTCACCGGCACCTGGACCGCGCCGAACAGGTCGGAGCCGCCCGCGGCACGGTCGTACTCCATGAGCAGCTGCCGGGTCTCGGTGTGCCGTCCGGCCTCCGCCCGCACCTCCCGCAAGGTGCGCCCGTCGAGGGTGACCTCGCGGTCCCGGTCGAGGGTGACCTCGGGGGCGGCGAGGAAGCCGAGGCCGAGGGAGTCGGCGCCATGGCTGCCGCGTACGTCGAGGAAGGAGGTCAGGCTGTACGACCCCGGCTTCAGCCGCAGCTTCAGGGTGCCGGAGTCGCCGACCCGGGCGGGGAACGGGTCGGTGCCGGCGGTGAGTTGCTGCACGGTGAGGTCGGCGGCCGTGGGTGCCCCGTCGCGGTCCTTGACGTGCACCGTGAGCGTGTATCGCTCCTCCTCCTTGACCAGCCCGAACGCGGTGTGCGCGACGGGCGTGCCGGACGCGTCGGCGGCCACGATCTGCCCGCTGGTGGTGCCGACGGGGGCCTTGGCGCCGTCACCCGTGACGGTGGTGGAGGCGGTGCCGTGCGCGGGGACGGTCAGGGTGGTGTCGGCGAGGGTGGCGACACCGACCGGCGCGCCGGTCACGGAGAGCTTCAACTCGACCGACTGATCACCCGAGTTGGTGTAGGTGAGCGTACGGGTCACGGGCCTGTTCGCGTCGTACGGCCAGCTGTAGTAGCCGAGGTCGGCGCTGCCGGTGGCGGTGACGGTCGCGTCGATCGCACCGGGCACACTGACCCGTCCGCTGCCCAACGCATAGGCCGACGCGTCCAGTTGCCTGGACGTGGACATCAGCGCGTCCTTGAGCTGAGCGCCGGTCCAGTCCGGATGCCGCTGCGCGAGCAGCGCGGCCACGCCCGCGACGTGCGGGGTCGCCATCGACGTCCCGCTCATCGAGGTGTACGGCCCGCTGCCCGCGGTGAGCCGGGAGCGGGCGGCGAGGATGTCGACGCCGGGCGCGGAGATGTCGGGCTTGAGGGCGTTGTCGCCCAAGCGGGGCCCGGCACTGGTGAAGTACGCGGCCTCATCGGCGGATTCGACGGCGCCGACGGTGAGCGCGTCGTCGGCGGCGCCGGGCGAGCCGATGGAGGAGGGCGCGCCGGTGTTGCCGGCGGCGATCACGAACAGGGCGCCGGTCTCGCGGGTGAGCGTGTTCACGGCCTGGGCCATGGGATCGGTGCCGTCGCTCGGCTCGGTGGAGCCCAGGCTCATGGAGACGATCTTGGCGTGGACGTCCTTCGCGGCCCACTCCATGCCGGCGATGATCTGCGACTCGCTGCCCGAACCCTGGTCGCCGAGCACCTTGCCGACCGCGAGCGCGGCGTCGGGTGCGACACCCTTCTCCCGGCCGTCGGAGGCGGCGCCGCTGCCGCCGACCGTGGAGGTGACGTGGGTGCCGTGGCCGTTGCGGTCGGCGACCTCCTGCCCCTCGATGAAGCTCCTCGTCGCGGTGACCCGGCCCGCGAGGTCGGGGTGGGTGAGGTCGACGCCGGTGTCGAGGACGGCGACGGTGACGCCCTTGCCGGTCAGCCCGGCCTCCCACGCCTTCGGTGTGCCGATCTGTGCGTTGCTTTCGGCCATGTCGGCCGTGACCCGCGCGTCGAGCCACACCTTCTCCACGCCGCCCTGCCGGGTGACCGCCTGCCAGAAGGCGCGCCCCTTGGGCGCCCGGACGGCGTCGCCCCGCACGCTGGGCAGCGCCCGCACCCGTTCGGCGCCCCGTGGCAGTGCCGCGCGTACCTGCTTGCCGTAGGTGACGATCAGCGGCAGCGCGCCCGCCGTGTCGTCGGTGAGCCCCTGCCGGATCAGCGCGCCGACGTCGAACAGCCGCCGGTCGAGGGTGCCCGCCCGCAGATACGGCAGCGCCTCGTCCGGTACGACACTGATCTCGCCGTTCGCGCTCTGGGTGCGCACGGCACCGCTCGCGCCCCGGGGCCGCTGCACGGTGACCGTCCGCTTGCCGCCGCCGAGGTCGGTGACGGTCACCCGGTCGCCGGTGACGAGGGTGACGGTACGGGCGGCGTCCGCGGTACGGGCGGCGCTCGCGGCGGGTGCGATGGTGGCCGTCCCCCCGCCGGCCGCCGCGCCCGCACCCGCGGGCAGCAGGGCGATCACGAGCCCGGCCGACAGGAGACTCGCCCCGCGTCTGACTGGTCCTCTGCTCATCCACGCCTCATTTCGTCGTGTGTCCGACGAGTGTCACGGGGCTTGTGAGGACGGGGAGTTGACGGGAGGCGGCGGAAAGGCGCCCTGGCGGGTTTCCGCCAGGCACCCGGCGACCGGCGGCGGAACCGGGTACACCGCACCGGCACCGTCCGCAACAATGAGTGCAGGCAAGGTCACCACAGCACGGGGGAGTTGGCGCGCGATGGAACAACTGGTGGAGTTCACGACCACGGACGGTGCCCATGTCATGGTGGAGGGCGTCGACGACGAGGCCGGTGCGCGGCTCGTCTCCCGCGGCGGGACGGCCCGGGCCACGCGTACCTTCGAGGACTCCCTGACGGGCGTGCGCACGGCGGCCGAGTCCGCGCTGCGGGTGCTGCGCGGCGGCGCGCTCAGACCGGACGCGGTGGAGCTGGAGTTCGGCGTGAAGATGAGCGCGGAGGCGGGAGCCGTCATCGCCAAGGGCGCGGCGGAGGCCCACCTGGTGGTCAAGCTGAGCTGGTCGCCGGGCGGGGAACGGCCGGTGCCCGGGCAGGCGGACGCCCAACGGGCCGACGCTCAGCCGGAAGACGTTCACCGGCCCGACCCGCGGCGGCCTGATCCGGAGCAGATCTCGTCATGAGCGGCACCGCCTGGCATGCGCGCGTCGCGTGCGGCGCCGAGGTCGGCGCCGGGTTCCTGATCTCCGCGCGCCATGTCCTCACCTGCGCGCACGTCGTGCGGTACGCCGGCACGGACCCGGTCGGCGTGACCTTCCCCAACTGGCGCCGGCTGGGCGAGTTACCGGCCACCGTGGCCGTGCGCGGCGGCTGGCGGGGCGGCGCCGCCGACCCCGGCGACCTCGCGGTGCTGGAGCTGTCCGAGGACGTGCCCCTCGCCCCGGCCCGGTTCGCGCCGCCCGGCGCCGAGCGCGGCGGCCGGCAGCTCGTCGCCTACGGCTTCCCGCGCGGCTACGACGAGGGCATGCTCGCCTCCTACCGGGCGCTGCCCGGCCCCCGGATCTCCGACGAGTGGGTGCAGCTGGAGGCGCTGACCGGGCACGGGCAGCCGCTGGCGGCCGGGTTCAGCGGGGCCGCGGTGACGCTGGAGGACGGTTCGGTCGTCGGCATGGTCACGGCGGTCGCGGGCGGCCGGGACGTACGGGTGGGCCGGATGCTGCCCACCGAGGTCATGGCCCGCTACTGGCCGGGCCTCGGCGAGCTGGTGCCGACCGGCCACCGGCCCGAGACGCTGCGCCGGCTGTACGCGCTGGTGCGGCGGGCCGAGGCGCGGGGCGAGGCGTGCGACGCGAACCGGCTGTACGGGGACGCGGTGGGCGCGTTCGGGCCGCCGCTGCCCCCGGGCGGCTTCGCCTCGCTGTCCGCGACGGCGGCGTACGTGCAGTGGGAGGTGCCCGAGCCGGAGGCCGCGACCCGGCTGGCCGACCGGCTGGAGGAACTCCTCGACGGGGCGCTGCCCACGCAGCCGGCCGCCGTCTGGTCGCCGGTCGTGGTGGAGATCGACCACAGCGGCGAAGGGCCCGACCAGGTCACCGTCGAGGTGTCGGCGTACCGCGACGGGCGGCGGCGGCCCGTGGCGGTACGCCGGCTGCCCAGGAGCGCGGTGCGCGCCTACGTGCAGCAGAGCCTCGACGAGGCCGCCGACCAGCTCGCGCCGGACGCCGAGGAGCTGGTGACGTTCGTCCTGCCGCGCGAGTGGCTGAACGAGCCGGTGGCGCAGTGGGAGTGCAGCGCGGACGACAGTACGCCGTTGGGCTGCGCCTATCCGCTGGTGGTGACCGACCGGGCGCGGCACCGCAGCGGCCGGCTGCGTCACCAGCTGCGCAAGAAGTGGCAGAAGCTGGACGCCTCGCCGGGCGCCACCGTGCACCGCGTGGAGTGCGGCATCCGGGAGCGCCCCGGCGGGCTGCGCAAACGGCTGTGGGACCAGGACGCGCACCTGGCGGGCTTCGCCGCGCCGCCCACGGCGGCGGCCGAGCACTTCGCGGTCTCGCTCACCGTCCCGGTGCCGGTCCTGCTGTGGCGGCGCACCGGCTGCCCCGTCGCCGGGCACGACGGGCCGTGCGCGGGCACGGTGTTCCTCGACGAGCTGACGGCGTCCCTCACCGGCGTACCCCCCACCGAACTGCCCCGGTATGTGCAGAAGTTGCGGCTGACCGCGGACGCCGAGGACCCGGACGGGCACTGGGCGCGCGAGCTGCAGCTGCTGTGGGACGACCCGCGCTGCTTCCCGGAGCCCGCCGCGAGCCTGCACACCCCGGTCGCCTGAGAAACCCCTGGAGCCAAGGAACCCATGCCTTTGTGGCCCGTCTACACCGGCACCGGCCAGCCGCACGACGGCGTCGACCGGCTGCCGCCGCCCCCGCCCTGGCGCGCCTTCGACGGCGGCCCGGTGCTGCCGGTGCCGGACGAGCGCGCGGACGCCGCCGCCGTCTCCCCCGACCGCGCCCACCGCGCCGCCACCTACCAGGCCACCGGGGAGACCGTCCAGCTGGTCAACGCGGCCCTCTATCTGCGCCGCCCGCTGCTGGTCACCGGCCCGCCCGGCACCGGCAAGTCGTCGCTGGCGTACGCGGTGGCGCGGGAGCTGCGGCTGGGCCCGGTACTGCGCTGGAACATCACCAGCCGCTCGACCCTGCACGACGGCCTCTACCAGTACGACCCGCTGTCGCGGCTGTACGCGGCACGGCAGGGGCCGCAGGCCGCGGACGCCGGGATCGAGCACCATCTGCGCCTCGGCCCGCTCGGCACCGCCCTGCTGCCGTACGCGCGCCCCCGCGCCCTGCTCATCGACGAGATCGACAAGAGCGACCTGGACCTGCCCAACGACCTGCTGAACGTGCTGGAGGAGGGCCAGTACGAGATCCCCGAACTGGTGCGCTCCGCCCGGCACTCGCCCGAGGGCCGCGCCCAGGTGATGATCGACGGCACCGACGAGCGGGTGCCGGTGGAGCGGGGCCGAGTGCGCTGCCGGGCCTTTCCGTTCGTGGTGCTGACGAGCAACGGTGAGCGCGAGTTCCCGCCCGCGTTCCTGCGCCGCTGCGTCACCCTGCGGCTGCGCCAGCCCGACGACGGGCATCTCGCCGAGATCGTACGGGCGCACCTGGGTGAGCCGGACGAGCGGGCGCGGCGGCTGATCGACCGGTTCCTGTCCCGGGCGGGCGCCGGCGACCTGGCCACCGACCAGCTGCTGAACGCGATCTACCTGGCCCGTTCCGCCGATCTGGACGCCACGTCCCTGGACGAGCTGGCGGAGCGGCTGATGCCGTACCTGGGCCAGGGCGCGCAGGCCGATGTCTTCTGAGTCCTCCCCCGCCCCGCCGGCCCTGCCGGCGGCCCTGGGCCACCTGGCGGACGTGCTGGCCGAGGCGGCGGGCGGCCCCCGGCCGACCGCGCTGGAACTGGCCGAACTGCTATGGCTGGCCAGGCAGATGGAGGACGGCGGCGAGGAAGAGCCGCTGACGGAAGAACCCTCGGCGGCCGACCCCCGGCCGCTGCCCGCACCGGACGACCGGCCGCGCCCGGCGCCCGCGCCCCGGACGGAGCCCGCTCCCACCCCACCCCGCGCCCCACTGCACCTGCCCGTCGCCGGACCGGCGCCCGGCACGCCGGCCGCACCGCACGCCTCGCTGCTGGCGCCCGCGCCCCCGATGCTGCCCCGCCCGCTGGCCCTGCAGCGCGCCCTGCGCCCGCTGGGCCGCCGCGTCGACGCCCCCACCGGCCGTGAACTCGACGAGCGGGCGACCGCCGAGCGCATCGCCCGGCTGGGCGCGGACCCGCAGTGGTGGCTGCCAGTGCTGCGCCCGAGCCGCGAGCGCTGGCTGCGCCTGCACCTGGTGCACGACGCCGGGCCGACGATGCCGGTGTGGCGGCCCCTGGTGCGCGAACTGCACACCACGCTGGCCCAGTCGGGTCTGTTCCGCACCGTCACCCTGTACCGCGCGGACCCCGACGGCACGGTGCGCGTCCCGGCCACGCCCGCCGACGGCCGTACGGTGCTGCTGCTGGTCAGCGACTGCATGGGCCCGCAGTGGCGGGAGGGGCCCGCGGGCAGCCGCTGGTACGCCACCCTGCGCCGCTGGGCCGGCCGGATGCCGGTGGCGGTCGTCCAGCCGCTGCCGGAACACCTGTGGCGGGACACGGCCCTGCCCGCGGTCCCGGGCCGGCTGTCGGCCCCGCACCCGGCGGCCCCGGCGGCCGCCCTCACCTTCACACCGTACGAGCCGCCCGACCCGTACGAGGCGGACGCGTCCTTGGTGCTGCCGGTGCTGGAGCCGGGGCCGCGCTGGCTGGCGAACTGGGCCGCGCTGCTCGCCGGGCCCGGCCGCACCGGGGTCCCGGCGGCCGGGGCCGCCCTGCGCCGGCCGCTGCCCGCCGACGCGGGCGACCGCACCGACGTCTCCCGGCTGTCCGCCGAGGAGCTGGTGCTGCGCTTTCGCGAGACGGCGTCGCCGGAGGCCTTCCGGCTGGCGGGGCATCTCGCGGTCGGCCGGCCGGACCTGCCGGTGATGCGGCTGGTGCAGCGGGCCGTGGAGGCCGAGCCGCGGCCGCAGCACCTGGCCGAGGTCATCCTCAGCGGCATGCTCACCGCGCTGCCCGGCCCGGCGGGCTCCTACGCCTTCCGGCCCGGCGTACGGGAGCTGCTGCTGCGCGGCCTGCCCCGCTCGGCGCACGGCCGCACGGCCGAACTCCTGGAGCAGGTCGGTGCTCTGATCGACACGGCGGCGGGCCGGGCACCGGGCGAATTCCGCGCCTCGACCCCGGCCGCGTCGGGCCGCCCGACGGGAGTGGACGCCGAACCGTTCGCCCACGTGAGCCGGGACAGCGTACGGCGGCTGGCGGAGGGCGGCGGCGAGGGGGAGCTGTTCGCGGGGCGGTACCGGCTCCTGCGGCGGCTCGGTGTCGCGGGCGCGAGCCGGCTCGCCGAGGACACCCAGGACGGCGACGCGAGGGTGGTGGTGCGCCGGCACAGCCCGCTGATGTGGCCGGGCAGCACCTTCGCCGACGTGGCCCGGCGGCTCGCTGCGGTCCACCACCCGGGGATCGCCGCGATCCGCGACCACGGGACGGCCGGCGGATTCACCTACCTCGTCCGGGAGTACGTCGACGGGCGGCCGCTGCCGGAGCTGCTGGAGCACCGGCAGCACGGCCTCACGGCCGAGGAGCTGGTCGAGGTGGTCCCGCCGCTCGTGGAGGCGGTGAACGCCCTGCACGCGCACGGCCGTCCGCACGGCCGGCTGGACCCGGCATACGTCCTGATCACGCCGGGCGGGCCGGTGCTGACCTGCCTCGACGGCCTCGGCGTCGGCACCGGGAGCCGGGCGGAGGACCTGCGGGCGCTGGGCGGCATCGTGTCCGCGTCGTACCGGGCGGAGCAGTTGCCCCCGCCCCTGGCGGCTGAACTGGCCGAGGCCGTGACGGACCTCGTCTCCGACCGCGCCGACGCGCAGGAGCGCGGCGCCGAACGGCTGCGCCGTCTGGTGCTGCCACAGGAGCGGCTGCACTACGCGCTGCTGGGCCCGGTGCGGGTCGCACGGGCCGGACGGGAGGTCCCGGCCGGCGGGCCCTCGGCGAGCGCCGTGCTGAGCATGCTGCTCCTGGGCGGCGGCAGCGTCACCCGCGGCGAGCTGGCCGCCGGACTGGGCGGCCGCGTCGACGCCGACCGGCGGGTCAGGGAGCTGCGGGCCGCGCTGCGCCCGGAGGCCGAGATCAGCGTCGACGGTGACAGCGTCCGGCTGCGCCCCTTTCCCGCGGAGGAGGAGCTCGACGTCCTGCTCGCCCGCCGGCTCGCCGCCGAGGCCGAGGCGTCCCGGGCCGCCGGGGACACGGCGCGCTGCGATCACCTGGCGGCCGGAGCACTGGCGCTGTGGCGCGGTGCCGTCCTGGACGGCGTTCCGGGTCCGGCCGCCGCCGCCGCCCGCGCCGAACTCGACTCCCTGCACGGCAGGCTCACCGCTCTGCTGGACCCCGCGCCGCCGCGGCCGGCGGTCTCCTTCCTCACCGACGATCTCACCGGCAGCCCCGAGGCCCGCATCACCCTCGAAGCGGCCGTGCACGAGGTGCTCTCCCGCTCCCTCGCCCCACAGCGGTACGAGGTGTCCGTCCGCGACAACGGCTACCTGGTGCACACCGCCCCCGGCACCTACCTGCTCCCCGTCCTGGTCTCGGTGGTGCGCACGTTCCCCGGCGTCCTCTCCGGCCGGCCCCACCTGAGGGTGACGTTCGCGCCGGACCTCCCGCCGGGGGAACTGCCCGCCGGCCGCGGTGTCGTCGTACCGCCCGCCCTGTACGCCGAGTTCGCCGCCAGCTCCGCCGCGGCGCGCTCGCCCCGTTTCCGGCCGCTGCTCGGGGCGCGGCCCGATGCCCCGCCCCTCGCCTGGTACTGCGCCCTGTCGCCGCCCGCGGAGGAGGAGCGACGGGACCTGGTCCGCGGACCGTTCATCGCCGGCGACGTACGCGAGCTCGGCATCCCGGCCCCGGGGCGCACGGCGATCGTGCACCTGGACGCCGACGGCCCCCTCACCCTCCTCGACCCGGCCGGTACCCGCGTCGGCCGGGCCACGACGTACTACGAGGTCGACCTCACCCCCCGGCAGACCCGGCACGAGATGGCCCTGCCCAGCTCCGGCAAGGGTGTCTTCACCGCAACCGTCGAGCTGTCCTGGCGGGTCGAGGATCCCGTGGCCTTCGTGCACGCGCAGGTCGCGGACGTCACGGCACGGCTGCTGGCGCATGTGCGGCGGGAGGCGGGGCGGATCACCGCGCGGCACACGCTGCGCCGGGCCACCGGGGCGGAACGTGCCGTGAAGAACGAGCTGCGCGGCGGGCCGGTGCCGGGGCTCGCGGTGAGCTGCTCGGTGCGGCTGGCACCGGAAGGGACGAGCGCTCCGGCGCCGCTCCCGCCCGGCGCCGTCTCACCGCCGGAGGTGCTCGCGCGGGCCGAGACCGTGCTCGTCGGCTTCGACGGGCCCGTCGCGCGCCTGTTCTCGGCGGCGGCGGCCCGCGCGGCCGCGCTCGACCTGCTCGCCGTGGTCGGCGAGCACCGCGATCCCGAGGACGCGCTGACGGGGCGTCCGCTGGCCGTGGAGGCGGTGCGGGAGGCGTCGGTGCACCCGCTGGACGTGCTGCGCACCTTCGCCCGCGACCGGCTCGGGCCGCTGCTGCGGGGCCGCCTGGACGAGCTGGAACTGGCGGCGGTGCCGGACGCACCGACGACCCACCACTGCGCCGCGCTGATCCGCGCCCTGCACGGCTCCGGGCGCCGGGTCCGCGTGGTCACGGACGTGTCCGAGCGCGCCGTACACCGGTATCTGGAGCCGTACCGGCTGCCGCTGGACGGCGTCCACGGCCGCGGCGACGACCTCACCCGGCTGATGCCCGACCCGGACTGTCTGCTGCGGGCGCTGGACGGCGCTGCGGCCGTGGACGCGGTGCTGATCGGGTCCTCGCCCGCGGAACTGGCGGCGGCGCGGCGGCTGGGGCTGCCCTTCGTGGGCCTGGCCCGCACCGCGACCCTCCAGCGGCAGTTGCGGGAGGCGGGCTGCGAGATCACCGTCCGGTCGCTGGATCCGCTGCTGGAGGCGGCCCGCGCCCTGCCGCCCCGCTGACGTTCCGTCTGCTCCGGTGCGGGTGACGGGTGTCAGGGGATCACGGAAACACCCGTTCAGCGGCACCCCACCCGGCCCCCTTCAGCAAGCGGCGTCCACGTCCCACCCGCAGGATGCGAAACAGGCCCGCCACCTACGGGAGGAACCGCCAGCCATGACCGCCAGTCTGGAGCAGCTGCGCCGCTGCCACTTCGCCGTCGACCTGGGGGCGGCCCGTACCCGCGTCTACGTCAAGGGCGCGGGGCTCGTCGTCGACCAGCCGTCCGTCGCCGCCGTCAACACCCGCACCGGCGCGCTGATCGCGGTCGGCGAGTTCGCCGAGAAGATGACGGGACGCACCCCGCACTACATCCGGGTCGTGCGCCCGGTGTCGGGTGGCACGGTCGTCGACATCGAGATGGCACAGCGCATGCTGCGGCACCTGCTGGGCGACAAGATCCGCCGCCAGCTGCGCCGCAAGCCCCGGCTGCGGGCCGCCGCCTGCACCCCGCACGACGCGGACCCGCTCGCCCAGCGCGCCGCGATCGAGACGCTGGTCGGGCTCGGCGCGCGGCGCGTGGAACTGGTCGACACGCTCATCGCGGCGGCGGTCGGCTGCGGGCTGCCGGTGGAGCGTCCCGAGGCCACCATGATCATGGTGTGCGGGGCGGCGGCCACCCAGGTGGCGGTGCTCTCCCTCGGCTCCATCGTCACCGCCGCACGCATCCCGGTCGGCGGCGAGGCCGTGGACCACGCGATCGTGCAGCATCTGCGCCACGAGCACGAGCTGATGCTGCCGAGCCAGTCCGTACGGCCGCTGCAGCTCGCCCTGTCCGGCAACGGGCTCACCCCGCACGGCCCGGCGTCCACCGAGATCCACGGCCGGGACGTGGCCACCGGGCTCGCCCGCAGCGTCCGGATCGACACCGCCGCCGTACGGGACGCCATCCAGACGCCGCTGACCGCGGTGCTCGACGGCATCGGCAAGGTGCTGCGGGACTGCCCGCCCGACCTGGTGGCCGACCTCGCCGACCGCGGGATCATGATGGTCGGCGGCTCCGCCCTGCTCCCCGGCTTCGACCAGATGCTGCGTCAGGCCACCGGGATGCCGGTGCACATCGCCGACCGGCCGGACATCTGCGCCGCACAGGGCCTGGGCGCCATGCTGGAGGGCCGTATCGAACCGCTGCAGCTGGACCCGCTGGCGCCCTGAGCGGCGTGTCCCGGCAGGCGGCCGCCGGGGTCTCACCCCCCGGCGGCGTCGCCCTCTAGCCCAGATAGGCGCGGACGGTGGTGCCGTCCTGCGCGGTGTGCATCCGCACCAGGTCGCTGACCAGGTTCACCAGCAGCAGGCCGCGGCCGCCGCGCTGGTCGCGCGGGACGGGCCGGCGGCCGGCCAGCGGATCGGCGAGCAGCCCGCCGTCGCGCACCTCGCACACCACGTGCCCGCCCTCGGCCCACACCCGCAGGGTGCCGCTCCCGCCTCCGTGCACCACGCTGTTCGTGGTCAGCTCGGCTGCGACGAGAGCGAGGTCGTCCAGCCGTACGCCCTCCAGCCCGAGCCGCGCTCCCTCGCCGACCGCGTGGTGCCGGGCCGCCGAGAGGGTGGTCTTGTCGAAGGCGCACTCCGCGACGTCCGGGGCGGACGGCAGCGGCTCGTTGTAGCGGGCGACGACCTCGGCGGGTGCGTAGGCGTGGCTGAGGCGTTCGTCGGCGGCCCCGGTCGGGATCACCGTGGGGTGGGTGGCGTAGGCGTCGGCGACCATGCGCTCCGGCAGCCGGACGACGTCGTACGGGCACAGGATGGTCGCCTCGCGGCCCTGGAACGCGGCGTTGATCAGCGCCTCGTGCTGCACGCAGGCCGGGTATTCGACGGCGCTGCGCCCGGCCCAGATCGGCTCGCCGATGATCCGCACCCGGCGCCCGGCGGGCTGGGCGTCGGCGAAGGCGCGCAGCACTCCGGGGATGATCCGGCCCGGGTTGCGTCCGGCCTCGCGCATGTCCAGGAGCCGCACCCGGCGGGCGTCGTCGCCGAGCTCGGCGCGGATCAGTTCCAGGTTGTCGCCGGGGACGGCGACGGCGACGGGCTCATCGGCGTCGAGTCCGGCGCGCACGAAGGGGACGGTGCCGTCGATGTACTCCTGCGTGTCGCGGTAGAAGAGGGCGGGGTGGACGAACGGGTCGGCGGGGGCCGGAGCCTCGCTGGTACTCATGACATCGACACCTCGATCGCCGCCGTCCCGGGCCAGAACATTTCCAGCACCCTGCTCACCACGGCCGGCGGCCGGTGCAGCACGATGCGGCGGCCGTCGGGCAGCCGCTGGGCCGCGTCCGCGAGCGCACCGACCCCGGCGACATCGGCGAAGGTCACGGCGGACAGCTCCAGGTAGTACACATCATCGTCCTCGCACAGCACATCTCGCAGGGCTCGTTCCCACTCCCCGCGCGTCCCCAGGCTGATCTCGCCCGCGGCCCGCAGGCCGGTCCGTCCGGACAGCGGGGCCAGCGTCAGTGCCGGCATCGGGTCGACGGGCGCGGCCGGCACCTCGTCCAGGTCGCCCATACCCATCACCCCCCTCGACGATCTCCGTCTACCCGCCCGGCACCCGGCCATGCTGCCCGGCGCCGCCCCGTCCCGTGCGGGAGCACGTGTGTAGGAGACAGTACTCCGGGCAGGCGCCGCGGTGACGGCGAGGTACCCAGGGCCTCGCGGGCGCGCGGGAGACCGCGAGCAGTACACCGAACCGAAAGGCACAGGGGGCACGCGACGCCGTGACGACCGTCGGAGACCACTGGAACGCAGACCGTACGGCCACGACCCGGCCGCCGCTGGCCGGGCAGCTGGACACGCTGGTCGTCGAGGTCCGCGTGAGCGGGGGGCGGGCCGAGCTGCGACCACGCGGTGAGCTGGTCCACGGCTGCGCCCGGACCCTGGCGGACACACTCGGGGAGCTGCCGGACGGGGTGCGGGAGATCGAGCTGGACATGTCCGGGGTGCACTTCATGGATACGGCCGGGCTGGGCTTCCTGGACCTGCTCGACGACCACCGCCACCGGCACGGGGTCCCGGTGCGGACCGCGCACTGGCAGGGCCAGCCGCGCCGCATCCTGGAGCTGGCCGGCCTGGACACCGAGGAGCCGCTGCGCAGCGCCGCCCACGGCGGTGCGGGACCGGCCGGCCCGCCGCCGCGCACCACCTCGGCGGTGGCGCTGGAGCGGGCGGAGCGGCTGCGGATGCTCCGGGAGGAGATCGCGCAGCTGCGCCAGGCGATCGCCTCCCGGCCGGTGATCGACCAGGCGCGCGGCATGCTGATGGCCGCGCACGGCTGCACCTCCCAGGAGGCGTGGACGATCCTCCGCGAGACCTCCCAGCTGTCCAACACCAAGCTGCGCACGGTGGCCGCGATGGTCACGGCCGGGGCCGGCAGCGAGGGCACTCCCCTGCCGGACGACATCCGCTCGGCGCTGCGCACGGCCCTGTTCCACCACCGGTCCTGACACCGGTGTGGGCGGGTGACCCCCCGGGGTACCCGGACGGCGACCGACGGACCCGGGAGGAAACCATGACCACCGAACCCACCCCGTCCCAGGCCGAGGGCGAGCGGCCGGCCGTCGACGACACCTCCGACCCGACCGACGAGCCGACGAACCCGCAGACGACACCGTCCCAGGCGGAGGGCGAACGCGACGACGACACCGTGGTGACGGCGACGGACGACACCACGCGGTGACCGGCATGCGCTGAACGAAGGAAAGAGGGCCGCCCCTCACGCGGGGCGGCCCTCACTTCATTGGCTGCGCGGGTAGAAACGCTTTTGCCTCTACCGAGCCCGGTGGGGCGGGCCCCTGCCCCTGTCGTTCTCCCATCGCCGATGAGGCCCTCTGCCGGAGCCCATTCACAGCCCGTGCCGGTCAAGGATGCTCATTAGCTTCCGCCTGCGTTTCAGTTCTGTGCGCAGGCCGGCGAGATACACGGTGAACGCGTCCTCGGTCCCCAGCGCGCGATGGCAGTCACGGGCCGCCAGGAGCAACCCGGCCAGGTGCGCGTAAGCACGGTCCCCCGTCGGCTCCTTCGACCGCTCGACCAGCCGCAGGTACACGCCGAGCGCCTCGGCCGGACGTATCTCGCGCGACAGGGCGGCGAGTCGCTCCCACTGCCGGTCGTCCGCGCGGTCGTCCGCCTCGCGCCAGGCGGCGTCCAGGTCGCCGTCGTCGAGCAGCACGTCGATCAGCACGGGGCCGCCGTACCGGCCGCCGCACTCACGACGGGCGTCCTCCCTCAAGATGGCCAGCGCCGCCGCGCGCTCGACCTCCCAGCAGTCTGCCGCCCAAGCGGCGGAGCGCAGCTGCCGGTAGGCGGCGAGGGACCGCTCGACACGGAACCGGTCCCGGCGCACCGCGAACGCGTCCGCCACCCGCCCCGTCTTCGCGTACCGGACGCATACATGCTCGACCAGACGGCTGTCGATGTGCGTCTCGGCGGCACAGTCCCGCAGTCCCCGCTCTGCCCAGGCGAGTGCCTCTTCCGCGCGGCCCTCCGTTTCCAGTTCCTCGGCGATGAGCAGATGGGTGGCACCGGACGGATCGAGGTCCTGCGCATACAGGGCGACCAGTGCGTCGACGTCGCCCTCCGCCTTGACCAGGCGCTCCATCAGGTACCGCTCCGCCCAGCCGGACGGCCTGCGCCTGAGCGCATCGGCCGCCAGCTGTCGCATGCGGGCCAGTCCGCTCGGCCCCAGCACGTCGGCATAGTCGAGCGGATCCAGGTCCGTCACATCGCTGTCGTCGGCGAGCAGACGTCCTACCAGCCACTCCGCCAGCCGCTCCGGATCGGGGCGTGCGACCCCGCAGGCCTCCAGATGGACCTCCGCCACTGCGGCGGCGGCCTCCCCGACCACGCCGTCCGAGTCGTCGATCTCCCCGTACGTCTCTCCCAGCACCCGGAGCGCCTCCTCGGCCAGAGCGACCGCCTGCGCGGCCTCCCCGTCGGCGGTCAAGGCGCTCAGGGCACTCGCCGCCTCGGCGACCTGTCGTCCATACCCGGAGGCATCCGCGTACTCGATGTACCCGTACCGGGCGAACGGCCGCGGATCGATCAGCGCGATGATCCGATCCCGGACCGTACCGAGGTCAGAACGAGCAGCGGCTGCCCGCAGCTCCAAACGTCGGCGCAGTTCCCGGTCCTCGGCGACCTGCTCCCGCACCAGCACCAGGAGTTGCTCGCGTGACAGCCCTGAAAGCCACGCTTCCAAGCCGGAAGACCGTGCCGGCGCCCCGGCCCGCTGCTGCGGAATCGTTTTCGCCCGCCGCAGCACGGTCAACCCGACCGCCACACAGTGCTTGCAGAAGTTGCCCTCCTGCCCGTACGGGCAATCGCACCATCCCGAGATCCCGTCATCCCCGCCGAGGGTGAGCTCCACCTCGTAGACATCCGTACCGTGCACCACGGCGCTGACCGAGCCCTCCCCCACCTCCATCCCGCTCACCGCGTCCAGACACCCCAGCCCCTGCTCGAAGGACCGAGCCCCGGCCAGCGCCCTCAGATCGTCCTCGCCGAGTCCCACCACTTTCCGTGCCACACCGGCATTCAACCGCGGATCGGCAGCTCTTGTGTGGCCGCATGCGACGACTGAGCCCCCCATCGAGCAGCGGGACTTACGGCGCATCAGCGATGATGGGCGGCTCCGAGCGAGGGGATGGTGAACGCCGGACTCACATGATCGTCCGCACACCAGGGCCACATGGACACGACCTGGATGTGACTCCCCGGCAGCGGACGCTGCCCGGTGAATGTCGTCGGCTACCCGATCGACCCGTCGGTCCGCCCGCCCCTTGATGCGTCGGGCGCCAGCGCCGTAGCGGGCATCCCATGGACCGCGGTCTCACCCACACCGCCGCTTTCGCCTATCTCACGGGGGTGGATGTGCCTGGCGTTGGTGGGGTTGCTTCCTCAGCGCGCACCACTGAGGCACGGCGATGACAAAGAAAACCGCGTGCCACGCCACAACTCCCGTCACTCGGTGGGCAGCCAGCGGCTGAGGCAGGCGCACTTGCCAACAGCCAAACGTCCGGCCCCGTCACAACCTACGTACACGAACACCGGGGAGGTCGTCGAAGCGCGCTCGCTTGTCGTAGGTGACTACTGTGCGTGCGGTGGTCAGGGCGGTTGCCGCGATGATCAGATCGTGGGCTCCTCTGGGCTGGCCGGCCCTGCGGACGTGGGCGAGCAGTCGCGCATGAGCCCGCGCGATGTCCACGGTGTACTCCTCGGCCGGAACCGTGGCGAGGATGGCGTCGACGAATGACTGGCGGGCAAGCCGGTTGGTGTCGTCGGCCAGTTCGACGCCCTGGAGCAACTCCGCGGCCGTGATGGCGGCGATCACCGGGTCGTCATCGTCCGCGAGTACATGGTCGAGGACGACTTTCCGGCGCTCGACCGCGATCAATACGCCGGTGTCCAGGATCAGTCGTTCCACGGATCGTCCAGGGTCAGCAGATCACGGGTGGCCATCACATCGCCCGCGAAGGCGTCGTCGAGGGTGTCGACGTAGGGCAGGAGAGCATCTTTCACCGCACGGCCCGTGGCTTTGGGCGCCGGGCCGAGCACGGCCAGGCGTTTGCCCCCGCGGGTGATCACGATGGTTTCGCCGCGTTCCGCCCTGTCCAGCACGGAGGCGAAGTTCCGTGATGCTTCGGTAGCGGTCATCGTCTTCATGACCTCATGCTCTCAGAGAATCTGATACCCGACAAGGCGGAGGCCGAGCCTCCGACGACCTTCCCCTGCTTGATGTTCGACATCTCAAGCCGAACTGCGGCCGGAGAGCGGTGCCCGGCAGGCTGGGGCGAGGTGGACAGCGACGGCGCCGACGCTCAGGCCGCCCGGCTTCCTGAGGGTCCGCTCCATTTCCGCACGTCCCCGCGCGTCCCCTGGATCTTGCTTTCAGCTTCGCTGCGTAACCCCCAGCAGCCGAGCTTGTTTCTATATCGCCACGGGTCAGAGTCTTGACAAGGGTGTCCAGACACCCGCCGTGACACCTCAGGCAGTACTTGTGAGCAGCGGATTCTCTCCGTTGGGGCCGAGTAGGCGACTCAGAGGCGCTGAAAGACGTTTCCGCAGGTCAGAGCACGTTACTGGTGGGGCGGGTGGGACTCGAACCCACGGCCGACGGATTATGAGTCCGCTGCTCTAACCGGCTGAGCTACCGCCCCATAGCGGCGTGTCGCGTACATGTGTACGCGCCGTGTGCCGCAGCATAGCCGCTCATACGATCTCCTGCTTCGCAGGGGCGACCTCGCATGCCACGTCACGTCCATGAGGACCGCGACGCCGCGCGGGCGGTTCCCGTCCCGATGAAATCCGATGAACCCCAGTGAAACCAAGGGACCAATGAAAAAGGACCCCGCCGGGGTCCTCGTTCAGCATGCTCCCCCGACTGGACTCGAACCAGTAACCTGCCGGTTAACAGCCGGCTGCTCTGCCAATTGAGCTACGGAGGACCGAGCTCCCCCGACTGGACTCGAACCAGTAACCTGCCGGTTAACAGCCGGCTGCTCTGCCAATTGAGCTACGGAGGAATGCCTCGTTCGCATCGAACGGACCTCCTGGGGTATTCGCCAGGGGGCGTTCGCTCGCTGCGACACATACATTAGCGCAAGCAGGGGGGTGCTCCGCCAATCGGTACCCCCCGGCGCCGACGCCGCACCGCAGGACCGACACGAGGAAGGGTGGCCGCCATGCGCTACCGGCTCACGTTCGTCGCCGGACTCGCCCTGGGTTACGTACTGGGCACGAAGGCCGGGCGCGAACGCTACGAGCAACTGAAGAAGTCCGCCCGCCAGGTCACGCAGAACCCGGCCGTGCGCAACACCGCCGAGACGGCGGCCCAGCAGGGCCGCCAGTTCGCGGGCAAGGCGTACCACGTGGTCAGCGACAAGGTCGGCGACCGCGTGCACGTCCCCGACACGGTGGCCCAGCGGGTCAAGGCCATCCGCGAGCGCAGCGCCCACAACGGAGGCGCAAGCGACGACTGGGGCACGAGCAACACGTAAGGGGTGCATCTCGGGCACGGGACCACCGCACCCGCCCGCACCCCCGCCGATAACGCGCCCCCCGCCCGAGCCGGCGCAGCGCTACGGCACAATCGGTGGTCATGGGGATAGTCGCCGGCTTGGACAGCTCACCGGACTTCACGCGCATCGTGGTCTGCGACACGGACACCGGTGCCGTGCTGCGCCAGGGATATGCCCCGCATCCCCTGGAGGGACGCCCGAGCGACGTGGATCCGCAGGCGTGGCTGCTGTCCCTCGGTGAGGCGGCCGGCGGCGGTCTGCTGGAGGGCGTGCAGGCCATCGGCGTGTCGGCGCAGCAGAACGCGCTGATCGTGCTGGACGCGCAGGGCGCCACCGTGCGCCCTGCGCTGGCCGGCGGCGACAAGCGGGCGCAGGTCGCGGCGGCCGATCTCGTCGACGCGCTCGGCGGGCGCGAGGCGTGGGCGCAGGCGGTGGGATGCGTGCCGCAGGCCGCGCAGCCGGTGACCAAGCTGCGCTGGCTGGCCCGCAGCGAGCCCGACAACGCGCGCCGCGCGGCGATGCTGATGCAGGCCCACGACTGGCTGGTGTGGCAGTTGCTGGGCTGGCCGGTGCGCCGGACCACCGACCGCGGCGGCGCCTCCGGCACCGGCTACTGGTCGGCGGCCACCGGCGCCTACCGGCCCGACCTGGTCGAGCTGGCGCTCGGCCACCAGGCGATGCTGCCGGAGGTCATCGGCCCCTCCGAGGCGGCCGGTACCACCCCGGAGGGCCTGCTGATCTCGGCCGGGACCGGCGAGACCATGGCCGCCGCGTTCGGGCTCGGGATCGGGCTCGGGGACGCCGTCGTCTCGCTCGGCGCGTCGGGGTCCGTGATGGCCGTTCATCCCGAGGCGCTGGTCGACAGCACCGGAATGATCACCTCGCTGGCCGACGCGACCGGTATGCACCTGCCCGTCGTCACCACCCTCAACGCCGTACGTGCCCTGCGCGGTGCCGCCGAACTCCTCGGCGTGCCGGACCTGGAGGGCCTGTCCGAGCTGGCGATGAAGTCGACGCCGGGCGCGCACGGGCTGGTGATGCTGCCCTACCTGGAAGGTGAGCGGACGCCCCATCTGCCGCACACCGCGGGCACGCTCGCCGGGCTGCGGCGGGAGTCGATGAAGCCCGAGCACCTCGCGCGGGCCGCGTTCGAGGGGATGCTGTGCGGCCTCGCGGACGCGCTCGACGTGCTGCGCGGCCGGGGCGTGGAGGTGCGGCGGATCTTCCTGCTGGGCGCGGCGGCCGAGCTGCCGGCGGTGCAGGCGGCGGCTCCGGCACTGTTCGGCGTGCAGGTCGTCGTACCGCAGCCCGCGGACTACGCGGCGATCGGCGCGGCGCGGCAGGCCGCGTGGGCGCTCGGGGTGTCGCAGGGCACCCTCGATCCGCGCAACCCCCCGGCGTGGCACGGCGCGGCGGCGCAGGTGCTGGAGCCGGGCGAGGAACTGGCGGTGGGTCAGGCGGTGCGCCAGCAGTATGTGTCGGTGCGCGAGCAGACCCATCCGGGGGCGATGCGGCCGTAAGGGGTGTCCCGTCGGCCAGGGCCCGCCGGTTCGGGTTAATCGGTTGAGGTAACGCGGGTGGAGTGTTCGACGATAGGGGCCACGGGCAACCGAAACGCCCCCGTCGCCGACTCCGAGAGAACCCAGCGTGCTCATACGACTCCTGCGTACCTATCTCAGGCCCTACAAGAAACCGATCGCCCTGCTGGTGGGGCTGCAGTTCCTGCAGACCTGCGCCACCTTGTACCTGCCCACCCTGAACGCGGGCATCATCGACAACGGTGTCGTCAACGGCGACACCGGCTACATCCTCGGCCACGGCGGCCTGATGATCGGCATCTCGCTGGCCCAGGTCGTGTGCAACATCGGCGCCGTGTACTTCGGCGCGCGTACCGCCTCCTCGCTCGGCCGGGACGTGCGCGGTGCCGTCTTCGACCGGGTGCAGTCCTTCTCGGCGCGTGAGGTCGGTCACTTCGGCGCGCCCTCGCTCATCACCCGTACGACGAACGATGTGCAGCAGGTCCAGATGCTGGCCCTGATGACGTTCACCCTGATGGTGTCGGCGCCCATCATGTGTGTGGGCGGCATCGTGCTGGCGCTCGGTCTGGACGTGCCGCTGTCCGGGGTGCTGGTCGCGGTGGTCCCGGTGCTGGCGATCTGCGTCACGCTGATCGTGCGCCGGCTGCGGCCGCTGTTCCGCGCCATGCAGGTCCGGCTGGACACGGTGAACCGGGTGCTGCGCGAGCAGATCACCGGCAACCGCGTCATCCGCGCCTTCGTGCGCGACGACTACGAGCAGGGGCGCTTCCGCAAGGCCAACACCGATCTCACCGAGATGGCGCTGGGCACCGGCAACCTGCTCGCGCTGATGTTCCCGATCGTCATGACGGTGGTGAACCTGTCGTCCATCGCGGTGGTGTGGTTCGGTGCGCACCGCATCGACAGCGGTGGGATGCAGATCGGTGATCTGACGGCGTTCCTCGCCTATCTGATGCAGATCGTCATGTCCGTGATGATGGCCACCTTCATGTTCATGATGGTGCCGCGCGCGGAGGTGTGCGCGGAGCGCATCGAGGAGGTGCTGGACACCGAGTCCAGCGTCGTGCCGCCGTCCGCGCCGGTCACCGAGTTGCGCCGGCACGGGCATCTGGAGATCCGCGGCGCCGGCTTCCGCTTCCCGGGTGCCGAGGAGCCGGTGCTGAAGGCGATCGACCTGGTCGCCCGGCCAGGTGAGGTGACCGCGGTGATCGGCTCCACCGGCAGCGGCAAGTCGACGCTGCTCGGTCTGGTCCCGCGGCTGTTCGACGCCACCGACGGAGAGGTGCTCGTCGACGGCGTGGACGTCAGCGAGATCGAGCCGCAGCTGCTGGCCCGCACGGTCGGCATGGTGCCGCAGAAGCCGTACCTGTTCGCCGGCACGGTCGCCTCCAATCTGCGCTACGGCAATCCGGACGCCACCGACGAGGAGCTGTGGCACGCGCTGGAGGTGGCGCAGGCCAAGGACTTCGTCACCAAGCTGGAGGGCGGGCTCGAGGCGCCCATCGCGCAGGGCGGCACCAATGTCTCCGGCGGTCAGCGCCAGCGCCTGGCGATCGCACGGACGCTGGTGCAGCGGCCGGAGATCTACCTCTTCGACGACTCCTTCTCCGCGCTCGACTACGCCACCGACGCCGCCCTGCGCGCCGCGCTGGGCCAGGAGACCGCGGAGGCGACCGTGGTGATCGTCGCCCAGCGGGTGGCGACCATCCGCGACGCCGACCGGATCGTCGTCCTCGACGAGGGCCGGGTCGTCGGCAGCGGCACCCACCACGAACTGATGGCGGACAACGAGACCTACCGGGAGATCGTGCTCTCCCAGCTGACGGAAGCGGAGGCTGCCTGATGGCGGGGCCCATGGGGCGGATGATGGCCGGGGGCGGCCCCGACAGCCGGTCGCTGGACTTCAAGAACTCGGGCAAACGGCTCATCTCCCACTTCCGGCCGGAACGCGTCACCATCTACGCGCTGCTGGCGTGCGTGGTGGTCAGCGTCGGACTGAACGTGGTCGGCCCGAAGATCCTCGGCAAGGCCACCGACCTGGTCTTCGCCGGGATCATCGGCCGGCGCATGCCGGCCGGGGCGACCAAGGAGCAGGTCCTCGACTCCATGCGGGCGCGCGGGCAGGGCTCGGTCGCCGACATGCTGAGCGGCACCGACTTCACGCCCGGCAAGGGCATCGACTTCGGCGCGGTCGGCGACGTCCTGCTGCTCGCACTCGGCACCTTCCTCATCGCCGGTCTGCTGATGGCGGTGGCGACGCGGCTGGTCAACCGGGCCGTGAACCGGACCATGTTCCGGCTGCGCGAGGACGTGCAGACGAAGCTGTCGCGGCTTCCGCTGTCGTACTTCGACAAGCGGCAGCGCGGCGAGGTGCTGTCCCGGGCGACCAACGACATCGACAACATCGGGCAGACGCTCCAGCAGTCGATGGGCCAGCTCATCAACTCGCTGCTGACGATCATCGGCGTGCTGGCGATGATGTTCTACGTCTCCTGGATCCTGGCGCTGGTCGCGCTGGTGACCGTGCCGCTGTCGTTCGTGGTCGCCACGCGCGTCGGCAAGCGCTCGCAGCCGCACTTCGTGCAGCAGTGGCGCACCACGGGCAAGCTGAACGCGCACATCGAGGAGATGTACACCGGGCACGCCCTGGTGAAGGTGTTCGGCCGGCAGCAGGAGTCGGCGCGGCAGTTCGCCGAGCAGAACGAGGCGCTGTACGAGGCCGGGTTCAAGGCTCAGTTCAACAGCGGGATCATGCAGCCGCTGATGATGTGCGTGTCGAACCTGAACTATGTGCTGGTCGCTGTGGTCGGCGGTCTGCGGGTCGCGTCGGGCGCGCTGTCGATCGGTGACGTGCAGGCGTTCATCCAGTACTCCCGCCAGTTCTCCATGCCGCTGACGCAGGTCGCGTCGATGGCGAACCTGGTGCAGTCGGGCGTGGCCTCGGCGGAGCGCATCTTCGAGCTGCTGGACGCGGAGGAACAGCAGAGCGACCCGGTGCCGGCCGAGACCCCCGCCGAGCTGCGCGGGCGGGTGGAGCTGGAGCATGTGCAGTTCCGCTACGACCCCGACAAGCCGCTCATCGAGGACCTGTCGCTGAAGGTGGAGCCCGGCCAGACGGTCGCCATCGTCGGCCCGACCGGCGCGGGCAAGACCACGCTGGTCAACCTGCTGATGCGGTTCTACGAGGTGACCGGTGGGCGCATCACCCTCGACGGTGTCGACATCGCGCGGATGTCCCGGGACGAGCTGCGCGCCGGGATCGGCATGGTGCTGCAGGACACGTGGCTGTTCGGCGGCACGATCGCGGAGAACATCGCCTACGGCGCGGCCCGCGAGGTCACCCGCGGGGAGATCGAGGAGGCGGCGCGGGCCGCGCACGCCGACCGGTTCGTGCGCACCCTGCCCGACGGCTACGACACCGTCATCGACGACGAGGGCACGGGCGTGAGCGCCGGTGAGAAGCAGCTGATCACCATCGCGCGGGCGTTCCTGTCCGACCCGGTGATCCTGGTCCTCGACGAGGCGACCAGCTCCGTCGACACCCGCACCGAGGTGCTGATCCAGAAGGCGATGGCCAAGCTCCAGCACGGCCGGACGTCCTTCGTGATCGCGCACCGGCTCTCCACGATCCGGGACGCGGACACGATCCTCGTGATGGAGAACGGCTCGATCGTGGAGCAGGGCACGCACGGGGAACTGCTCGCGGCGGGCGGGGCGTACGCACAGCTGTACCAGGCGCAGTTCGCGCAGGCGGTGGCGGAGGTCGACTGACCGCCCGGCGGGTCGCCCGGTGCCGGGCGACCCGCCGTTCAGTCCAGATAGCCCCTCAACTGGTCGGCGAAGGCGTGGTCGCGCAGCTTGCCGAGGGTCTTGGACTCGATCTGCCGTATCCGCTCGCGGGTCACGCCGAAGAGGCGGCCGATCTCCTCCAGGGTGCGCGGGCGGCCGTCGATGAGCCCGTACCGCAGCTGGACGACCTTGCGCTCGCGCTCCCCGAGCGTCGACAGCACCGCCTCCAGGTGCTCCCTGAGCAGCAGGAACGCGGCCGACTCCACGGGGGAGGCCGCGTCGCCGTCCTCGATGAGGTCGCCGAGCGCGACGTCCTCCTCCTCACCCACCGGCGCGTGCAGCGACACCGGTTCCTGCGCGAGGCGCAGCACCTCGCCGACCCGCTCCGGCGCCAGCTCCAGCTGGGCGGCGACCTCCTCGGGGGTGGGCTCGTAGCCGCGCTCCTGCAGCATGCGGCGCTGCACCCGCACGACCCGGTTGATGAGTTCGACGACGTGGACGGGCACGCGGATGGTGCGGGCCTGGTCGGCGAGCGCCCGGGACATGGCCTGGCGGATCCACCAGGTGGCGTAGGTGGAGAACTTGTAGCCGCGCGCGTAGTCGAACTTCTCCACGGCCCGGATCAGCCCGACGTTGCCCTCCTGCACGAGATCGAGCATGGTCAGCCCGCGGCCGATGTAGCGTTTGGCGACCGACACGACGAGGCGCAGGTTGGCCTCGATGAGCCGCCGTTTGGCGAGGCGGCCCTGGACGACGAGCCGGTCCAGGTCGTGGGCCAGCCGGCTGTCCAGGTCGGGGGTGTTCGTGAGCTTCTCCTCGGCGAACAGGCCGGCCTCCACGCGCCGGGCGAGGTCGACCTCCTCGGCGGCGGTGAGCAGCGGGATGCGGCCGATCTCCCGCAGGTACTGGCGGAACAGGTCGGCGGAGGGCCCGCTGGTCTCGGCGCGGGCGGGCGCCGCCTCGACGGGCTCGGGCTCCGTCGCGGCCTCGTACCCGGCCTCCGTTTCGGCTTCCGTTTCGGCTTCGGCTGCCGCTTCCGCGAGGGCTTCGGCCGGCGGCTCGGTGGGCTCGGGCATGGCCTCGGGGTGGTGCGCGGCGGGGCTCTGCGGCGGGACGGCGGCCAGGAGGTCCGCCTCCGCGTCCGCTTCCGCGCCGTCGGTACTGTCGCTCTGGACGAGGGTCTGGGTCTGCACGGGGGCGACCTCCAGGGGTGATCGCTGCTGAGGTGAGCGGACCGCGCGGGTGTGGGACCAGTGGGACGGATCGGCCGCGCTCCGGGGACTCAGGCACCGCACCCAGTGTGGAGTACGACACATCGCGGAAACGAGGGGCGTGCGATGACTTTTTGCGTCCGGTCCGTGACGGGCTGGTGATCCCGCGGGGCAGGCCGGGTCAGAGCGCCGCGGCCCCGTGCGCCCGAAGTGCCTGGTCGTACTGCTGGAGGACCCACAGCTCGTTCTGTACGGCGGCCAGGGCGGCCGGGTCGCCGGCGGCGCCGAGGCGGGTCAGCTGGGACTGGATCTCGGTGATCCGGCGTTCCACGGCCCGGCGGCGGACGGTGACCAGGACCGTGCCGGCGTAGGTCTCGTCGACCGTGCGGCGCAGGATCGCCTCGACGGCCAGCTCGGTCACCATGGCGCGCACCCGGTCGTCGGGGGCGGCCTCGCGGACGCGGACCAGGTACTCCTGGCCGTCCGCGACGCCCTGCTCGGCGCCGCCCGCGTCCAGGACCGCCTGGCGTACGGCGGCGTACGGCGGCGCGGTGAACTCGTCGATGCCGTACGCGTCGAAGGCCGGGGAGACCAGTTCGGGGCGTTGCAGGGCGAGCTTGAGCAGTTCGCGTTCGGTGGCGTAGACGGGGTTGCGCAGGGTGAGGGCCGGGCCGGAGAACGCGGGTCCCGCGGTGGCCGCCCACTGCTGCCGGTCCGACTGCGCGGCCGGCGCGGGGCCCTTGCCGCCGCGGTCGCGGGCCCAGCGGGCCAGCTGGGCGACCCGCTTGACGACGAACTGTGTGTCGAGGATGCCGAGCATCCCGGCGAGCTGCACGGCGACCTCGTGCTGGGCGCCGCTGTTCTTGATGCGGGCGACGACCGGGGCCGCCTCGTCGAGGGCTGCGGCGCGGCCGGCCGGGGTGTCCAGGTCGTAGCGGGCGACCATCTGGCGCAGCGCGAACTCGAACAGCGGGGTGCGCGGTTCGACCAGGTCGGCGACCGCCTCGTCGCCCTTGACGATGCGCAGCTCGCACGGGTCCATGCCGTCGGGCGCGATCGCGATGTAGGTCTCGGCGGCGAACTTCTGGTCGTCCTCGAAGGCGCGCAGGGCCGCCTTCTGACCGGCCGCGTCGCCGTCGAAGGTGAAGATCACGCGGGCCGAGCCGTTGTCCATCAGCAGGCGGCGCAGGATCTTGATGTGGTCGGTGCCGAAGGCCGTGCCGCAGGTCGCGATGGCGGTGGTGACACCGGCGAGATGGCAGGCCATGACGTCGGTGTAGCCCTCGACGACGACCGCGCGGGAGGACTTCGCGATGTCCTTCTTCGCCAGGTCGATGCCGTACAGCACCTGGCTCTTGCGGTAGATCGCCGTGTCGGGCGTGTTGAGGTACTTCGGGCCGTTGTCCGCCTCGTACAGCTTGCGGGCGCCGAAGCCGACGACGTCGCCGCCGATGTCCCGGATCGGCCACATCAGGCGGCCGCGGAAGCGGTCGATGGGGCCGCGGCGGCCTTCCTGGGCGAGGCCGGAGAGCAGCAGTTCCTTGTCGCTGAAGCCCTTGCCGCGCAAGTAGCGCACGAGGTGGTCCCAGCCCTGGGGGCTGTAGCCCACGCCGAAGTGCAGGGCGGCGTTCTGGTCGAAGCCGCGCTCGGCGAGGAAGATCCGGCCGGCGTCGGCCTCGGCGCTGGTGGCGAGCTGTTCGGCGTACCATTCGGCGGCGACCTTGTGGGCCTCGACCAGGCGGATGCGTTCGCCGCGCTGGTGGGCGGGGTTGTAGCCGCCCTCCTCGTAGCGCAGGGTGATGCCGGCCTGGCCGGCGAGGCGCTCGACGGCCTCGGAGAAGGTCAGGTGGTCGACCTTCATCACGAAGGCGATGGTGTCGCCGCCCTCCTGGCAGCCGAAGCAGTGGAAGAGTCCCTTGCTCGGGCTGACCTGGAAGGACGGCGTCTTCTCGTCGTGGAAGGGGCACAGGCCCTTGAGGTTGCCGCCGCCCGCGTTGCGCAGCTGGAGGTACTCGGAGACGACGGCGTCGATCGGGACAGCGTCCCGAACCGCCTTCACGTCCTCGTCTCTGATCCGTCCTGCCACGTGGAGATTCTACGGGGCCGGAGTGACACTCCCGATGCTCAGGAGGCCAGGCCGTCGAGCGGGACGTGCGGATCGGACAGGGCCTCCAGGTCCACCGGTGTGCGGGAGCTGATCAGTCTCTGGATGGGCTCTGTGACATCCCACACGTTCACGTTCATTCCGGCCAGCACGCGCCCCTGCTTCACCCAGAACGCGATGAACTCCCGCTTCCCGGCGTCCCCGCGGATCACCACCTCGTCGTACGTCCCCGGGGGCGCCCATCCGCTGTACTCCATGCCCAGGTCGTACTGGTCGGTGAAGAAGTAGGGCACCCGGTCGTAGACGAGCTCCTTGCCGAGCATGGCGCGGGCGGCCGCGGGGCCGCCGTTCAGGGCGTTCGCCCAGTGCTCCACCCGCAGCCGGGTGCCGAACAGGGCGAGCGGGAAGGAGGCGACGTCACCGGCCGCGTGGATGTCGGGGTCGGACGTGCGCAGCCGCTCGTCCACCACGACGCCGCCGCCGTGCGCCCGGTCGGCGATCTCCAGGCCGGCCGCCTCCGCGAGGCTGGTGCGGGGCGCCGCCCCGATCGCCGCCAGCACGGCGTGCGCCGGATGCTCCTCGCCGTCGTCGGTGCGGGCGGCGAGGACCACGCCGTCCTGGCCGACGATCTCGGTGAGCCGCGCTCCGAAGTGGAAGCGGACGCCGTGCTCGCGGTGCAGTTGCGCGAAGACGTTGCCCAGTTCGGGTCCGAGGACGCCGTGCAGCGGGGTCGGTGACGGCTCGATCACCGTGACCTCGGCGCCGTACCCGCGGGCCGCCGCGGCGACCTCCAGGCCGATCCAGCCGCCGCCGGCGATCACGAGGTGGCCGTTGTCCCGGCCGAGCGTGCTCAGCACGCCCTTGAGCCGCTCGGCGTGCGCGAGGCGGCGCAGGTGGTGCACGCCGGCCAGGTCGGTGCCCGGGATGTCCAGCCGGCGCGGCTCGGCGCCGGTCGTCAGCAGCAGCTTGTCGTAGCGGACGAGGGTGCCGTCGTCCCCGAAGCGGACCGTCTTGGCGGCGCGGTCGATGGCGTCCACGGTCTGGCCGAGGTGCAGCTCGATGTCGTTCTGCGCGTACCAGGCGGGTTCGTGCACGAAGACGCTGTCGCGCTCGTCCTTGCCGAGGAGGTAGCCCTTGGACAGGGGCGGGCGCTCGTAGGGGTGGTCGCGCTCGTCGCTGATCAGTATCACGCGCCCGTTGAAGCCCTCCGCCCGGAGCGTCTCGGCCGCCTTGGCGCCGGCCAGGCCGCCTCCGACGATGACGAATGTCTGGTCCGCGTCGACCACTTGATGCCTCCTCGTAAGGGTGCCGCCACAAGGGAGCGTCCCGCACGGAGCGTGATGGGGGAAGAGGGTGTGGCCCGATCAGGCCACGGAGGGTCACATTGGGTTGCGTCCGGATGCGTGTTCAGGGCACATGCGTCTCCAGTGTCACGCCTGTCTTGTCAGCCTGGCGTGAAGGGAACGAGCCGAGGCGTCGGTGAGCGAGGCGATCTGGTCGACGATCACCCGTTTGCGTGACCGGTCGTCGCCGGCCTTGTCGAACAGGGCGCGGAACTGCGGGTCCAGGCCTTCGGGGGCGCGGGCGGTGAGTGCGGCGGCCAGTTCCAGGACGACGACGCGCTGGTCGGCGCGCAGCCGCTCCTGCTCGTCGCGCTGCATGACGTACCGGTCGGCGACCGCCTTCAGCACCGCGCACTCCAGCCGGGTCTCCCACGGGACGACCAGCTCGGCGGCGTACCGGGTGATCCGTCCGCCGCCGTACGCCTCCCGGGTGGCGGCCTCGGCGGCCAGGCAGAACCGGCCGATGAGCTGGCTGGTGGCGTCCTTCAGCCGGGCCTGCGCGACGGCCGAGCCGTCGTAGCCGTGCGGCCACCACTCCTCGTCCAGAAGCCGGTCCAGGGCGGCCGCCAGTTCCCCGGGGTCGGTGTGCGCGGGCACGTACCGGCCGATCGCGACCTGGAAGACGTCCCGCCGCTCGGGCTCGGCGTGCAGGCAGACGGGGTCGATGTGGCCGGCGTGCAGTCCGTCCTCCACGTCGTGCACCGAGTAGGCGACGTCGTCGGACCAGTCCATGACCTGCGCCTCGAAGCACGCGCGCGTGCCGGGGGCCTCCTTGCGGACCCAGTCGAAGACCGGGCGGTCGTCCTCGTACACGCCGAACTTCCCCGACGACGGGTCGGTGGGGTGGGCGCCGCGCGGCCAGGGGTACTTGGTGGCGGCGTCCAGGGCGGCGCGGGTGAGGTTGAGGCCGACGGAGCCCTCCTCGGTGAACCGCTTGGGCTCGATGCGGGTGAGGAGCCTGAGGGACTGAGCGTTGCCCTCGAAGCCGCCGCAGTCCTGCGCGAACTCGTTCAGCGCCTGTTCGCCGTTGTGGCCGAAGGGCGGGTGGCCGAGGTCGTGCGAGAGGCAGGCCGCCTCCACGAGGTCCGGGTCGCAGCCGAGGGCCGCGCCGAGCTCTCGGCCCACCTGGGCGCACTCCAGGGAGTGGGTGAGGCGGGTGCGGGGGCTGGCGTCCCAGGCGGACGCGCTGCGCTCGCCCGGCGTGACGACCTGGGTTTTGCCGGCGAGCCTGCGCAGTGCCGAGCTGTGCAGGACTCGGGCCCGGTCGCGTTGGAACGCCGTGCGGCCGGGGCGTTTTTCGGGTTCGGGAGCCCATCGTTCGGTGTCCTGCGCGTCGTACGGCATGGTTCGACAGTAAGCGGGGGGTGTGACAAACGTGCGCCTACGCGTCTGCCGAGTTCTGTTTTCGTGCGGGTGCGGGTTGTCCGTGGCCGGTCGCGCAGTTCCCCGCGCCCCTCAGGCTGCTGTGCTCACCCGCGTTGCCAGTGCCTGGTCGTATCTGCTGAGGATCAGGCGGGCCATCGCCGGGTGGGCTCCCAAGGGCTTTGTCGCCATCCACGGCGTGGCCTTCGCGCACTGGGTCGCGAAGCGGCCGGGGGCCGTGAAGCAGGAGGCGACCGCTATGCGGTGGCGGCCTCTTGCCGTGAGTGCCCGGATCGCCGTCTCCACCGTCGGGGTCGCCGCCGAGGCGTAAGCCGGGACGACAGGAACGCCCAGGCGGTCGGCGAGGAGGTGGGCCGTGCGGCGGGTGTCCGCTGCGGAGTCGGGGTCGCGGGAGCCGGCGGCGGCCAGGACCACGGCGCTCGCGCGGCGCTCGGAATCCGTCATCCGCACCGGCCAGCCGGCCTCGGTGAGGCGGGCGTACAGGGTTTCCACCAGGAGCGGGTGGGGGCCCAGTGGTGCGGCCACGCGTGCGCGTACCCGGGAGGCGGCCACCAGGTCGGGGATGTCGCGCTTGACGTGGTAGCCGCGGCTGAGCAGCAGCGGGACCAGGACCGCCTCGGTGTCGCCCAGGGCGGTGAGGGTGTCGGAGAGCAGGGGGGCGTTGAGCTCGATGTGGCCGAGGTGCACGGGCAGCGCGGGGCGCAGTTCGCGGACGCGCTCCAGGAGGGTGCGGACGGTGCTCAGGGCGCGCGGGTCGCGGCTGCCGTGGGCCACGAGGACCAGGGCGGGTGCGGCGGGACGGCGTCGGCCGTCGGGGCGGACCAGGCGGAGCCGGCCGGTCAGCTCGGTGCTGATCGCGCTCATCAGGTGCTGCGCGGTGCTGTCGAGGTGGGCTTCGTCGCGGGAAGGGTTCGACGCCGTCATGGAAGGATCCTGGCGTCGTGAGGTTGCGTCGCCGTTGCGTGACCGTGACGGCTGTCTTTTCCTGGGGCTCACCGCGGGCCCGTGCGCGGTGTGAGCGAACCGGACCGGGTGGCGGCGCGTCCTGATGCATCGGGACCGATCAGGAGGGGGCACAAGAAGCGATGCGCCGTTGGAGACTGCCACGCACGCGTACCGGACAGCGCCGGCTGGTGCAGGCGGTGATGGCCCTGTGCGTGCTGGCGCTGTCCCCCGCGACCTGGATGTACGCCGTCACCGGCGACCGGCTGCGCGGTGCGGCCGACGTGCCGCACACCGAGGTCGCCGTCGTCTTCGGCGCGGGTCTGTGGGACGGGGAGCCGTCGCCGTATCTGGCGCACCGGCTGGACGCGGCGGCCGCCCTGTACCGGGCGGGGCGCATCGAGGTCGTGCTGGTGACCGGGGACAACAGCCGCGCCGACTACGACGAGCCGGACGCCATGCGGACGTATCTGCGCAAGCACGGTGTGCCGACCGAGCGGATCGTCAGCGACTACGCGGGGTTCGACACCTGGGACTCCTGCGTGCGGGCCAGGAAGATCTTCGGGGTGGACCGGGCCGTGCTGATCAGCCAGGGCTTCCACATCCGGCGTGCGGTGGCACTGTGCGAGGCGGCGGGGGTGACGTCGTACGGCGTCGGCGTGGACGAGTGGCACGACGTGACCTGGTACTACGGCGGGACCCGGGAGGTCTTGGCGGCCGGCAAGGCGGCGCTGGACGCCCTCTTCCGGCCCGATCCGCGCTTCCTCGGCCCCAAGGAGCCCGGCGTGGCGCGGGCGCTGGCGAGCAGGCGCTGACCCTCGCCTCACCGTGCCCCGCCGGCCGCGGGGAGGTCGCCGTCCCGGCCGTGTAACACCATGCCGTGCGGACCCGTAACACGGCCGACGCAGGCTGAGGGGCATGCAGAACACCGCGACGCCCACGCACTGCCCGTACTGCGCGCTGCAGTGCGGGATGAATCTGACGCCCACCCCGCAGGGGACGGTGGAGGTGACGGAGCGCGCGGACTTCCCGGTGAACCGGGGCGCGCTGTGCGGCAAGGGACGTACCGCGCCGGCCGTGCTGGCGTCGAGCGTCCGCCTGACCTCGCCGCTGGTGCGCTCCGCCGAGGGCACGCTGGTGCCGGCGTCCTGGGAGGAGGCGCTGGACCGGATCGCCGGGGGGCTGCGCCACGCGCGCGTGCAGAGCGGTCCGGACGCGGTGGGCGTGTTCGGCGGGGGCGGCCTGACGAACGAGAAGGCGTACACCCTGGGCAAGTTCGCGCGGGTGGTGCTCGGGACGTCCCAGATCGACTACAACGGGCGTTTTTGCATGTCGTCGGCCGCGGCTGCGGGCATGAAGGCGTTCGGTCTGGACCGGGGGCTGCCGTTCCCGCTGGAGGACATCCCGAAGACCGGCTGTGTGATCCTGGTCGGCTCCAATCTCGCCGAGACCATGCCACCGGCGCTGCGCTACTTCCAGGAACTGCGGGAGAACGGCGGCACGCTGATCGTCGTCGACCCGCGGCGGACGCGGACGGCCGAGCAGGCCGACCTGCATCTGGCGCCCCGGCCGGGCACCGACCTGGCGCTGGCGCTGGGCCTGCTGCACCTGGTCGTCGCCGAGGGCCGCGTCGACGAGGCGTACGTCCGGGAGCGCACCTCGGGCTGGGAGGAGGCGCGGGCGGGGGCGATGGCGCACTGGCCGGAGTACGTGGAGCGGATCACGGGGGTGTCCGTTCCGGAGCTGCGCGAGGCGGTGCGGATGTTCTGCGAGCCCGAGGCGGCGATGGTGCTCACCGCGCGCGGCCCGGAGCAGCAGTCCAAGGGGACGGACACGGTGGGCGCGTGGATCAACCTGTGCCTGGCGACGGGGCGGGCGGGGCGGCCGCTGTCCGGGTACGGGTGTCTGACCGGGCAGGGCAACGGGCAGGGCGGGCGCGAACACGGCCAGAAAGCCGACCAGTTGCCCGGCTACCGCAAGCTGGACGATCCGGCGGCCCGGCGGCACGTGGCCGCGGTGTGGGGCGTGGATCCGGACACGCTGCCGGGGCCGGGGCGCAGCGCCTATGAGCTGCTGGACGCGCTCGGCACCGACATTCGCGCCCTGCTGCTGATGGGCTCCAACCCGGTGGTGTCGGCGCCGCGTGCCGCGCACATCGAGGAGCGGCTGCGGTCGCTGGACTTCCTCGCCGTGTGCGACGTCGTGCTGTCGGAGACGGCGGCCCTCGCGGACGTCGTGCTGCCGGTGACGCAGTGGGCCGAGGAGACCGGGACGACGACGAACCTGGAGGGCAGGGTGCTGCTGCGCCGGCAGGCGCTCACACCGCCCGAGGGGGTGCGCAGCGACCTGGAGGTGTTGCACGAACTGGCCGTGCGCTTCGGGGTGGAGAAGGGTTTCCCGGCCGACCCGGAGGAGGTCTTCGAGGAGCTGCGCAGGGCGAGCGCGGGCGGGCCCGCCGACTATGCGGGGATCACCTACCGGCGGCTGGCCGAGGGCGACGGCGTGTTCTGGCCGTGTCCGGCGCCGGGCGGGGACGGACCGGACCCTCAGGACGGTGAGGACGCCGTTCTCGACGCGCCCCTTCAGGACGACGACCCGGCCCGCGAGGCGCCCGGCCCGCATCCGGGCACGCCGCGGCTGTTCCTCGACCGGTTCGCGACGCCCGACGGCCGGGCCCGGTTCGTGCCGGTGTCGCACCGGCCGGCGGCGGAGGAGCCGGACGAGGAGTACCCGGTGCTGCTCACCACGGGCCGGGTGGTCTCGCAGTACCAGTCGGGCGCGCAGACCCGCCGGGTGGAGGAGCTGAACCGGGCGGCACCGGGGCCCTTCGTGGAGCTGCATCCGCGGCTCGCGGCCCGGCTGGGTGCGGCGGAGGGCGACCCGGTGACCGTGGTGTCGCGGCGCGGGCGGGCGGTGGCGCCGGCCCGGATCACGACGGCGATCCGCCCGGACACGGTGTTCATGCCGTTCCACTGGCCGGGCGAGGGCCGCGCCAACACGCTGACCAACCCGGCCCTGGACCCGACGTCGCGGATGCCCGAGTTCAAGGTGTGCGCGGTACGGCTGGAGGCGGCCGGGGCCGCGCAGGTCACCTCCGGGTGAGCCAGTCGCCGCTCTCGATCGGCGTCCCCCGCGCCCGCAGTCGTGCCGCGACGGCGGGCGCGGCGACGTACACCCACGCGCGGACCGGGGTGCCGTCGCTGTCCCGGACGGCCGGCCGTGCGACGCGGTCGTACAGGCTGCACGGGTCGCCCGGGACGCAGTTCTCCAACTGATCGAGCGCGAGAAGCAGTTCGCCGTAGGCCTGCGGCCGTGCCGTCACCAGTTCGCCGCTCACCGCTCCCCCGCTCTCCTCGACGGCGTAGGGGTAGCCGGGTCCGTCGTAGAGCTTCAGGCCGGACATCCGCGCCGGTTCCTCACGCGCCGTGCGACCGCGCAGGAACAGGTCGTGGTTGGGCTCGCCCGGGCGCAGGGTGCCGTAGACGAAGAACGGGAGGTGCGGCGGGGGCGGGAGGGTCACAGAAACGATTCTCTCTCCTCACACACCTCCCCGTACGCGCTATGGACATGACATGTCGGGGGCCTCTTAAATCTGGGTCAGCATCTGCGCCGCCCCCACGCGCCCCAAGGCGCCTTTCCGAGGAGACCGATGAGTCGGATACGGCAGCACGACCCGGAGTCCCGCACCCACCGCAGCTCCCGCAGATCCCGTCTCGCCGCCGCCGGCGTGGCCGCCACCACCGCGGCCCTGCTGGCCGCCGCCCTCTCCCCCACCGCGCAGGCGGCCGACCGGCCGACCCGGGCCACCGCGATCGCCCACGCCACGGACGTGCTGCGCTCCCACGCGACCGCGCTCGGCCTGACCGGCGCCGTCAAGACCACGGTCCGCGACGTGATCGTGGACAAGGACGGCACCCAGCACGTGCGGTACGACCGCACCTACCACGGACTGCCCGTACTGGGCGGGGACTTCGTGGTCCACCTCGCCCCCGACGGCAGCTACCGCGGCGCCTCGCGGGCGACGAAGTCCACCGTCTCCCTGTCGGGCGTCACCCCGAAGATCGCCGGTCCCAAGGCCGCCGACCTGGCCGCGAACGCGCTGCGCGCGGTGAACCTCGGCGAGACCCTGCGCCGGCTGACCGCCAAGCCCGAGCTGGTCGTCGACGCCCTGCACGGCGCACCGAAGCTGGCCTGGCGCACCAACGCCGTCGCGCAGGACGCCCAGGGCAACCCGGTGGCCCGCACGGTCCTCACCGACGCCACCAGCGGCACCCAGATCGACGCCTGGGACAGCCTGGAGCACGTCAGCGGCGACGGCAAGTCGCTCTACAGCGGCACGGTCGCGCTGGAGACGACCCAGTCGGGCTCGTCGTACCAGCTCAAGGACCCCACCCGCGGCAACACCTACACCGGTGACGCGGCGAACAAGACCGACCTGTGCTTCCTCAACATCTGCTTCAGCCGGGCGCCCTCGACGGTCTTCACGGACGCCGACAACCACTGGGGCACCGGCGCCACCGCCGACCGCGCCTCGGCCGCCGTCGACGCCCAGTACGGCACCGACGAGACCTGGGACTACTACAAGAACGTGCACGGCCGTAACGGCATCGGCGGCGACGGCAAGGGCTCCTACAACCGCGTCCACTACGGCAACGCCTACAACAACGCCTTCTGGGACGACAGCTGCTTCTGCATGACGTACGGCGACGGCGACGGCACCACGTTCGGCCCGCTGGTCGCCCTCGACGTCGCCGGGCACGAGATGACCCACGGCGTCACCTCCAAGACGGCCGCGCTGACCTACTCCGGCGAGTCCGGCGGGCTCAACGAGGCCACCTCCGACATCCTCGGCACGATGGTGGAGTGGTACGCGAACAACTCCTCCGACACCGGTGACTACCTCATCGGCGAGAAGATCGTGAAGTCCGGCTTCGGCAAGGCCGCCCTGCGCTTCATGGACAAGCCGTCCAAGGACGGCAACTCCGCGGACTACTGGAGCAGCACGGTCGGCAACCTCGACGTGCACTACTCCTCGGGCGTCGCCAACCACTTCGCGTACCTGCTCGCCGAGGGCAGCGGCGCGAAGACCATCAACGGCGTGAGCTACGACTCGCCGACGTACAACGGCTCGAGCGTCACCGGGATCGGGCGGGACAAGGTCGGCAAGATCTGGTACCGCGCGCTGACGGTCTACATGACGTCGTCGACGAACTACGCGGGTGCGCGCACGGCGACCCTGAACGCGGCGAAGGACCTCTACGGCGCGGGCAGCGCGGAGTACAACGCGGTGGCGGCGGCGTGGAGTGCCGTCAACGTCAACTGACCTGTGCGAGAGCCGCCGTACCGGCGAGGGGGCTGCCCTCACCGGTACGGCGTTCGCCTGTCCTCTCCGCTTCAGGAGACGGTCGTCGCGTAGGAGCGGAGCAGGTCGAAGTTCTGCACGTACGCGTCGTGCGGGGCGGCGCCCTCCAGCCGCAGCAGTGCCTCGTCGTTGTCCCGCAGGGAGGACTCGTCGAGGTTGTGCGAGCCGGTGAAGGTCCACTTGGTGTCGGGGTGGCCGGCGTAGTTGCCCTCGATGGTGAGGTACTTGGAGTGCACCAGGTAGCCGTCGGTGGTGTTCAGCTTCTTCAGCGAGAGGTTGGCGTGGCCCTTGAGGGCGGCCTCGTCGTTGCTGTTGGCGTACACGATCTGCACCGAGCAGCCCTGTCCGGCCAGGCCGACCAGCGCCTGGACGACCGCGTCACGGTGCAGGGCGAAGGCGGCCACGCGCACGATGGACTTGTGCGTGGCGGTGCCGACGGTGGTGTTGCCGGTACAGGAGACGTTGTCGAGGACGTCGGCCACGACGTCCCCGGTGGACTGCGGGAAGAAGTAGTACTTCTCGGTGCCGACCTTGGCGGTCGTGTAGTAGTTGTTCGTGCGCTTCTCCGCCGCGAGGTCGTTGAAGTAGTTCACGTACGCGGTGTACAGGTCGGTGTTGCCGACCACCGTGTAGGCGTTGTTGAAGTACTTGTCGACGTTCACCGAGGTCTGGTTGGCGGAGGCCTGGATGACCACGTCCTCGGCCACGCCCGCGTCGCCGACGCGGGAGAACGTGAAGAACTTGTTGTGGTTGATCGGGTTGGTGCCGCCCGTCGCGATGCAGGCGCCCTGGCTGCCGCACACGTGCACCCAGGAGGTCGCCGACATGCTGGTGCCCAGCTCGGCCTTCAGGCTCGCGACGGCGGTGGAGTCGGCGTACGCCGCGTCCAGCACGACGCGGATGTCGACACCGCGCTGGTGGGCGCGGATCAGGGCGTCGGCGTAGTCCTGGTCCTTCAGCGCGTACAGGCTCGCGCGGATCAGGCGGCCCGGCTGGGTGTTGTCGATCGCCTTGATGATGTGGTCCTTGACGGCGTTCTGCTCGGCCGTCGTGCCCTTGGGGTTGTTGAACACCGCTCCCGTGACGATGGGGGCGTCGGCCGCGCTCGAGACACCGGTGCTCGGCAGGAACATGGTGGTGGCCAGAAGGGCGGTCACGAGAAGGTGCTTGCGCACGCGGGGGCTCCCGAAGATCGTCTTGGATGCGGGCACCAGATGAGACCACACATCTCCACGGTTTCGCCATGCCCATGACCGAGAGGGTCCGGCCCTGTACCGGCGCCCCCGGTCGGCGGTCGTGTCGACCCCGTCGTGACACCCGGAGTGCGAGGCACCACCCGTTCACACCGGTGGGTCACGCCTATCGGGTGCACTTCTCCATGCCCCTGCCCGGCGCGTCTGACCTGCTGAAACGGCGTCGGGAACGGCTCGTTTCGGCCGGCCGGGGCACCCGTTCGCCGCACATGTGACGGGGTTTCGAGGAGCGGGCGCGGCGTGCGGGGCCTTACCTCGGAAGGGCAGGGGCAACCGACCGCTCGAAGGAGCACCGATGCGACGCACCGTCCGCGTGCTGACCGCTGCCGCGCTCGCCGCCACCGCACTGGGCGCACTCGCCGCGCCCGGGTACGCGGCGGACACCGGCGGCCTCGAGGTGTACCCGACCACCGTGGTACCCGGCGCCGACGTCACGGTGAACACCGCGGCGTGCGGCGACGGCGGCGCGGCGTCGGGTGACGCCGGCGCGGTCGGCGCCGGCCGGTTCACGCTGGCGCCGAGCACCCACGAGGGCGACGCGATCGGGCAGTTCCGGGTGCCGCCGAGCGCGCAGCCGGGGACGTACGAGATCGTCGCCACGTGCGCGGAGGGCGGCCGCGTGGTCCGGGGCGACCTGCTGGTGGCGCTGACTCCCGAGCGCGGGCAGCTGCAGCCGCACGGAAGTGTCAAGACGGGGGTCGGCGGCGCTCTGGGCCCCGACCCCGTACAGACCGCGGCAGGCGTGGCGGCTCTCGCCGTCGCCGCCGCGGGCGGTACCTGGCTCCTGCATCGCCGGGCGAGAGGCGACGGGATCTGACGGACACCCTCCGCTGTCCGTCCGCCGGTACCGCAGGTCCCCTCCCCCTCCGGGTCCGACGCCCCTCGCGGCCCGGAGGGGGGCACGGGGCGGCGGTCCCTCCGGGAGGCCGTGACCTGTCCCGCCGTAGTCCACCCGGTCGTGGTTCGGCCGGTCCGTTCCACGGCCGTCGAGCGTTCCGAGGCCGTTTCGTCGAGAGGGGTTCCCATGCGTCGGGTCGGCAACACCGCGATAGCGGCGGTCACCGCCGCCGCCCTGTGCGCCGGTGCCTGGCTGCTGCACAGCGGCACCGCCGGGCACGCCCCGCCGCAGCCGTCGGCCGCCGAGGCGTCCGCCGACCCGGGCTCCGAGGGCTCCGCCGCCCCCGCGCTGCCGCCGTCCCCGCCCGACCGGATCCGCATACCCTCGATCCGCGTGAACGCCCCGCTGATGGGCCTGTCCCTGACCCCGGCCGGCAGCCTGGACGTCCCGCCCGCCGGCCGCAAGAACCTGGCCGGCTGGTACGAGGCCGGCACCACCCCCGGCGAGCGCGGCACCGCGATCGTCGCCGGCCACGTCGACAACGCCGACGGCCCCGCCGTCTTCTACGACCTCGGCGCGCTGAAGAAGGGCGCCGCCATCGAGGTGGACCGGCGCGACGGCGGCACCGCGGTGTTCACCGTGGACGCCGTCGACGTCTACCGGGCCGAGAACTTCCCCGACGAGAAGGTCTACGGCGCCGCCCACCGCCCCGAGCTGCGCGTGATCACCTGCGGCGGCGGCTACTCCCGCACGACCGGATACCAGGGCAACGTGGTCGTCTTCGCCCACCTGAGCGGCAGCCGGCGCTGACTGCGGCGCGTGTCCGGGGTGGGATCAGCCGGCGTCCTCCAGGTAGCGCAGCACGGCCGGCACCCGGCGGTGGCCCGCCTCGGAGGGCGGCAGGTCGAGCTTGCCGAAGATGTTCGCGACATGCTTCTCCACCGCCCGCTCGGAGACGGTGAAGGCCGTGGCGATGCCGTGGTTGGTGCGGCCCTCGGCCATCAGCGCCAGCACCTCCCGCTCGCGCGGGGTGAGCGCGTCCAGCGCGCTGCGGCGCCGGCTCGCGCCGAACAGCTGCGCCACCACCTCCGGGTCGAGCGCGGTGCCGCCCGCCGCGACCCGCTCCAGCGCGCCGACGAACTCGCCGATGTCGACGACCCGTTCCTTCAGCAGATAGCCCGACGCCGGACGGGTCGCCCAGCAGCCGCGCCGCGTGCGCCGTCTCGACGTACTGCGAGAACAGCAGCACCCCGGTGCCGCGGTGCTCCTCGCGCAGCCGTACGGCGGCCCGCACCCCCTCGTCGGTCTGGGTGGGCGGCAGCCGGATGTCGACGACGGCGACGTCCGGGCCGTGCGCGGCGACCGCCGCGAGCAGCGCGTCCGCGTCGGCGACCGCGGCGGCCACCTCGACGCCGCGCAGCTGGAGCAGCTGCCCAATCCAGCCGAGCAGCGCGGCGGCAGACGGCGCTGCATCGCCGTCAGCCCGCGCACGAGCCACGGCGTCAGCAGCAGGAAGCCGATCCCGCCGACGACCGCGTGGAAGGCCCACGCCCCGGCGAAGGTGGGCCCGCCCCAGGCGCTCGCGTAGTCGTCACCGGCGCGCAGCGGCCAGAGCAGGTTCATCGGCACGAGGGAGAAGCCGTAGAAGGTGACGGCGGCGGCGAGCAGGTTGAGCGGGGGGGGACAGCAGGGCGTGCGCCAGGCCCGTGCGGGAGCCCGCGGGCAGGTCGGCGCCGAGCAGGCGGCGCAGCAGTTCCCGCTGCCGGCGTCCGGTGGGCGCGCCCAGCAGGGCGAGCGGCACACAGACCAGGCCGACGGGCAGGGCGAGCACGGCGTAGGCGGTGCGCCGCCAGGACGCGGCCGTGAACGGTTCACGGACGATGCGCCACACGTGGGCGGCGGCGGAGTCGGCGGAGTGGGAGCGGTGCGCGAGAGCCATGACGGATGCCTCCGGACGGGCTGCTGGATGCGGTGCGTCCAGCAGCCCGTCCGGAGGCGTCCCGAACGAGGGTGCTGCCACGGAAGCCGGGGGTTCGGTTTACCCCACCCCCTGCGGAAGACCGCGGGGCCGTGCGTCAGCGGGCGCGGACCTCGTAGGCCCTCACCCGGACCGTCTCGTCGTCCAGGCACTCCCCCGTCGCCAGGTCGAAACGCTGCTTGAGCAGCGGGGAGGCGACGAACGGGCGGCCCTGGTCGGTGCCGGTCAGGCCGCGGGAGAGGACCGCCGCGCCGGTGAACGGGTCGCGGTTGTCCAGGGCGTACAGCGAGCCCGAGCGGTCCTGGAAGACGGCCACCTGCCGGCCGTCGGGCAGCAGCGCCGCCACCCCGCGCCCCGGGATCAAGGCGCTCAGGTCGCACACCGTGAACCAGTCGTCGGCGAGCTGGAGCTGGACCTTCAGGTCGGTGGTCTCGAGTGCCAGGGTCATCGCTGGGCGCTTCCTTCCAGGACGTCTGCCGGGTCTGCGGTGGGCCGCATGCCGATGGACAGCAGCGGCAGGTCGGGCTTGATCTGGTCGCGTTCGGGGACGAAGGCGACCACCGGGTCGGGGGTGTCCGGGGCGTTCACGAAGGACACGAACCGGGCGAGCTTCTCGGGGTCGTTGACGGTCTCCGCCCACTCGTCGCGGTAGTTCGCGACGTGTGCCCGCATCAGCGCCTCCAGCTCGTCGCAGATGCCGAGCGAGTCGTGCACGACGACGTCCCGTACGTGATCGAGGCCGCCCGGGATCCGCTCCAGCCAGGTGCTCGTGCGCTCCAGGCGGTCGGCGGTGCGGATGTAGAACATCAGGAACCGGTCGATCAGGCGCACCAGTTCGGCGTCGGACAGGTCCTGCGCGAGCAGGTCGGCGTGGCGCGGGGTCGCACCGCCGTTGCCGCCGACGTACAGGTTCCAGCCGTTGGCCGTGGCGATGACGCCGAAGTCCTTCGACTGGGCCTCGGCGCACTCGCGCTGGCAGCCGGAGACGGCCGACTTCAGCTTGTGCGGGGAGCGCAGGCCCCGGTAGCGCAGCTCCAGGTCGATCGCCATGCGGACGGAGTCCTGCACGCCGTAGCGGCACCAGGTCGAGCCCACGCAGGACTTCACGGTGCGCAGCGCCTTGCCGTAGGCGTGCCCGGACTCGAAGCCGGCGTCCACCAGGCGGGCCCAGATCAGCGGGAGTTGCTCGACGCGGGCGCCGAACATGTCGATCCGCTGCCCGCCGGTGATCTTCGTGTAGAGCCCGAAGTCCCGGGCGATCTCACCGATCACGATGAGCTTCTCCGGGGTGATCTCACCGCCGGGGATGCGGGGTACGACGGAGTACGAGCCGTTCTTCTGGAGGTTGGCGAGGAAGTGGTCGTTGCTGTCCTGCAGCGCGGCCTGTTCGCCGTCGAGGACGTACACGCTCGCGCCGATCGCCGGGGCGAGGGAGGCGATGATCGAGCCGACGGCCGGCTTGCAGACCTCGCAGCCGTCGCCGCCCCTGGCGCCGTCACGGCCGTGGCGGTCGAGGAGCTCCTGGTACGAGGCGATGCGCAGCGCGCGGACGATCTCGTACAGCTCCTCACGGGTCTGGGAGAAGCAGCCGCACAGGCCCTTGTCGACCTCGACGCCCGACGCCTCCAGCTCCGAGGTGACCAGCTGCCCGAGCACCTTGACGCAACTTCCGCAGCCGGTACCGGCCTTGGTGCACTTCTTCACCTCCGGCACGGTGGTGCACCGGTGCTCGGTGACCGCACCACGGATGGCGCCCTTGGTGACGTTGTGGCAGGAGCAGATGATCGCGTCGTCGGGCAGCGCGGAGGGCCCGAGCTGGGCGCCCGAGTCGGCGCCGGCGGGCAGGACGAGGGACTCCGGCGCGATGGGCGGGACGGAGCCGGTCAGCGCCCGCAGGGTGCCGTACGCCTCCGCGTCGCCGACCAGGATGCCGCCCAGCAGGGTGCCGTCGCGGCCGATGACCAGCTTCTTGTACAGGCCGGCGCGGGAGTCGGAGTAGACGACGTCCAGGCAGTCCTCGCTGGTGCCGTGCGCGTCGCCGAAGGACGCCACGTCGACGCCGAGCAGCTTGAGCTTGGTGGACAGGTCGGCGCCGGTGAAGGCGGCCTCGTCGTCGGCGATGGTCGCGGCCGCGGTCTGGGCCTGCTCGTAGCCCGGCGCGACCAGCCCGTACACCCGGCCGTCCACCGCCTGCGCGCACTCGCCGATCGCGAAGACGTGCGGGTCGGTGACGGTACGGCACTGCGCGTCGACGGTGATGCCGCCGCGCTCCCCGACGGTCAGGCCGCAGTCGCGGGCGAGCTGGTCGCGGGGCCGGACACCGGCGGAGAAGATCACCATGTCGGTGGCGATCTCGCGCCCGTCGGACAGCTTCATGCCGGTGACCGCGCCGTCGTCACCGGCGAGGATCTCCTGCGTGCCCACGCCGGTGTGCACGGACAGTCCCATGTCCTCGATGGTGCGCAGCAGGGCCGCGCCACCGCCGTCGTCGACCTGCACCGGCATCAGCCGCGGCGCGAACTCCACGATGTGCGTGTCGACGCCGAGGCCCTTGAGCGCTCCGGCGGCCTCCAGGCCGAGCAGCCCGCCGCCGACGACGGCGCCCGTGGACGCCTTGCCGCCCGCGTACTCCTCGATGGCGAGCAGGTCCTCGATGGTGCGGTAGACGAAACAGCCGGTGGCGTCCTTGCCGGGGACGGGCGGGACGAAGGGGTAGGAGCCGGTGGCGAGGACCAGGGTGTCGTAGGTGAAGACCTGACCGGACTTCGCCGTGACCTTCCTGGCCGTGCGGTCGATGCTCTCGGCGGGATCCCCGATGTACAGCTCGATCCCGTGGTCCTTGATGAACTCCATGTCCGTCATGGACAGGTCCTCGGGCGTCCTGCCCGAGAAGTACGAGGTGAGGGCGACACGGTCGTAGGCGGGGCGCGGCTCCTCGCACAGCACCACCACGCGGTGGGTGGCGGTCAGCCCGCGCTCGGCGAGCGCTTCGAGGAAGCGCTGGCCGACCATCCCGTGGCCGACGAGCACGATCGTGGGGGTGTCCGTGGCGACCGTGGGGGTGGCCGGGGTGTCCGGGGTGGTGTCCGAGGACATCAGGAGCCTCCGTCATGGGTGAGCAGGTGGAGCAGCGGGCCGCCGTTCGTCGGGAGCGGCTCTGCTCCCTCCCAGGCGCGGGCGAGCGCGCCGACGGTGCCGAGTTCGCCGACGAGGACCCCGCCGACCAGGCGGTCGTCGCGGACGACGACCTTGCGATAGGTGCCGCGGGTGGCGTCGGCGAGCTGCACGACGTCGTCGCCGGGCAGCGCGACGGTCTCGCCGAACGCGGCGAGGTCGAGACCGGCGAGGGTCAGACGGGTCAGGGAACGGGTGCCGGTGTAGCGGGCGGCGCCGTTCCCGGCGATCACCTCCGCGAGGACGTCGGCCTGTTCGAGAGCGGGAGCGGCAAGACCGTAAAGGTTGCCGTCGTGCTGCGCGCAGTCCCCGAGGGCGTGGACGCGGGGATCGGACGTGCGCAGTCGGTCGTCGACGAGGACGCCCTTGTGCACGGCGATCCCGGCGTCCTTGGCGAGCCCGACGCGCGGGTGCACGCCGCAGGCGAGGACGACGAGTTCGGCGTCGAGGGCGAACCCGTCGGCCATCTCCACGGAGCGCACCGCGCCGCCGACGCAGCGCACGTCACGCACCCGGCACTCGGTGTGCACCTCGACACCGAGTCCGGTCAGATGCCGGTGGACCAGCGCCGACGCGTTCGGGTCGAGCTGGCGCTCCATGAGCCGTTCTGCCTGCTGGGCGAGCACGACCTGCGCGCCGCGGACGGCGAGCGCGCGGGCGGCGGACACGCCGAGGAGCCCGCCCCCGATGACGACGGCCTTCACACCGGGCCGTACGGCCTTGGACAGCCCGAGGCAGTCGTCCAGGGTGCGGAAGGCGTGCACGCCGTCGGGAAGTTCGTGATCCGGGGTGAACAGCCCCCGCAGCGGCGGCAGCACGGAGTTGGAGCCGGTGGCCAGCACCAGCGTGTCGTAGACGATCTCGGTGCCGTCGGCGCAGCGCACGGTGCGCTCGGCCCGGTCGATGCCGGTGACACGGGCGCGGACCAGGCCGGCGGTCGCCGGGAGGGCGATCACGTCGGGGCTGTAGCGCCCGGCCAGCACCTCGGCGAGCAGCACCCGGTTGTAGGGCCGGTGCTCCTCCTCGCCGACCAGCGTGGCGGCCACGCCCAGCTCACCGAGCCGCTGGGCGAGACGTACGCCCGCGAGCCCGGCGCCGATCACCACCACACGCGTTTTCGAGGTCATGCCATTGAGCGTGCGGCGCGGGTGTTTCCCGGTGGGTTCACCTCTGTTTCCCGCGCGGAACGCTGCCCTCAGCGGGGGTGGGGGGTGCCTGTGAGGGATCCGAGGGGCTTTTCGGGGCCGGTGTGAGGACGCGCCCCGGGACGCCCCCGCCCGCCCCCCATCACAAAACGGCCACAACGCCTTCACAAGCGAGGGTGCTGCATTAGGTTCGTCAAACGATCAACTGTCACATCGGAGAGCGACCGCATGACGAACCCGTACACCACGCCGTCCCCGACCCGCCCGCGCTGGGCGCGCAAGCGCTACGCCGTCCCGGCCCTGCTGCTGACCCTGTTCCTCGGCGTCGGCATCGGCGCGAGCGGCGAGCAGGACGGCACGACGCCGGACGCCAAACCGGTGGCGGCGAGCCCCGCCCCGACGACCACGGTGACCGCCACGGCGACGGTTACGGCGACGCCGACGCCGACGGCCTCTGCGAAACCCCAGCCGGCGGTGACGGTCACGGAGACGGTGAAGGTGACGGCGACGAAGACGGTCACGGCGGAGCCGGCGGAAGACGTGGCTTCCGGCGGGGACTCGGGATCCGGCTCGGGCGGGGGGAGCGCGTACTACGCCAACTGCAGCGAGGCCCGGGCGGCCGGCGCGGCCCCGCTGTACGCGGGCGACCCCGGCTACTCCTCGCGCCTCGACCGGGACGGCGACGGGGTCGCGTGCGAGTGACGCGGGTGCCGGGTCTCAGTCCCGCCGGATCAACTCGGGGTCGATCCGCCGCCCGATGAGGGGCAAGGATCCGAGCGCGGCGACGAGGACGGCCCCGAGGGCACACCCGATCAGCAGGGGCACCCCGTCCCCGTCCCAGAAGATGTCCCCACCCCCCGTGACGAGATAGCTCGACTCGGCGGCCTTCCCGGCCACGACAGCGAACACCAGCCCGACAGCCAACGGCACGACGACCTGCGCGACCTGGACACCCCTCAGCGTCCAGGGCCTCGCCCCGAGGAGCGCCAAGGCGGTGACCTGAGAACGCCGCTCGACGGCCCGGTCGGCGGAGGCGACGAGGTAGGCGGCTACGCCGATGACGAGGCCCAGGACCATGCCGGCGCCAAGGAGCGTCTTGACGATGATCAGCTGCTCCAGCGATTCGACGTTGATGCCGTCCGCCATGACTTCCGCGGTGGGATCGATGCCGCCGATTCCGTCGAGAACAGAGCGGACTGTGTCGGGACCGGAGCCACTGGCGAGGATCAGCGTCGCGCCTTCGGGGCGGAAGGCGGACGGCAGAAGGGACGGGGGAAGGAGAACGTCGCCACTGTTGACCGATGAGACACCTGGGGTGTCGTGGAAGCGAATCCTCTGCGCGGGCACCCTCAGCGGCATCACCCTCAGTGCCCCTTTGCCGTTCCTCAGGTGGAAGGTGAAGGTCTTTCCCGGCTTGCTGTCCTCCCAGATCGGCTGACGCGGGTTGTCCAACAGCGTCGGTCGACCGTCCACACAGCCTTCGACCGCGAAGACGATGTGGCGCAACTGACCGCACGTCGCAATCACCACGTTGATGGACGGCGGCATTTCGGCCTTCGGGTCCTCCCAGGACTGGGCCAGAACCGCATGTCCCCTGACCCCGGGCACACGCTCAAGAGCGTGCTGCTGCTCCACACCGACCTCGTCCATGGACAGCCGGTACGTCTGGATGTCCGAGACGTTCTTCGTGACTTGATCGAATTCGATCAGCACTCCTTGGACGAGGGACGCACTGAACACCAGCAGCACCAGCCCTGTGACCACACGCAGGGCGCCACCATGTTCCGTTTCGTTGCGGCGCATGGCGAGCCCCAACGAGACCGAGCTGGTCGAGCGAGCAATACATTGCGCCAGGACCCGGGACAGCAACGGCAGGCTGAGCACCAGCCCCGTCCCGACGAGTACGACGGCGAGCGGCATCAAGAGCGACGAGATCTTGGTGTCGTTGGGGGCGTGCCCGGTGGCTCCCGCCACGCAATATCCGGCGACGATACCCAGGCCGGGGATGAGCGGCAGGAGTCCCCATTTACGCGGGGGCTTCGCAACAGCGCCGCGTCGGACCCCGAGCGGATCGGCCGCTGCCCGCCGGGCACCCATCCGTCCCACACACCAGGCCAGCGCCGGACAACCCACGAGGCAGACGAACAGTGTCGTGCCGGGCAACGCCCCATCGGAAGGGAACCACTTGAATCCGGGCAGCCCGATACGGGAGACGAGTTGGTTGACGACCCAGTACACCCCCAGACCGAAAACAGCACCGGCCAGGGCCGCGACGACCGTCTCGGCCGCATTGACGCGCTGGACTCCCTTGCTGCTCATTCCAAGAAGCCGGAGAGCGGCCAGTCGGCGGGCTCGTGACGCGGCCGAGAGGCGGGCACAGACAGCGAGGAATACGCCGAGCGGAAGCAGGACGACTCCGGCCATCGCGAAACGGACAATGTTCAGTGCTGACGACTCCACCGTGGGAAACCAGGCATACGACGTGCCGAAGCCCGTCATAGGGGAGCCGGCCCTGAGATCGTCCCGTGCGACACCGACGTACGCGTAGAGCTCGTCAGGCCGGGCAAGCCCCGCAGGCGTAATGCGCGCACGCTCCTTGCCTGGGAGCAGCTGTGACAGGCCGGGCTCCTGGCGGAGCAGGTCGTGCAACCGTGGAGAGACGAAGACCTCACCCGGCGCCGGGAACGTGCGCAATCCCGGTGGCGGCGGCACAGGATCGGTCCCCGTGGCGAGAAAGACACGTGTGAATCGGTGGGAACCGTACGGATCCGTTCTCATGAGTTCCAGAGCCGTCTTGTCGCCCGAGTTGCACAGGCTCTTGCCCACGCAGTTCGGTTGGCGGGCTGCCTGCCGGGCGTCCTGCGCTTTGAGGATTCCCGGAATCGCGAGAACGAAAGCCAGGCAGCAGACCGCGACCGCACCACCCGCGACCATGAGGAGAAAACGCACTCTGTTTCCACGCCCGCTGCCCAGCAGCAGTCGGAGCCCCAGGGCCAGTTCTTTCATGAGGCTTCCCGCTCGTAGGGGGCGAGCATGCCGTCCCGCATCCGATAGTGGGTATCCGCGCGGGCCGCCACCTCCGGGTCGTGGGTCACCAGTACCACCGCGGTGCCCTGAGATTTGGCCAGTGCGAGGAACTCGTCCAGAACGGCTGTGGCGTTGGCGCTGTCAAGTGAACCCGTGGGCTCATCGGCGAACACGACAGCCGGCTGATGCACCAAAGCCCGTGCCACCGCGACGCGTTGTCCCTGGCCGCCGGACACCTGCGACGGGCGGCGCTGCTTCAGCTCAGCCAGCCCCAGCCGCGACAGTACGGCCCCCGCGGCAGCCAACGCTTCGCCCTTGCGTTGTCCGGCAAGGCGCAACGGCAGTGCCGTGTTCTCCTCCACCGTCAGTTCGGGGAGAAGCTCTCCGTACTGGAACACGAAACCGAACCGTTCGCGACGCAAAGCGCTGAGTTCCTCGTCGCCCAGTTCTCCGAGCACACGCCCTTCGAATCGGACTTCGCCGCGGGCCACCGGAAGCACCCCGGCAAGGCAGTACAGGAGCGAGGACTTGCCGGAGCCGCTCTGCCCCGTGATCGCCACGACCTCACCGGGGCGGAGCGAGATGTCCGCGTCCCGAACGGCTACCGTGGCGCCGTAATGGAGTTCGACACCCCTGGCGGAAAGCACTTCTGACGTGTTGATGATGTTCCCCTATGCCGAGCAGGGAGCCCAGACGCAGGCGTCTGGGCTCGGTAGTTCGATCGGGCCCTAGCGGGCGTCCTTGTTCTCGAAGTGCACGGTCGGGGAACAGTTGTCGGGCTGAAGGCTGCCCTTGTCGCGGCACGCACGCATGTAGGCGTGGTGGGTGTAGAGCTGGGCTCCGTCCCAGTTGGAGTTGTGCAGCGAGACCGTCTTGTTCTGCTTGCCGTTGTAGCGGATCCAGCCGTGGCCCTCGACGCGAACGAGCATGTAGACGTTGTGGCCGTCTTGCTTGTCCGCGTCCTCCAGCTTGCCCTGCCACTCAAAGGCACCATGGTTCTGGAGAGGACGATTGAAGCGGTACTCCCCGTCGATGAAGCGAACTCCCGCGCCCTTGATCAGGGGCAGCTTGTGCCACCCCGGCGTAGCCGCCGCGGTGCCGGCTCCCAGGAGAAACACACCCGCCGCCAAGACGCCGGCCATTGCCTTCTTCATTGCTTGCCTCTCAGTAAGCCGAGGGACCACGGTGGACCCCGGCGATGACTGAAGGTAATGGGTCGGTAACGTGCTGAATCCTTCACTCGTCGGACGACCACCACATCAGGTGATCCAGGACGTAGCGTCGACGACGAAGCAGAGTGCGCCGAGCCATGCACCGCCAGGGCGATGACACTTGGGGAGGCAGCCGGAGTCTCGCTTCCGACAGCGCCGCAGGGCATCCCCGGCCACTGACCGACGGTGAGTGACCAGGAGAGCGTGGACGGCGCGGTCACGGAGACCGTTCCACTGGGGTGCGCCTCGCTGAGCCGCAGTTCGTTGTACACGGTGCTGAGTTCCCGCGGCACGCACGCGAGAGGGAAGCTGAGACCCATGGGCTCCACCTTGACCGTCAGCGTGCCCTTGCCCTGGCAGCTCACCGACACCGCCAGGCCACCCGCGTGGATCCTTCCGAGGTCGATCCGACGGTTCCCCCTCGCCGCGGCCACCTGGGCCAGAGGTTCGCCGGACGGAAGCTTCGGCGCGGCAGTGACTGCTTCAGCCTCGATGTGTTCAGCCCGCTCGCCAGTCGATACGTCGGCGGCAGGCGGCGTTCCCGTGTTGCCGCTCGCGAACGGATGGCCGGCTTCGGCGGATCCCGTGCAGGCGGTCAGCCCCAGGCAGCACAGTGCGACGGCTGCCGGAACGACAGCGGCGCCGGAACGGATTCTCACAGGTAGCCCCCTGTCGAAACCGCCCCGAGTAGGCGGTCGAACACGGGCAGGCTATGTCCCCGGCAGCGCCCTCTTGGAGCGAAGAGTCAATCTCTGAGCAGCAGTTGAGGTCAGGTGTCGATCGCGCCTGGAACCCACGAGGCGGCGGGGGCGGGCACCGCCATGCGGTTCACAAGTCTCACCGTGGGCCTTGCGGCTCGCGGTCGTGGGCGCTGCGGTGGCTCACCCACTGTCGGCGCGACCACGGCCCGCACCTGCCCCCACGCCCCACACACACCCCGAAAGGGCGGCACCCCCGCACAAGGGTGCCGCCCTCTCTTCGTGGGCCGGAGCCGTCGCCGATCGGTGAGGGTCGGGTGACAAGCGGCGGCTCCGGGGCTTTCCCGGCCCTGGTGGGCCGGTTCCCGGGTTCACCCGGCCTTCGTGGGCCGGGGTCCCGGGCCTCGGCCGGCCTTTGCAGGCCGGGCGGCGTGGACCCCGCATGGTCCACGCCGCCCGCAGGGATCAGCGGTGGTCGCTGCCCTCCGACTGGGTCGCCGCGCGGCCGGCCTCCAGGCGGGCCACCGGGATGCGGAACGGGGAGCAGGAGACGTAGTCCAGGCCGACCTCGTGGAAGAAGTGGACCGACTCCGGGTCACCGCCGTGCTCGCCGCAGACGCCGAGCTTCAGGTCGGGGCGGGTCTGGCGGCCCGCTTCGGCCGCCAGCTTGACCAGGGAGCCGACGCCGTCCTTGTCGATCGTCTCGAAGGGGCTGACGCCGAAGATGCCCTTCTCCAGGTACGCGGTGAAGAAGCTCGCCTCCACGTCGTCGCGGCTGAAGCCCCACACCGTCTGGGTCAGGTCGTTCGTGCCGAAGGAGAAGAACTCCGCCGCCTCCGCGATCTGGCCCGCGGTGAGCGCGGCGCGCGGCAGCTCGATCATCGTGCCGATCGCCAGGTTCAGGTCCGTGCCCGTCGCCGCCTGGACCTCCGCGATGACCCGGTCGGCCTCCTCGCGGACGATCTCCAGCTCCTGGACCGTGCCCACGAGCGGGATCATGATCTCGGCGCGCGGGTCGCCCTTGGCGTTCTTGCGCTCCGCCGCCGCCTCGGCGATCGCGCGGACCTGCATCGTGAACAGGCCGGGGATCACGAGGCCGAGGCGTACGCCGCGCAGGCCCAGCATCGGGTTCTGCTCGTGCAGGCGGTGCACGGCCTGCAGCAGGCGCAGGTCGTTCTCGTGCGGCTCCTGGCGGGACTCGGCCAGGGCCACGCGGACCGACAGCTCCGTGATGTCGGGCAGGAACTCGTGCAGCGGCGGGTCCAGGAGGCGGACCGTGACCGGGAGACCGTCCATCGCCTCGAAGAGTTCGACGAAGTCCTTCTTCTGGAGCGGGAGGAGGGCCTTCAGCGACGCCTCGCGCTCTTCCTCCGTGTCCGCCAGGATCAGGCGCTCGACCAGCTCGCGGCGGTCGCCGAGGAACATGTGCTCGGTGCGGCACAGGCCGATGCCCTGAGCGCCGAACCTCCTCGCCCGCAGCGCGTCTTCCGCGTTGTCGGCGTTGGCGCGCACCCGCAGGCGGCGCTTGCGGTCGGCGAACGCCATGATGCGGTGCACGGCCTCGACCAGCTCGTCGGCGTCGTCGGCGCCCGCGTGCATACGGCCCTCGAAGTACTCCACCACGGGAGAGGGGACGACCGGTACCTCACCGAGGTACACCTTGCCGCTGGAGCCGTCGATGGAGATCAGGTCGCCTTCCTCGACGACGTGGCCGCCCGGCACCGTCATCCGGCGGCGCTTGGTGTCGACCTCCAGCTCCTCAGCGCCGCAGACACAGGTCTTGCCCATGCCGCGGGCGACGACGGCGGCGTGGGAGGTCTTGCCGCCGCGGCTGGTCAGGATGCCCTCGGCGGCGATCATGCCGTCCAGGTCGTCGGGGTTGGTCTCGCGGCGGACCAGGATGACCTTCTCGCCCGAGCGGGACCACTTCACCGCGGTGTAGGAGTCGAAGACGGCCTTGCCGACCGCGGCGCCGGGCGAGGCCGCGATGCCGCGGCCGACCTGCTGGACCTTGGCCTTCTCGTCGAAGCGCGGGAACATCAGCTGCGCGAGCTGGGCGCCGTTGACGCGCTGGAGGGCCTCCGCCTCGTCGATCAGGCCCTGGTCGACCAGCTGCGTGGCGATGCGGAAGGCCGCTGCCGCGGTGCGCTTGCCGACGCGGGTCTGCAGCATCCACAGCTTGCCGCGCTCGATGGTGAACTCGATGTCGCAGAGATCCTTGTAGTGGTTCTCAAGGGTCTCCATGATCTGCATCAGCTCGTCGTACGACTTCTTGTCGAGCTTCTCCAGGTCCGCGAGCGGCACCGTGTTGCGGATGCCGGCGACGACGTCCTCGCCCTGCGCGTTCTGCAGGTAGTCGCCGTAGACGCCCTGGTGGCCGGAGGCGGGGTCGCGGGTGAAGGCGACGCCGGTGCCGGAGTCGGGGCCGAGGTTGCCGAAGACCATCGAGCAGACGTTGACCGCGGTGCCCAGGTCGCCGGGGATGCGCTCCTGGCGGCGGTAGAGCTTGGCGCGGTCGCCGTTCCAGGAGTCGAAGACGGCGCGGATGGCGAGGTCCATCTGCTCGCGCGGGTCCTGCGGGAAGTCCCGGCCGGTCTCCTTCTTCACGATCTTCTTGAAGGTGGTGACCAGCTTCTTCAGGTCGGCGGCCTCCAGCTCGGTGTCGACCGCGACCTTCTTGGCCTCCTTGGCCTTCTCCAGTGCGTCCTCGAAGAGCTCGCCGTCGACGCCGAGGACGGTCTTGCCGAACATCTGGATGAGGCGCCGGTAGGAGTCCCACGCGAAGCGCTCGTCGCCGGCCTGCTCGGCGAGGCCCTTCACGGACTTGTCCGAGAGGCCGATGTTGAGGACCGTGTCCATCATGCCCGGCATGGAGAACTTCGCGCCGGAGCGTACGGAGACCAGGAGCGGGTTGTCGGCCTGACCGAGCTTCTTGCCCATCCGGCTCTCCAGCGCGTCGAGGTGTGCGCTCACCTCGTCACGCAGTGCCGCCGGCTCCTCGCCGCTGTCCAGGTAGACCTTGCATGCCTCCGTGGTGATGGTGAAACCGGGCGGGACCGGAAGGCCCAGGTTCGTCATCTCGGCGAGGTTGGCACCCTTGCCGCCGAGGAGGTCCTTGAGGTCCTTGTTGCCCTCGGTGAAGTCGTAAACGAACTTCACGCCCTCAACGCTGTTGCCCGACGCGGGTCGCTGCTGATCTTTGTTTTCCGACACGGGTCTCGACTCCTCGAGGACGCGGTGGCTGCCCTGACGTCGAGGAACATACCCAGATCGAAGGCACCTGGGTACGTCCACTTGCACGTCATGCGCCTGTAACCAGTCGTCCGCCAGCGGATCGAAAGTCAAGGCTTGGCAAGCAACCGAGGCTTTTTGTTTTCACTTCTTGAACGCATCAACACCCGTAGACCGCTCGCATCGCTCATATGAGCGGCTTTCGGCACGTCTGATTTTCTCCGATGAACGATCAAGTCGTGGCACTGAGTGCCACCCTTTGATGAAGTGCAATCGCTCTTGATTTGCTCATCTGAGCGCCACCCTTATCAGGGGTGGCGAGAATCACGCTCCCACAGGGGACGGGATTTCACCATGCGGACGAGTATCCGGACGGTCGAGCCCTCACACGCCCGGACGGGGCCGAGCCCTCACACCGCACCTCTCGCAGCACCAGGCCGTGCTGCGGTGCGCGGGGTGGTCCTGCCGGCCAGGTGACTCGATCTTGGAAGCAGCCGACGGTGCCCCCCAGCGGTCCCTGCCGTTCACCGGCTCCGTGCCGTTCACACGCCCAGCGCCCGCAACCGCTCCTCCACCCGCTCCGGCGCGTACAGGTGCTCCACCACCAGCGCACCCGCGCCCACCAGCGCCGCACGCTCCCCCAGCCGCGAGGTCACCACCTCCAGATGAGCGGTGGAGCGCGGCAGCGCCCGCTGGTACAGCAGCTCCCGTACGCCGGTGACGAACGCGGTGCCCGCCAGGTCACCCGCGATCATCAGCACGCCCGGGTTGAGCAGCGTCACCACCGTCGCCAGCACCTCGCCGACCCGGCGCCCCGCCTCCCGCGCCAGCCCCACCGCCTCCGGATGCCCGGCCGCCAGCAGCTCCCGCACATCCGAGCCGGACGCCGCCGCGACCCCCGCCTCCGCCAGCCGCCGCGCCACGGCGCCGCCGCTCGCGACGGCCGCGAGGCAGCCGTAGGAACCGCACCGGCACAGCGCCCGCTCACCGTCCGGCACCCGGATGTGCCCGATGTCGCCGGCGCCGCCGTCGACGCCCCGGTAGACGCAGCCGTCCACCACCATGCCCGCGCCGATGCCCGTGGACACCTTGACCAGCGCGAACGCCGAGCAGTCGGGGTAGGACGTGCGCTGTTCGCCGTACGCCATCAGGTTCGCGTCGTTGTCGACCAGGACCGGGACCGGTGGCAGGCCCGTGTGGTCGGTGAAGGCTCTGGCGAGGCGGCCCGTTATGTCGTAGCCGTCCCAGCCCGGCATGATCGGCGGCTGCACCACCCGGCCCGACTCGCTGTCCACCGGGCCCGGCACGGCCAGCCCGATGCCGCACACCTGTGCCGCGGGCCGTCCCGCGGCGGCCGGCAGGCCGGCGAACCAGCGGCCCAGTTCGCCGAGAACGGCCTCCGGTCCGTCCTCGATGACCAGGGTTCCGGAGCGCTCGGCGAGGATCTCGCCGGTCAGGGTCAGCAGCGCCGCCCGGGCGTGCCGCGTGTCCAGGTCGGCCGCGAGGACGAGCGCGTGCTCGTCGTCGAACTCGAGGGTGATGGAGGGGCGGCCGCCCAGCGGTGAGTCGACCGGTCCGCCGGCGCCCTCGCGCAGCCAGCCCGCCCGGAACAGCCGGTCCAGGCGCTGGCCGACGGTCGCCCGGGACAGCCCGGTCGCCTGCTGCAGCGCCCCGCGCGTGGTCGCGCGGCCGCTGCGCACCAGCTCGAGCAGGTCCCCGGCGCCGGTCTGCGGCGCGCCGCGCCCGGCCCTGCCGGGCCGTGCGGCCTCTCCGGTCCGCCCGGTCCGCCCGGCTTCTCCGGTCCGTCCGTTCATGCCCGCACCCCCTTGCGTTTCCCCATCCTGCATTACACAGTGGGTTCTGCGTGTTAAATAGACGTAACTCAAGGTGGTCCCGGCCGGTCCGCTCGGCCGCACGTCTTTCGGGGAGTCCCGAGTGGATCGCACGGCCCAGCTCAGCGTCCGCGGCACCGAGCCGATCACCGCCCGCCGCACCGGGCGGGACACCGCCCACGATCCCCCAGCCGTACCCGCCGGACTGCACGGCAGGGCCGCGGCCGTACTGAACGCCAACTGGACCGGCACCTCCACCGTGCCCTCCCGCACCCTGTATCCCCACCAGTGGTCGTGGGACTCGGCGTTCACCGCGATCGGGCTCAGGCACCTCTCCCCGTTACGGGCGCAGACGGAGCTGGAGACGCTGCTGGCCGCGCAGTGGGGTGACGGGCGTGTGCCGCACATCGTCTTCAATCCCGCCGTCCCCCTCGACGCCTACTTCCCCAGCCCCGACTTCTGGCGCTCCGCCGGCGTCGGCCGCGCCGCCGGCGCCCCGCGCACCGTACAGACCTCGGGCATCGTGCAGCCACCGGTACACGCGCTGGCCGCCTGGCTGGTGCACCGGGCCGACCCGGAGCTGTCCGGGGCGCGCGGTTTCCTCGCCGGGCTGTATCCCAAGCTGGCCGCCTGGCACCGGTATCTGCTGCACCGGCGGGACCTGGGCGGCGGCGGGCTGGTGTCCGTGGTGCACCCCTGGGAGCAGGGCATGGACAACAGCCCCTGCTGGGACGCCCCGCTCGCCCGCGTCACCCCCGCCCCGGCCCGCTCCTTCCGCCGCGCCGACCTCGACCACGGCGCGGCTCAGGACCGGCCCACGGACCTGGACTACGGCCGCTACGTAAGCCTCGCGGCCGACTACCGGGACCGCGGATACGCCGACGGGAAGGGCGACTTCGCCGTCGAGGACCCCGCCTTCAACGCCCTGCTCATCGCCTCCGAGCACGCCCTGGCGCGGATCGCGCACGAGCTGGGCGCGCCCGGCGCGGCCCGCCACGCGCGCGCCGAGCGGCTGACCGGGGTGCTCGTGGCGCGGCTGTGGGACCCGGCGCGGTCCATGTTCTTCGGCCGGGACGTCGTCGGCGGCGGCCTGATCGGCGAGCGCGGGGTGTCCGGGCTGATCCCGCTGCTGCTGCCGGCGCTGCCGCGCGAGCAGGCCGCGGCCCTGGTCACCACGCTCACCGGGCCGCACTTCGGGCTGGGCACCACCACCCGCCTGGTGCCCAGCTACGACCTGCTCGGCGAGTCCTTCGACCCGCACCGCTACTGGCGGGGCCCGGCCTGGTTCAACACCGGCTGGCTGATCGAACGCGGGCTGCGGACCCACGGTGAGCGGGAGCGGGCCGACGGGCTCGCGCGGGCGCTGCTGACCTGCGCGGACACCTCCGGTTTCGCCGAGTACGTCGACCCGTACACCGGCGAGCCGTGCGGGACGCGGGACTTCGGCTGGACGGCGGCGCTGACGCTCGACCTGTGGCACGGCCCGGCAGGGCGGTCCCTCGGCGCGGGCGTGTCCCCGGGGGCCGGCGAGACGTTCGGAAAGAGCAGCGACAGGGACTCAAGGGGAGGGGACGGGGGATGACCGATCGGCATCATCTGCTGGTGTACGGGGGGACGTTCGCCGCGGTGGACGACGGCGGCGACATCACCGGGGTGCGCGGCGGGCACGTGCCCGACGGGCTGTTCGTGCGGGACGGGCGGCATCTGAGCCGCTGGCAGCTGACCGTCGACGGCGCGGTGCCCGAGACGCTGACGCCGGTCGCGGGCGGGGACACCGCGCGCTGTGTGCTGGTGCCGCGCGGCGGCCGCGACGAGCCGCCCGCGTACACGCTGTTCCGGGAACAGGCCGTCGGGGACGGTTCGTTCGTCGAGGTGCTGCGGGTGGTCGGCAACCGGCCGGTGCCGACGACGGTACGGCTCGCCCTGACCGTCGACGCCGACTTCGCCGACCAGTTCGAGCTGCGCTCCGACCACCGCACCTACGCCAAGCTCGGCGTCGTACGCTCCCGCCGGATCCTGGACGACGGGGTGGAGTTCACCTACCGGCGCAGCGAGTGGCGCTCGTGCACGACGGTCGGCGCGGACCCGGCCCCGGACGCCGTCGAGGAGACCGGCACGGGCGCGCGGCGAATGGTGTGGACCCTGGACCTGCCGGCGCACGGCACGGCCGAACTGACCCTGCGGGTGATGGCCCGCCCGCACGGGGAGAAGCGTGCGCTGCGCGTGCCGCGCTCCCCGCGGTCGGTCGCCGAGCGGCTGCGGGCCGACGAGGAGCGGTTCCTCGAGGGCGTGGCCTTCCCCACCGGCTGGCCGGAGCTGGCCGCGGCCTGTGCGCGCGGCCTCGCCGACCTCGCCGCGCTCCAGGTGCCGGCGCGGGGACCGGACGGCGAGGAGCTGCGGGTGCCCGCGGCGGGCGCGCCCTGGTACCTGACGCTGCTCGGCCGGGACGCCCTGCTCACCTCGCTGTTCACCCTGCCCTACCGGCCCCGGCCGGCCGCCGACACGCTCCTCGCGCTCGCCGCGACCCAGGCGCGCGAGGACGGGGCCGCGCCGGTCGCCCAGCCCGGCAAGATCGTGCACGAGGTCCGCCACGGTGAGCTGGCCCACTTCGGGCAGGTGCCGTACGGGCGGTACTACGGCTCGGTCGACGCGACCCCGCTCTTCCTCGTCCTGCTCGGCGCGTACGTCGAGCAGACCGGCGACGGCGAACTGGGCCGCCGGCTCCAGCCGCACGCCCGCGCGGCCGTGGACTGGATGCTGGACCACGGGGGGCTCACCTCCCGCGGCTACCTGGTCTACCGCGCCGACCGCGGCGGCCTCGCCAACCAGAACTGGAAGGACTCCCCCGGCGCGATCTGCTCCGCCGACGGCACCCGGCCCGGCGGCCCGGTGATGGCGGCGGGCGCCCAGGGCTACGCCTACGACGCGCTGCGCCGCACGGCGTGGCTGGCGCGCACGGTGTGGCGGGACGAGGCGTACGCGGCGCTGCTGGAACAGGCCGCCACCGATCTGCGTGACCGCTTCCAGCGGGACTTCTGGATGCCGGAGCACGACTTCCCGGCGCTGGCCCTGGACGGGACGGGCCGCCGGGTCGACGCGCTGGCCTCGGACGCCGGGCATCTGCTGTGGTCGGGGCTGCTGGACAAGGAGTACGGCGAGCAGGTGGGCCGGCGCCTGCTGGAGCCGGACTTCTTCTCGGGCTGGGGCGTGCGCACGCTGGCGGCCGGGCAGCCGGCGTACCACCCGCTGTCGTACCACCGCGGTTCGGTGTGGCCGCACGACAACGCGGTCGTCGCGCTCGGGCTGGCGCGCTACGGGTTGCACGACGAGGCCCGGGTGGTCGCACGGGGGCTGGTCGACGCGGCGGCGGTGAGCGGGCACCGCCTGCCGGAGGTCATGGCGGGGTATGGGCGCGGAGCTCATGCGGAGCCGGTGCCGTATCCGCATGCATGTGTGCGGGAAGCCAGGTCTGCGGCGGCTCCTCTTGCGCTTCTTGCGGCTGTGGGCGGCGCATAGGGGGCCGGAGGGTGTCGCAGGGGTTCCGTCGTCTGCGGGGTGCGGGTCCGCTGTGGCTTGTCGCGCAGTTCCCCGCGCCCCTTGCCGGCATTGCCCTGCCCGGCCCTTCCCGGAACCGTTTGCCGGGTGTTTGCCGAGGCTCGTGAACAGGGGTCCGCGGGCCGTCGTACGGGAGGACGTCGTGGCCCACCGTTGGAAGGACCCCGGGTTGTCTCAGGACACCAGTACGCGTGAGCGGGAAGAGGGCGCCGCGGCGCCCCTCGCCGCCGAGCCCTCCGGCGCCCGCCGCTTCTTCCGCGCCCCGCACGTGCGTGCCCGGCTCGCCGGGTGGCGGGCCCGGCATCCCTCCGCCGCCCGGTGGTTGTCACTCGCCGTCACCGTGCTCGCCGCTCTTCTCGTCCAGGTGGCCCTTCAGATGCCGAACACGCAGGCCGGGCTGCGGCCCTCCGCGTTCGTGCGGCTACCGGCCGAGGCGATCATCGGGGCGGTCGTGCTGCTGTACCTGCCGCGGCGTTCGCGGATCGTCGCGGCGGCCCTCGCCGGGGCGCTGGTGGGCTGGCTGGCCGTGCTGGACATGCTGGACATCGGCTTCACGGAGTATCTGGGCCGGCCGTTCAACATGATCCTGGACTGGGGGCTGTTCGACGACGCCCGCTCCTACGTCGCGGACTCCCTCGGCTCCACGGCGGCGCTCGGTCTCACGGTGGGCGCGATCGCCCTCGTCGTGGCTGTGGTCGTCCTCGTCGCGCTGTCCGCCGTGCGCCTCGGCTCGGTGCTCGCCCGGCACCGGGTGCGCGCGGCCCGGGGTGCGCTGATCGCCGGGACGGTGTGGATCGCGTGCACGGCGTTCGGTGTGCAGCTCGCGGGCGCCCCGCTGGCCTCGCGGCACGCCGCGGCCGTCGCGAAGGCGCAGGCCCGTACCGTGCGGGACACCGTGCGCGACGAGGCCGCGTTCGGCAAGGAGGCCCGGGCCGACGCCTTCGGGAACACCCCGCCGGCCCAGCTCGTGCCGGATCTGAGGGGCAAGGACGTGATCTTCACGTTCATCGAGAGTTACGGCCGCAGCGCGATCGAGGACCCGGTCATGGCGCCGGGCGTGGACGGCACCCTCGCCGCGCGCACCCAGGCGCTCGCCAAGGCGGGCTTCCACGCCAAGAGCGGCTGGCTGACGTCGGCGACGTACGGCGGCGGCAGCTGGCTCGGCCACTCCACCTTCATGTCCGGCCTGTGGATCAGCAACCAGCAGCGCTACCGCACGGTCATGGCCAGCGATCACCTGAGTCTGACGAAGGTGTTCGCCAAGACCGGCGCGTGGGACACCGTCGGGGTGATGCCGGGCGTGGTGAAGGCCTGGCCGGAGCAGAAGTACTACGGCCTGGACAAGGTGTACAACGCCTTCCAACTGGGCTACCACGGCCCGAAGTTCAGCTGGTCGACGATGCCCGACCAGTTCGCGCTGCAGCAGTTCCAGCAGCGCGAGCACGGCCGTGAGCGCGGCAAGCCGCTGATGTCGGAGATCATCCTGACCTCCAGCCACCAGCCCTGGGCGCCGGTCCCGCACATGGTCGGCTGGGACCAGCTGGGCGACGGCAGGATCTACGGCCCGATCGAGAAGGCGGGCAAGAAGTCCGCGGACGTCATCGCCGACTCCACGGCCTCCCGCGAGGAGTACGGCAAGTCGATCCAGTACTCGGTGACCGCGCTCACCCAGTGGCTTCAGCGCTACGGCACCGACGACACCGTGCTGGTCTTCCTCGGCGACCACCAGCCGATCGCCCGGGTCAGCGGCAACCACGCCAGCCGGGACGTCCCGGTGTCGATCGTCGCCAAGGACCCGAAGGTGCTGCAGAAGATCGCCGGGTGGGGCTGGACCGACGGGCTGCGGCCCGCGCACACCGCGCCGGTGTGGAAGATGAGCGCCTTCCGCGACCGCTTCCTGACGGCGTACGGCTCCGTCCCCCACCCTTCCGGGAAGTGACCGTCCGCCGCCCCTCCGGGAAGTGACCGGCCCCCGCCTCTCCGCGAGCTGACCGGCCCCCGCCGCCCGGTGGCCGGTCAGCCGCCGGAGGTGTCCAGCTCGGCGTCCTCGGTGACGCCCGCGCAGTCGTAGGGGTCCTTCAGCCAGCCGTCGGGCAGGACCACACGGTTGTTGCCGGAGGTGCGGCCGCGCGGGCCGTCGGCGCCGGCCGGCCAGGGCTGGTCGAGGTCCAGCTCGTCGAGGCCGGAGCGCAGATCCTCGAGGGTGGAGGTGATCGCGAGGCGCTTGCGCATCTCGGAGCCGACGGCGAAGCCCTTGAGGTACCAGGCGACGTGCTTGCGGAAGTCGATCACGCCCCGCGACTCGTCGCCGAGCCACTCGCCGAGCAGGGTGGCGTGCCGGACCATGACGTCGGCGACCTCGCGCAGGGTGGGCCGTACGCGGTGTTCGTCAGTGCCTCCGGCACGGGCCGCGGTGCGCCCCTCGAAGGCGGCCACCAGGTCGGCGAACAGCCACGGCCGGCCGAGGCAGCCGCGGCCCACGACGACGCCGTCGCAGCCGGTCTCGCGGACCATGCGCAGCGCGTCCTCGGCGCACCAGATGTCGCCGTTGCCGAGGACGGGGATCTCCGGCACGTGCTCCTTGAGCCGGGCGATGGCGTCCCAGTCGGCGGTGCCGCCGTAGTGCTGGGCGGTGGTGCGGCCGTGCAGCGCGATGGCGGTGACGCCCTCCTCGACGGCGATGCGGCCGGCGTCGAGGTAGGTGAGGTGGTCGTCGTCGATGCCCTTGCGCATCTTCATCGTCACCGGCAGGTCCCCGGCGCCGCTGACGGCCTCGCGCAGGATGGCCCGCAGCAGGTTCCGCTTGTACGGCAGCGCGGAGCCGCCGCCCTTGCGGGTCACCTTCGGGACCGGGCAGCCGAAGTTCAGGTCGATGTGGTCGGCGAGGTCCTCCTCGACGATCATGCGGACGGCCTTGCCGACGGTGGCCGGGTCGACGCCGTACAGCTGGATGGAGCGGGGACGCTCGCTCTCGTCGAAGCGGATCAGCTGCATGGTCTTGTCGTTGCGCTCGACCAGCGCCCTGGTGGTGATCATCTCGCTGACGAACAGCCCCTTGCCACCACTGAACTCCCTGCACAGGGTGCGGAAGGGCGCGTTCGTGATACCCGCCATGGGAGCGAGTACCACCGGCGGTGCGACGAGGTGCGGACCGATTCGCAGCGTGGAGTTCACATCAGTCGTGGGCGTGGGCATGGCCCCATTGTCGCGTACGCCCGCCCTCACGAACCAAAGTAATTAGTTAGTCACACTAGTGATGAGGGGTATTGTGGTCCCATGCCTGAGCTGAGCCCTCGCCGCAGACTGCTCGTGCTCGCGATCTGCTGCATGAGCCTGCTGATCGTGAGCCTCGACGTCACCGCTCTGAACGTCGCCCTGCCCGCCATGCAGCGCGATCTGCACGCGTCGACCTCCGGGCTGCAATGGACGATCGACGCCTACACGCTGGTCCTGGCCTCCCTGCTGATGCTGGCCGGCTCCACCGCCGACCGCGTCGGCCGCAAGCGGGTCTTCATGGCGGGCCTGGTGGTCTTCACAGCCGGATCGGCGCTGTGCTCCCTCGCGCCCAGCCTCGACGCGCTGGTGGCGTTCCGCATGGTCCAGGCCGTCGGCGGCTCGATGCTCAACCCGGTGGCGATGTCGATCATCACCAACACCTTCACCGACCCACGCGAGCGGGCCCGGGCCATCGGCGTGTGGGGTGCGGTCGTCGGCATCTCCATGGCAGCGGGCCCGATGGTCGCCGGGGTGCTGGTAGAGACGGTCGGCTGGCGGTCGATCTTCTGGCTCAACCTGCCGGTCGGCCTCGCGGCCCTGCTGCTCACCCTGCGCTACGTCCCCGAGTCCCGCGCCCCCAAGGCCCGCCGCCCCGACCCCGTCGGCCAGCTGCTGGTCATCGCCCTGTTCGGCGCCCTGACCTACGCGATCATCGAGGCCCCGGCCGCCGGCCTCGCCTCCGTGCTGCCCTTCGCCGCGATCGCCCTCGCCGCCCTGCTCGGCCTGCTCTGGTACGAGCCGCGGCGCGACGAACCCCTCATCGACCTGCGCTTCTTCCACTCGGCACCGTTCAGCGGGGCCACCGTGATAGCGATCAGCGCGTTCGCGGCGCTCGGCGGCTTCCTGTTCCTGTCCACGCTGTACCTGCAGAACGTGCGCGGTCTGAGCGCCCTGCACGCCGGCCTGTGGATGCTGCCGATGGCCGTGCCGACGTTCCTGTGCGCCCCGCTGTCCGGGCGGCTGGTCGGCTCCCGCGGTCCTCGGCTGCCGCTGCTGATCGCGGGCGTGGCGATGACCACGAGCGCGGTGCTGTTCGCCGGGTTCGAGGCGGAGACGTCCGGCGTGACGCTGTTCCTCGGATACGTGCTCTTCGGCATCGGCTTCGGCTTCGTCAACGCGCCGATCACCAACACGGCGGTGTCGGGCATGCCGCGGGCCCAGGCCGGGGTGGCCGCCGCGGTCGCCTCGACGAGCCGGCAGCTGGGGCAGACCCTGGGCGTTGCGGTGGTCGGGGCGCTCCTTGCCTCCGGCGTGACGGGGTCGTCGTACCGGGAGGCGTTCGTCTCCGCGGCGAAGCCGGGCTGGTGGGTGCTGGTCTTTTGTGGCGCGGCGGTACTGGTGCTCGGGGTCGTGAGCAGTGGGCGTTGGGCGCGGATGACTGCGTCGCGTACGGCCGAGAGGCTTCAGTCGGACGAGGTGCGGCAGGTCGTGGGGGCCTCCGAGCGCGCCTAGCCGCGGGTGGTTTGCCGTTGCTCGCGCCCACGTGGCGGAGCCGCATGGTGTCCCGCCCCGCGCCCCGTCACGGCGTATTCGTGCAGCTTCTCCAGACGTGCCCTCGTCTCCTCGTCCGCCGGGACGTAGGTGACCATGCGGGCGCCGACCTCGGGGTTGAGCCACAGGTCCGTGTGGTCCAGCACCAGGCGGCCCACGTACTTGTTGAGGAACTCCTTGCGCTTGGTGCGGTGGGCCACGACCTCGTGGCGGTCCCAGGCCTCGCGGAAGTCGGGAGACTGGTCGCGCAGCCGCTTGAGGAGCATCTTCCAGGCCGGTTCTCCCAGGTGGCCGGCCATGGCGGCGCGGAAGCGGGCGGCCATCAGCCGCTGGGCCTCCTGAAGGTTCACGATCGAGGACTGCCAGTCCGGGTGGGTGTAGGACAGGACCAGGCAGTTGCGGTCCTCGGGCGGTACCGCGTCCAGGTCGCACATCAGCAGGCCGTAGGTGCGGTTGTAGGCGACGATGTCGTACCGGTCGTTCTGGATGGCCGCCGGGACCGGCTCCAGTTGCTCCAGCAGGGCCCGCACCGCGGGCGTCACCGAGGGGCAGCTCTGTGCCGGGCTCGGGTCGACGGCGCCGGCCAGCTGGAAGAGGTGGGCGCGTTCGGTGCCGTCGAGCCGGAGCGCGCGGGCGAGGGAGTCCAGTACCTGCACGGAGACCTGGATGTCGCGGGCCTGCTCCAGCCACGTGTACCAGGTGACGCCGACCGCGGAGAGCTGGGCGACCTCCTCGCGGCGCAGGCCGGGGGTGCGGCGCCGGCGGCCGCGGGGCAGGCCGACCTGCTCGGGAGTCAGGCGCTCACGGCGGCTACGCAGAAAGGCGGCCAGCTCGTGGCGGCGGATCTCGGTGCCGTGCGGGGCGGCGGGGCCGGGCTGCGTCTCCTGGGCCAGCATGGTCATGCTCCCAGGGTGCCGCCTCGCGGGTCCTGTTTCCAGGTAGTGCTTGTACCAGGATAAGGACACTCTGGTACCAGCCTCCGGCCCGGCGCAGGCTCGGTGGCGTGACCGAGACCATCACTTCACGCCCTGTCCGATCCGACCCTGCCACACCGCCCGCGCTGAGCGGGCCCGGGTTGTTCGCGGTGCTGCTCGCGGCGGCACTGCCGCTGATCGACTTCTTCATCGTCAACGTCGCCCTGCCCACCATCGGCCGCGATCTGCACGCCGGCGAGTCCGTGCTGGAGCTGGTCGTCGCCGGGTACGGCGTCGCCTACGCCGTCCTGCTCGTGCTCGGCGGCCGGCTCGGCGACCTGTTCGGCCGGCGGCGCCTGTTCCTCGCCGGGATGGCCGCCTTCGGGCTGACCTCGCTGGCGTGCGGGCTCGCCCCGGACGCCTGGACCCTGGTCGCCGCCCGGGTCGCCCAGGGCGCCGCGTCCGCCGCGATGCTGCCGCAGGTGCTGGCCACCATCCAGGCGGCCACGTCCGGCGCGCGCCGCGCCCGCGCGATGGGCCTGTACGGCGCGACGGCCGGCCTGTCCATGGTCGCGGGCCAGATCCTGGGCGGCCTGCTGGTCGCCGCCGACCTGTGGGGCACCGGCTGGCGCTCGGTGTTCCTGGTCAATGTGCCGGTCGTGGTCGTGGGTCTGCTGCTGGCTGCGCGTACGGTCCCCGAGACGCGCTCACAGCGTCCCGAGCCGGTCGACGGCCCCGGCACGGTCCTGCTCGCGGTCGCCCTGCTCACCCTGCTGGCTCCGCTCACCGAGGGGCGGGCGGCGGGCTGGCCGCTGTGGACGTGGCTGTCGCTGGCCGCGTTCCCCGTCGCGGCGGCCGCCTTCTTCACCGTGGAACGCCGGGCGGACCGGGCCGGCCGGACGCCGCTGGTGCCGCCGAGCCTGTTCGCGCTGGCGTCGCTGCGCCGGGGGCTGGTGCTGATCCTGCCGTTCTCGATCGGGTTCAGCGGGTTCATGTTCGTCGTGGCCGTCGCCCTCCAGCGGGGTGCGGGCCTCGGCCCGGTGGCGGCCGGGCTGGCGCTGGCCCCGCTGGCCGTGACGTTCTTCTTCACCTCCCTGGCCGGTCCGCGCCTGGTGGCCCGGTTCGGCACCCGGGTGGTCACGGCGGGCGCGGTGCTGCAGGGCGCAGGCCTGGCGCTGATCGTCCTGGCGGCCTGGCGGTCCTGGCCGCACCTGGGCGTCCTGGAACTGCTGCCGGGCGGGGCGGTCGCCGGGGTCGGCCAGGCCCTGCAACTGCCCGTGATCTACCGGGTGGTCCTCTCCGAGGTGCCGCCCGCGCGGGCCGGCGTCGGCAGCGGCGTGATGACGACGACCCAGCAGGCGTCCCTGGCGCTGGGGGTGGCCACGCTGGGCACCCTCTTCCTGTCCCTGACCCCCGGGATCGGCATGCGGGACGCCCTGATCACGGCCCTGCTGGTCCAGCTGGCCGGGGTGGCGCTGACGGGCCTGCTGAGTCTGCGGCTGCCGCGGACCGTGGGCTGAGCGATGAGTTCCGGTGCCGCGGCCGGTCGTAACCACGTCATCACGCGCCCGCACCGGAAGGCCCGAGGAATGAGCAGCACGCTGTACGACACACTGCGCCGACGGGTCGACGACGGCACCGTCCCCGGGGCGGTCGCCCTCGTCGCACGAGGCGATGACGTCGAGGTGGTCGCCGTCGGCTCGGCGGACGCCGGCGGCAGCGTCCCGATGAGCCGGGAGTCGATCTTCCGGATCGCCTCGATCACCAAGCCGGTCACCGCAGCCGCGGTGCTGATGCTGGTCGACGAGGGCCGCGTCGCACTGGACGACCCGATCCCCGAGTGGCTGCCGGAGCTGGCGGAGCCGCGCGTGATGCGCACGCCCGCGGGCCCCGTCGAGGACGTGGTCCCGGCGACGCGGCCGATCACGGTGGAGGACCTGCTCAGTTCCCGCCCCGGCTGGGGCTTCCCGTCGGACTTCTCGCTGCCCGCCGTCCAGAGCCTGTTCCAGGTGCAGAAGGACGGCCGCTCCCTGCAGAGCTGGCCCGGCCCGGACACCTGGCTCGCCCGGCTCGCCGAGGTGCCGATGCTGCGCCAGCCGGGCGAGGCATGGCTGTACGGCACGGCGTCCGACCTTCAGGGGCTGCTGATCGCCCGGGTGACGGGCCGTACGCTGCCGGAGTTCCTGGCGGAGCGGATCTTCGAGCCGCTGGGGATGAAGGACACCGCGTTCGAGGTCCCGGCGGCCAAGCGGGACCGGTTCACCTGGGCGTACAACCCTTCCGAGAGCGGCGACCTGGAGCTCGCGGACACTCCGGACGGCGAGTTCGGCAGCATTCCGCGCTTCACCTCGGGAGGCGGCGGGCTGGTCTCGACCGCCGACGACTGGCTGGCCTTCGCCCGCATGCTGCTGTCCGGGGGCGGGGACCTGCTGTCCCCCGCCTCGGTGAGCCGGATGACCGGCAACCATCTCACCGCGGAACAGCGTGAGAGCGCGGCGCTCTTCCTGGAGGGGCAGGGCTGGGGCTACGGCGGCCAGGTCGACATGGTCCCGCGCGACCCGTGGAACGTCCCCGGCCGCTACGGCTGGGTCGGCGGCACCGGCACGACGGCCCATCTGATCCCGGCGACGGACACGGTCACGATCCTGCTGACCCAGGTGGCCATGCGGAACCCGACACCGACCCCGCTGATGCGGGAGTTCTGGCGGGCGTGCGCCCGGACCGGGTCCTGACCGATCGCCGTTCTCCCGAGGAGAGTTCCGATGCGCAGCGTGACCTACTCGATGAGCGTCTCACTCGACGGCTACATCGTCGGGCCGGACGGCACCTTCGACTGGACGGTGCCCGACGAGGAGACCTTTCGTTTCTGGACCGACGAGATCCGGCAGGTCGGCGTCCACCTGCTGGGACGACGGCTGTACGAGACGATGCTGTACTGGGAGACCGCCGACCGGGATCCGTCGCTGGACGACTCCCAGCGCGAGTGGACCGCGCTCTGGAAGGCGCTCCCGAAGGTGGTGTTCTCCACCACGCTGTCGACGGTGCAGGGCGGTGCCCGCCTGGCCTCCGGCGGCCTGACCGAGGAGATCGAGCGGTTGCGGGCCGAGCCGGGGCAGGGCGAGATCGCGATCGGCGGCGCGAGACTCGCCGCCGAGGCGGCCGCGTCGGGTCTGATCGACGAGTACCGGGCCATGGTCTACCCGGTGCTGGTCGGCGGTGGCATCCCGTTCTTCCCCCAGCACGAGCGCCGGGTGGATCTCGAACTCGCCGAGACCCGCACCTTCGGCTCAAGAGTGGTCTACCTCCGCTACCTCGTGGCGCGCTAGGTGTATTGATCACGAGCGCGACGTGCCGGGAGGGCGGCGTGCCGGGCGGGCCGTCTCTAGCGGTCCGTCAGTCCCCGTATCACCAGGTCCGCCACCGCCGAGAAGTCCGTCTCGATCGCCGGGTCCGTCCACTCGGCGGCGTGGCACGGGTCGTGGAAGCGGGCGGTGGCCTGGAAGACGGCGCGGGCCGCGACGGCCGGGTCGGCCGCGGTGAAGGCGCCCGAGGCGACGCCGTCCTCGACGATCCGGGTCAGCTGGGCGGTCAGGTCGGCGATGTGCTCGCCGACCGTGGTGCCGTTCTCGTCGGTCAGCACCGTGTAGGTGGCGAACAGCTCGGGGTCGCCGCCCGCCTTCTGCCGCTTGGCCTCGAACAGGGTCGCGAGCCAGGTCCGCAGCCGCTCCTTCGGGTCGTCCCCGGCCGCGGCGATCGCGGCGAGCCGTTCCGAGGTGCGGTCCAGCCACCGCTTGGTCACGGCCTCGCGCAGCGCCGCCTTGGTGCGGAAATGCCGGTAGACGCTGCCGTGACTGACGCCGAGCGCGCGGGCCACGTCGACCACGGTCGCCTTGGCCGGTCCGTGGCGGCGCAGCACCTCCTCGGTGGCTTCGAGGATGCGCTCGGTGGTCAGGGTCTCGCTGGTCGGAGGCATGTCTAGACGGTACCTGGCACCGGGATCAGCGTTCGCTGTCGAGCATGGCCATCTGTGCGGGGGCGTACCGGTCGCCGGCCACCGCGTCCGCCGGCACGGCGGCCTCGATGGCGGCGAGGTCGGACGCGTCCAGGGTCACGTCCAGCGCGCCCACGGCCTCGCCGAGCCTGTCCCGGGTGCGGGCGCCGACCAGCGGGACGATGTCCTCACCGCGGGAGAGCACCCAGGCGATGGCGATCTGGGCGACCGTGGCGCCCTTGGCCTCGGCGATCTTGCGCAGCGACTCGACCAGCGCGAGGTTGTGCCGCAGGTTGTCGCCCTGGAAGCGGGGCGAGTGGGCGCGGAAGTCGTGCGCGGCCAGCTGCCGGTCGCCGGAGAAGTGGCCGGAGATCAGGCCGCGGGAGAGCACTCCGTACGCGGTGACGGCGATGCCCAGTTCGCGCAGCGTGGGCAGGATCTCCCGCTCGGGGCCACGGGAGATGAGCGCGTACTCGATCTGGAGGTCGGCGATCGGGGCGGTCGCGGCGGCCCGGCGGATGGTGTCGGCGCCGACCTCGCTCAGGCCGATGTGCCGGACGTACCCCTTCTCGACCAGTTCGGCGATCGCGCCGACCGTCTCCTCGATCGGCACGTCGGGGTCGAGCCGGGCGGGCCGGTAGACGTCGATGTGGTCGACGCCGAGGCGCTGGAGGGAGTACGCGGCGAAGGTCTTCACGGCGGCCGGGCGGCCGTCGAAGCCGGCCCAGTCGCCTGCCGGGTCGCGCAGGGCGCCGAACTTGACGCTGAGCAGTGCGTTCTCGCGCAGGGCGGGCGGCGCGGTGCGCAGCGCCTCGCCGATCAGCAGCTCGTTGTGGCCCATGCCGTAGAAGTCGCCGGTGTCGAGCAGGGTGACGCCGGCCTCCAGGGCGGCGTGGATGGTGGCGAGGGACTCGGCGCGGTCCGCCTCGCCGTACATGCCGGACATGCCCATGCAGCCGAGGCCGAGGGCGGAGACCTGGGGGCCGGTGGTTCCGAGGGTGCGGGTTCGCGTCGTCATGGCTCCAGCCTGACATGACAGCTGACAGATTTCAATATCTGTCAGCTGTCATTCCAATGTCGCTGACACGGCCGCCTCCCGCACCCCCCGTCAGGGCCCTGCCGGACCCCCGTCACCCCCTGTCGCGTCGGCCCGCGGTTCGACCAGGGCCCGGACGGCCGGCCGGAGCAGGGCGGCGACGCGGTCGGCCGGGGCGTCGGACAGCGGGGGCAGACCCAGGAGCTGATGGCCGATGGTGATGCCCAGCAAGGCGGTGACGACGAGCGCGGCACGCAGCTCGGCATCCTCGGCCTCGGGCAGCGCGCCGCCGATGCCGGCGACCTGCCGGCCGAGGGCGTCCCGGACGTACTCCGCCGCCGCGGGGTCGGTGAGCATAGACCGCATCATCGCCAGCGCACCCCCGGGAAGACCGCCCAGCTTGAGGCCGAGCGTGCCCAGCAGCCGGTCGACGAGCGCGTCGGAGCCGGCGTCCGCCGGTGGCGCGGGGAGCGTCTGGACGGCCTGCGTGAACAGCTCGCGCTTCGAGCCGAAGTACTGCATCACCAGGGCGGGATCGACGCCCGCCGCCGTCGCCACGGCCCGGATGGTGGTGCGGTCGAACCCCCTCTCGGCGAACAGCTCCCGCGCACGGTCGAGGATCCGTGCCTCGGTGGCTCGTCGGCGGTCGGCTCGGGACTGGGGCGAGGTCGGCACGCGTTCACTCTACAGCCGTTGACCGAACGCCCGGCCGACACCTATCGTCGTTCACTCAACGCGTGTTGAGCGAATGGAGTGGTCCCATGCAGGAACACGACCAGCACGAACCCGCCGCCCGGACACCTCGCGAGGTGCTGGCCCGCTACCGCCGGGCGATGCTCGACAAGTCCGCCGACGACCTCGCCGATCTGTATGCCGAGGACGCGGTGCACGAGTTCCCGTTCACCGCTCCCGGCTTCCCGCCGCGCTTCGAGGGCCGCGAGGCCGTGCGCGCGGGGTACCGGGCGGCCTGGGGTGCGAGCCCCGCCCGGGTGGAGGCGATCGAGGAGTTCGCCGTCCACGACACCGGCGACCCGGAGGTGATCGTCGCCGAGCAGGTCGTACGGGCGTCCCTGCCGGGCGGCCCCGCCTTCACGGTGCCCGGCCTTCTGGTCCTGCGCGTCCGCGACGGACTGCTCACCCGGGTCCGCGACTACCTGGACGCCTCGGGCGTCGCCGCAGCCGGAAGGTGAGGAGAGCGCACGAAAAAGCCCGCCCGCCGGCCCGGATGAACCGGGCGGCGGGCGGGCGCGAGGCCGAGAGGCGTCAGCAGCCGACGAGACGCTGAGCCAGGTAGCCCTCGATCTGGTCCAGGGAGACCCGCTCCTGCTTCATCGAGTCACGCTCACGGACGGTCACCGCGTTGTCGTCCAGCGTGTCGAAGTCGACCGTGACGCAGAACGGCGTACCGATCTCGTCCTGGCGGCGGTAGCGGCGGCCGATCGCACCGGCGTCGTCGAACTCGATGTTCCAGTGCTGGCGCAGCGCCTGGGCGAGGCCCTTGGCCTTCGGGGACAGCTCGGGGTTGCGGGACAGCGGCAGCACCGCGGCCTTCACCGGCGCCAGACGGTGGTCCAGGCGCAGCACGGTCCGCTTCTCCATCTTGCCCTTGGCGTTCGGCGCCTCGTCCTCGACGTAGGCGTCGAGGAGGAAGGCCAGCATGGTGCGGCCGACACCGGCCGCGGGCTCGATGACGTACGGCGTCCAGCGCTCGCCGGCCTCCTGGTCGTAGTAGGCCAGGTCCTGGCCGGAGGCCTTGGAGTGCGCGCTCAGGTCGTAGTCGGTGCGGTTCGCGACGCCCTCAAGCTCGCCCCACTCGCTGCCGCCGAACTGGAAGCGGTACTCGATGTCGGCGGTGCGCTTGGAGTAGTGGGAGAGCTTCTCCTTCGGGTGCTCGTACCAGCGCATGTTCTCCTCACGGAGACCCAGGCCGGTGTACCAGCTCCAGCGCTGCTCCATCCAGTATTCCTGCCACTGCTCGTCCTCGCCGGGCTTGACGAAGAACTCCATCTCCATCTGCTCGAACTCGCGGGTGCGGAAGATGAAGTTGCCCGGCGTGATCTCGTTGCGGAACGACTTGCCCATCTGGGCGATACCGAACGGCGGCTTGCGGCGCGACGTGGTCTGCACCTGGGCGAAGTTGGTGAAGATGCCCTGGGCGGTCTCGGGGCGCAGGTAGGCGACGGAGCCGGAGTCCTGGGTCGGGCCGAGGTGCGTCGACAGCAGACCGGAGAACTGCTTGGGCTCGGTGAACTGGCCCTTGTTGCCGCAGTTCGGGCAGTTGATGTCGGCGAGGCCGTTCTCGGGGGCGCGCCCCTTCTTCTCCTCGTAGGCCTCCTCCAGGTGGTCCGCGCGGAACCGCTTGTGGCAGGAGGTGCACTCGGTGAGCGGGTCGGTGAACGTGGCGACGTGGCCGGAGGCGACCCAGACCTCGGGGGCCAGGATCACGGACGAGTCGAGACCGACCACGTCCTCGCGCGACGTCACCATGTAGCGCCACCACTGGCGCTTGATGTTCTCCTTGAGCTCGACACCCAGCGGTCCGTAGTCCCAGGCGGCACGCTGTCCGCCGTAGATCTCACTGCACGGGAAAACGAAGCCACGGCGCTTGCTCAGGCTGACGATGGTGTCGATCTTGTCGGCGGCCACGGTGCTCTCTTCATTACGACGACGGGCGACGAAGCGAGATGCTTCCAGCGAATGCTTCAGCGTACCGGCGCGGGCTCCCCCTCAACCAAATCGGGGGCCCGGCCGGACGGGCAAAACGGGGCCGGTCCGGCGCTCTCAGCAGGCTTGTTGACAACGGTTTCCATGTTTGTTGAAAATGACTGTCATGAACGTACGACGTCGCCTCATATCCGCCGCCGCGGCCACCGCCGTCGCCGGCCTCGGGATCGGCACCCTGACCGCCTGCGGCGGTGACAGCGCGGCCGCCGGCAACACGGACAAGTTCGACGTCGTCGCGTCCTTCTACCCGATGGCCTATCTCGCCGAGCGGATCGGCGGCAGCCATGTGAACGTCACCAGCCTCACCGCGCCCGGCCAGGAGCCGCACGACCTGGAGATCAGCGCCCGGCAGCGGGGGCGGGTCGAGCAGTCCGACGCGGTGCTCTACCTCAAGGGCCTGCAGCCCGCCGTCGACGAGGCCGTCGGCCAGTCGGAGGCCCGCACGAAGATCGACGCTGCCTCCCTGACCACTCTGGAGAAGCACGGCAACGAGGTCGGCGGGCACGCCGCCGAGCACGACCACGAGCACGGCGAGGAGGGCGGCGGCCAGGACCCGCACATCTGGCTGGACCCGGTGCGCTACGCCGAGGTCGCCCGCGGTGTCGGCGCCGCCTTCGCCAAGGCCGACCCGCTCCACGCCGCGGACTACCGCAAGAACACGGCCGCGCTGGTCGGCGAACTCGACGCCCTGGACGCCGAGTTCGCCGCCGGGCTGAAGAACACCAAGACCAAGGTGTTCCTCACCACCCACGCCGCCTTCGGCTACCTCGCCGAGCGCTACGGCCTGACCGAGGAGGCCATCAACGGCCTCGACCCCGAGTCGGAGCCGAGCGCCGCCCGCGTCAGGGAGCTGGAGAAGATGGCGAAGGCGGACCATGTCTCCACCGTCTTCTACGAGACCCTCGTCAGCGACAAGACCGCCAGGACCGTCGCCCGGGACGCGGGTCTGCGCACCGACGTCCTCGACCCGATCGAGGGCATCACGAAGAAGTCCCGCGGCCAGGACTACCTCCAGGTCATGCGGGCCAACCTCAAGTCCCTGCAGACCGCTCTGGGGACCAAGTGAGAGACCGATCGGAGGGCGGCATGCCCGAGCCCGTCATATCGCTGCGCGGCGTGCGCGCCGAACTGGGCGCGCGGCCCGTGCTGCGCGGCATCGACCTGAGCGTGCACCGCGGCGAGGTCGTCGCGCTGCTCGGCGCCAACGGCTCCGGCAAGTCCACGGCCGTGCGCAGCGTCATCGGCCAGGTGCCGGTCAGCGCCGGTGAGATCGAGCTGTTCGGCACCCCGCGCCGCCGGTTCCGGCAGTGGTCCCGGGTCGGGTACGTCCCGCAGCGCACCACCGCCGCGGGCGGTGTCCCGGCGACCGTGACGGAGATCGTCTCCTCGGGCCGGCTCTCCCGCACCCGCTTCGGCGTCTTCCGCAAGGCCGACCGGGAGGCCGTACGGCACGCCCTGGAGCTGGTCGGGATGGCCGACCGGGCGGGGGACTCGGTGAACGCCCTGTCCGGCGGGCAGCACCAGCGGGTGCTGATCGCACGGGCGCTCGCCGCCGCACCCGAGCTGCTGATCATGGACGAGCCGATGGCGGGCGTCGACCTGGCCAGCCAGGAGGTGCTCGCGCACACGCTCAAGGGCCAGGTGGAGGCCGGTGCGACCGTCCTGCTGGTGCTGCACGAACTCGGGCCCCTGGAGCCCCTCATCGACCGCGCGGTGGTGCTGCGCGACGGCTGCGTGCTGCACGACGGCCCGCCGCCCAAGGCCGTCGGCCAGCACGCCCTGCCCGGCCACGACCACGTCCACCCGCACGCACCTGCGGGCACCGAACCGATCCGCACGGGACTGCTGAGCTGATGGAAATCCTCGACTACGCCTTCATGCAGCGGGCGCTGCTCGCCGCCGTCCTGGTCGGCATCACCGCGCCCGCGGTCGGCATCTACCTGGTGCAGCGCCGCCAGGCCCTGATGGGCGACGGCATCGGCCACGTGGCGATGACGGGTGTCGGCCTGGGCTTCCTGCTGTCGGCGTCCCCGGTGTGGATGGCCACGCTGACGTCCGTGCTGGGCGCGGTGCTGATGGAGCTGATCCGCTGGTACGGCAGGACCCGCGGCGACATCGCCCTCGCGATGCTCTTCTACGGCGGTATGGCCGGCGGCGTGATGTTCATCAACCTCGCCCCCACCGGTTCCAACGCGAACCTCACGTCGTACCTCTTCGGCTCCCTGTCCACGGTGTCTCAGTCGGACGTCGTCGCGATCTGCCTGCTCGCCGCGTTCGTGGTGCTGGTGACGCTGGGGCTGCGCCGGCAGCTGTTCGCCGTCAGCCAGGACGAGGAGTTCGCGCGGGTGACCGGGCTGCCGGTGCGGGCGCTGAACCTGCTCACGGCCGTCACGGCCGCCGTCACCGTCACCGTCGCGATGCGCGTGGTCGGACTGCTGCTCGTGAGCGCGCTGATGGTGGTGCCCGTCGCGGCCGCCCAGCAGCTCACCCGCAGCTTCGCGGCGACGTTCGCGATCGCCGTCGCGATCGGCGTGAGCGTGACCATCGGCGGCACCGTCACCTCGTACTACCAGGACGTGCCGCCCGGCGCGACGATCGTGCTGCTGACCATCGCGGCGTTCATCGCGCTCACCGCGGTGGCCGCCCCGCTGGCCCGGCGCCGCGCCCGGGCTCTGTCCGCCGCGCAGCCCGCAGGAGATCCGGCGGAGTGCACCATCCCGGCCGGCCGGGAAGCTCCGAACGAGATCGGCGTCTGACCGGCTCCTGTCCGGGCTGGCACAATGGCCCGGCAGGGGCAGACGCCGTCGAAGGAGGCAACCGGTGACGACCGCTGGACCGCCCGTGAAGGGCCGCGCCACCCGGCAGCGTGCCGCCGTGGCGGCGGCGCTCGACGAGGTGGACGAGTTCCGCAGCGCGCAGGAGCTCCACGACATGCTCAAGCACAAGGGCGACTCCGTCGGGCTCACCACGGTCTACCGCACCCTGCAGTCCCTCGCCGAGGCCGGCGAGGTCGACGTCCTGCGCACCTCCGACGGCGAGTCCGTCTACCGCCGCTGCTCCACCGGTGACCACCACCATCATCTGGTCTGCCGGTCCTGCGGCAAGGCCGTCGAGGTGGAGGGGCCGGCCGTCGAGAAGTGGGCGGAGGCGATCGCTTCCGAGCACGGGTTCGTGAACGTGGCGCACACGGTGGAGATCTTCGGGACCTGTGCGGAGTGCGCCGCCGGTTGAGCCGGTTCGCCTGATCGCCGTTGCGGGTTCCGTCGCAGGGCGGGTGCGGGTTCGTTGTGGCCGGTCGCGCCCACTCGGCGGAGCCGCACGTCGAAAACAGCCCCGCGCCCCTTGCGGAGCTTCAGCCCCGTCGGTTCACACGCGCCGTAGGTGTGCGTCCAGGATCTGGCGGAGGCGGTCCACGTCCTGCGGGGTCCGGGCGCCGCGTTTGGCGAGGATGTTGGCGCAGCGGCCCGCGCGGTCGGGGCTGCGGAGGATGAAGACGTGGTCGGACTCGGCGTAGCTGCCGTAGTTGGCCCAGCCGGTGCGGACGTCCGCGTGGGCACTGACCAGGCGTACGCCCGCCGCGCCGACGGTGACCCGGACCTGGCCGTGGTGCTCGTGCGCCTTGCGCAGCTGGGCGGCCGACAGACGCGGTACCCAGAGCATCAGCACGCCCCACACGATCAGCGCGATGCCGATCCCGAGGTTGTCCAAGGGCCTGATGACGAGCAGCACCACCCCGATCAGGGCGACCGTCGCCGCCAGCGCAGGGTGGTACAGCAGCCCGAACACCCCTTTTCGCTTGCGCATGAGCAGCCGGACCGCGTCCGTCATGTCCTGCTGCTCGTGGGTGTACTCCAGCTCGACCGCGTCGTCCTGAACGACGTCCCGCCCCATGTCCATGACCATGAGGCGGGATCGTACGGCAACGGCGATCAGCTCTCCTGGCGGCCCTCCATCGCCAGCAGCTCCTCGTTCGGGATGGCGCCGCCGAAGCGGCGGTCGCGGGAGGCGTACTCCAGGCAGGCCCGCCACAGGTCGCGGCGGTCGAAGTCGGGCCACAGCACGTCCTGGAAGACCATCTCGGCGTAGGCGGACTGCCACAGCAGGTAGTTGGAGGTGCGCTGCTCTCCGCTGGGCCGCAGGAACAGGTCGACGTCCGGCATGTCCGGGTAGTACATGTACTTCTGCAGGGTCTTCTCGTTGACCTTCGACGGGTCCAGGCGACCCGCCTTCACGTCCTCGGCGAGGGCCTGCGCGGCGTCGGCGATCTCGGCGCGGCCGCCGTAGTTCATGCAGAAGTACAGGGTGAGCCGGTCGTTGTCCTTGGTCTGCTCCTGGGCGATCTGGAGCTCCTTGGCGACGGACTTCCACAGCTTGGGCATCCGGCCCACCCAGCGCACCCGCACCCCGAGTTCGTCGAGGGTGTCGCGGGTCTTGCGGATGAAGTCGCGGTTGAAGTTCATCAGGAAGCGGACCTCGTCGGGCGAGCGCTTCCAGTTCTCGGTGGAGAACGCGTACAGCGAGATGCTGCCCACACCCATCTCGATGGCGCCCTGCAGGACGTCAAGGACGCGCTCGGCGCCGACCTTGTGGCCCTCGGTGCGGGGCAGCCCGCGCTCCTTGGCCCAGCGGCCGTTGCCGTCCATGACGATCGCCACGTGGCCGGGGACCAGTTCCCCGGGGAACTTCGGGGGCCGCGCGCCGGACGGGTGCGGCTCCGGCGTCCTGTACTCACGGCGCTGGCGCCCCAGGAACCCGCGTACGGCCATGTGCTTCTCGTCTCCTTCGGGTGTCTCTACTGTTCGACGTACCGCAGGGAGCGCAGGCCGCGCTCCAGATGCCAGTGCAGGTAGGCGGAGACCAGTCCGCTGCCCTCCCGGACGTACCGCGGCTCGCAGGCGTCCGCGCTCTCCCAGTCTCCCGTAAGCAGTGCGCCGAGCAGCGCCAGGGTCTGCGGGGAGGGCACCACGCAGCCGGGCACCCGGCAGTCCACGCACAGGGAACCGCCGGAGGCGACGGAGAAGAACCGGTTCGGGCCGGGCATGCCGCACTTCGCGCAGTCTCCGAAGCTCGGGGCGTAGCCGTTGACGGCGAGCGAGCGCAGCAGGAAGGCGTCGAGGACCAGGTTCGGCGCGTGCTCGCCGCGGGCGAGCGTGCGCAGCGCGCCCACCAGCAGCAGGTACTGCTGGACGGCCGGCTCGCCCTCGTGGTCGGTGAAGCGCTCGGCGGTCTCCAGCATGGCCGTCCCGGCGGTGTACCGGGCGTAGTCGGTGACGATCCCGCCGCCGTACGGCGCGATGGTCTCACTCTGCGTGCACAGCGGCAGACCCCGGCCCACCAGCTCGCTCCCGCGCGCGAAGAACTGCACGTCGACATGGGAGAAGGGCTCCAGCCGCGCCCCGAACTTCGACTTGGTCCGCCGCACCCCCCGGGCCACGGCCCGCACCCGCCCGTGTCCACGGGTGAGCAAGGTGATGATCCGGTCAGCCTCACCCAGCTTCTGGGTGCGCAGCACGATGCCGTCGTCGCGGAACAGGCTCACAGCCCACCTCCGGCGGACACCGACCGGGGGTACGGGGGTTGTCCCCCGGGCGAGCACAGCATGATCCGGTCCGCCTCACCCAGCCTCTGGGTGCGCAGCACGATGCCGTCGTCGCGGAACAGACTCATGGATCCATTGTGCCCTTACGAGCGGACCGGCAGGACCGGTCACGGGCTGTACAAGGGCGTGTACGCAGCTGCTCCCTGTGCTGCGGCACCGGGGCGAGCCCGGGGGGAAACCCCCGTACCTACAGGGCTGTTGGCCGGATGGGGCCGCGGGCCGTGATCCGCGAGGCTCGTCGGCATGACCTCGATGAAGCGCCACGGCGCGCTCGCCGCCGCCTGCGCCGCCCTGCTGTCCCTCGCCGCGCCGCTCACGGCGACCGCCGCGCCCGCCGGGCGCACGGCCCTCGCCTGGGGCCCGTGCCCCGGGGCCGCGCCCGCCTCCCGGCAGGAGTGCGCGACCCTCGCCGTCCCCCTGGACCACAGCCGCCCCGGCGGGCCGGTGATCGACCTCGCCGTCTCACGGGTGCGCAGCGAGAGGCCCGGGGCGCGGCGCGGTGTGCTGCTGATGATCCCCGGCGGGCCGGGCGGCTCCAGCCTGGACGATCCCTCCGGCAAGGGGCAGAAGCTGCCGAAGGAGGTCCGCGACGCCTACGACCTCGTCGGGTTCGCGCCGCGCGGCATGGCCCCCTCCACGGCCGTCGACTGCGGACTCGACCACGCCGACCTGGCCGTTTCCCGGCTGCGGCCCTGGCCGGCCCCGGACGGCTCCATCGAAGGGAACCTGGCCACCGCCCGCCGCATGGCCGACGCCTGCGCCCGCAACGGAGGCGAGCTGCTGCGGCACCTCGGCACCGTCGACGAGGCCCGCGACATCGACCGCATCCGGGCCGCGCTGGGCGAGCGGCGCGTCTCGGCGTGGGGTGTGTCGTACGGCACGTACGTCGGGGCCGTCTACAGCCAGTTGTTCCCGCAGCGCACCGACCGGATCGTGCTCGACAGCAACGACGACCCCGATCCCGCCCGGGTCTCGCGGGCCTGGCTGGCCGGACACGAGCAGGGTGTGGAGGACGTGTTCCCGGTGTTCGCCCAGCGGGTGTCGGCGCCCGGTCACCCCTACCGGGTCGCGGACACGCCGGACGGGGTCCGCCGGGAGTTCCTGCGGCTGGCCGCCGAGCTGGACCGCCGGCCGATCCCCTGGCCCGGCGCCAACCCCCCGGAGCTGAACGGCAACGTACTGCGCCAGACCATGCTGGACAGCCTGTACGACCCCGACCGGTTCGACGACCTCGCGCGGCTGATGACCGGCGCCCGCGAGGGCACGCTGCCGCCGGCGCCGGCCGGCCCGCCGGAGCCGGTGCTGCAGAACGTGGCCGCGGTGGGCGCCGCGACGCTGTGCAACGACGTGGCGTGGCCGACGGACCCGGCGGTCTACCGCAAGGACGTCGAGCTGAGCCGCAAGGCGTATCCGCTGACCGCGGGCATGCCGCGCAACGCGATGGTGTGCGCGGCGTGGCCCTACCCGCCGCGGCAGGCGCCGGTGCGGATCACCGGCCGGGGGCCGTCGAACATCCTGCTGGTGCAGAACGAACGGGACGTGGCCACCCCGCTCGCCGGGGCCCGAAGGCTCCGCGCGGCGCTGGGCCGGCGCGCGGTCATGGTCACCGTGAACTCCACCGGCCACGACGCCTACCTCGCCAACGGCAATCCGTGCGGCGACGACACGGTCTCCCGCTTCCTGGCCACGGGCGAGCGACCGGACGGCGACGTGTACTGCCGCTGAGTATCTTTCCGGCCCCGGGCAACCGAATCGGCGCGATCGGTGGTCTGGAGGGCGAGGAGGGTGCTTGATGAAGGCCGAACTGGAGGACCGGTTCCATGACTTCGTCTCCGCCAGGTGGTCGCACCTGGTGCGGACCGCGTATCTGCTCACCGGCGACGCACACCACGCCGAGGATCTGACGCAGACCGCACTGGCGAAGGCGTACCGGTCATGGCGGCGCGTGGCGCGCAGCGACAACCCGGAGGCATACGTCCGCCGGATGCTCGTCAGCTGCAACAGCGACCGCTTCCGCAAACGGCGGGTGGCCGAGTCGCTGACGTCGGCGCCGCCGGAGACGGCGGGGCGGGACGAGGTGGGGTCGTCCGACGAGCGGGGTGCGCTGATGACGGCGCTGGCCGAACTGCCGCCCCGGCAGCGGGCGGTGGTCGTCATGCGGTACTGGGAGGACCTGCCGGAGGCGGAGGTAGCCGAGGTGCTCGGCTGCTCGCCGGGCACGGTCAAGAGCCAGGCGTCCAAGGGACTGGCGAAGTTGCGTACGTATCCGGGGCTGATGGAGTTCGCCGGTGGGGCCGGCGGGCGAGGAGGCGGCAGGTGAGCGGGGAACGGCACGAGCGGGACGGCGCGTTCGAGGAGCGGCTGCGGCAGCTGCTGTCGCAGGACGCCTACGAGATCCGTCCGGCGCCGGCGCCGTATCCGCGGATCCGGCGACAGGGCGCGCTGGAGCGGCGGCGCCGGGTGGCGGCGGCCGGAGCGGCGCTGGTGGTGCTGACGGCGCTGCCGGTGGGGGCGTACGCGCTCGGCGGCGACGGTGAGGGGAAGGCGGACACGGCGGCGCCGCGTCCCTCGGCCACCGCCCCGGCGAGCCCGGTGCCGGCCCTGCCGCCGACGCCGTCGGGTCCGGCGAAGCCCGCCGACCCCGGCCGGCAGCTGCTGGACGGGATCACGTTCGCGCAGGCGGCGGACGGGCTGGAGCAGTGCATCGCCTATGACGACGCGAACAACACGACGCTGCCCGCTCGGGAGCGCGATCCGGGACTGGGGAAGGCCGCCGACTACCGGATCATCCTGGCCATGCGTTCCACGGGCGACTCCAACGCTCGCGGTGACGGCATGTTCGTCGTCGCGGTCAAAAAGGGGTCCCAGCCGACCCGGGTGATCTGCAACATCAGGGACGGCGAGGCGCAGGGCCTGAACGTCGGCGGCGCCGGCGCAGGCGCGGAGGATGCCGCGCCCGTCTCGGCGGACATCAACGGCGGCAAGCTGTACCAGCAGTCCTTCCTCGACAAGGGCCACTGGAAGCTTCCGTTCCGCTGGGGCTTCATCGGGACGGTGAAACCGTCGGTGGCCCGGGTGACGGTGTCGTACGGCGGTGGCACGGGCGAGGCCGTGCTGGACCACGGCTGGTTCGTGGCCTCGGGCACGCTGAACCGTCAGGTCACCACGGCCCCGCACGTCCAGGGCTACGACAACGCCGGCAAGCTCGTCTACGACTCGGACCGCGACCCGATGTACGAGAAGACGCTGCCGTAGTCCCGCCCAGTACGGTCGGGCGGGAGGGGCGAGGTCGCGGGCCGCGGTCTCGTCCGCCGCAGCGTCCCAGGGAGCCGCAGATGACCGTGCCCGCCCCGCTGACCGGTGTGATCCCGCCCGTCTGCACGCCGCTGACCCCTCAGCGGGAGGTGGACGTGGGCTCGCTGCTGCGGCTGGTCGACCATCTGGTGGCGGGCGGGGTGGACGCACTGTTCGTGCTCGGCTCGACGTCGGAGGCCGCGTATCTGACGGACCGGCAGCGGCGGCTGGTCGTGCAGAGCGTCGTGGGGCACGTGGGCGGGCAACTGCCGGTGCTGGCCGGGGCGATCGACATGACGACGGCGAGGGTGCTGGACCAGGTGGGTGCGGTGGTGGCGGCGGGCGCGGACGCGGTCGTGGTCACCGCCCCGTTCTACGCCCGCACCCACCCGGCCGAGATCGAGCGCCACTACCGGGCCGTCGCCGCGGGCAGCCCGGTCCCGGTCCTGGCGTACGACATCCCGGTGTCCGTGCCCGCCCGGCCGCCCGCCGACGTCGTCCTCAGGCTGGCCGCCGACGGGGTGCTGGCCGGGCTGAAGGACTCCAGCGGCGACCTGGCCGGCTTCCGGGAGATCGCGATCGGCGCCCGGGCCCACCCCGGGTTCAGCGTGCTCACCGGCTCCGAGCTGATCGTCGACGCCGCGCTGGCCCTGGGCGCGCACGGCGCGGTCCCGGGTCTGGCCAACGTCGACCCGCACGGCTATGTCCGCCTGGACCGGCTGTGCCGGGCCGGCGACCGGGAGCGGGCCCGGCTGGAACAGGAGCGCCTCGCCGCCCTGTTCGGGCTGGTCCGCGCCGGCGACCCGGCCCGGATGGGCGCCGGCTCCTCGGCCCTGGGCGCCTTCAAGGCGGCCCTGCATCTGCGCGGCGTGATCGCCTGCCCGCTGACGGCGGAACCTCAGATTCCGCTCTCCCCGCGGGAGGTGCGGACGGTGGAACGGCACCTGGTCGCGGCGGGGCTGCTCTGACCTCTGCCCCCGGGCGGGTCAGGACGGTGTGCGCGCCGCCTCCAGCAGGCGGGTGACGTCCTCCGTGCACAGGGTCAGCGCGGCGCCCACCGTCGCGAGCGTCTCGCGCTCGGCCGGGATGTAGGGGCCGTCGGCCAGCGCGATACGGGCACCGGTCAGCAGGATCGACTCGCGGCCGACGCGGGCCAGGTGCGGGGCGAGCGGATCGAGGGCCTCGTGCAGCTCTATGCCGAGCCCTGCGGTGCGGGACCGGTCGGGGTGGACCCGGCCGGTGTCCTCCTCGACCGCCTCGACGAGCGCGGCGAGCTGCTCCTCGCCGCAGTCGGGGAAACCCGCGGCGCGCACGGCGACCGCGGCGGTCTCCAACGCCGTACGGGAGGAGGTGCCGCCCGCGCAGAGCACGGCGACGGCGACGGTGTGGACGGCGTCGCGCAGCATCGCGGAGAACCGGGTGGTGGTGGGGTGGTCGAGGACGTCCGTGCCGAAGTGGCGGTGGCAGGCGGCGCACTCGACGACCGGTCCGGACGCGCCGCGCGGCAGGACGGGCAGACCGAGCAGGGTGAGCCGCCGCCGGCCGGTCAGGCGCTGGTAGTTGCGGTCGCCGCCGCAGCCGGGGCAGAAGAACTCGCCGTCGCCGACGGGCGTCCAGGCGATGCGGGTGCCCAGGATGCGCGTCAAAGCGCCGGCATGGCCGTTGTGTCCCCGGACTGGCAGCACGTCGCACCTCCGTAACCCCACGGCAACATCGCCGAGCGCTTGCGTGATGTTAGCCACATCCATGAGGCGGAGTCAGCACCCAGGACGAGACCTTTCCGTGACCTGTGGGCGGGTTGGCGCGAAAACGACGGGGCCCCGGCCGCCGTTCCCGGCGGTCGGGGCCCGAAAACTCCCGGTGAGGAGGGTCAGCGGGCGGCGCGGTTGACGGCGGATACGACCGCCTTCAGTGACGCACGCGTCGTGTTCGCGTCGATGCCGATCCCCCACAGGACCTTGTCACCGATCGCGCATTCGATGTAGGAGGCGGCCTGCGCGGAGGCGCCCTCGCTCATCGTGTGCTCCTGGTAGTCCAGCAGGCGTACGTCCAGGCCCAGGCCCTCCAGGGCGTTGAAGAACGCCGAGATCGGGCCGTTGCCGGAGCCGGTCAGGACGGTGTCGGCGCCGTCGACCGTCGCCTCGACCGTGAGCGTGTCCACGCCGTCGGTGTCGGTCGTCGACTGGCCGGTCCTGACCTGGATACGGCCCCAGGGGTTCTCCGGGTTGGGCAGGTACTCGTCCTGGAAGACGGCCCAGATCTCCTTCGGCGTGATCTCGCCGCCCTCGGCGTCCGTCTTCGCCTGGATGATCCTGGAGAACTCGATCTGCATCCGGCGCGGCAGGTCCAGCTTGTGGTCGTTCTTCAGGACGTAGGAGATACCGCCCTTGCCGGACTGCGAGTTGACCCGGATGACCGCCTCGTAGGAACGGCCCACGTCCTTGGGGTCGATGGGCAGGTACGGCACGGCCCACTCGATGTCGTCGACGGTGACACCCTTGGCCTCGGCGTCGGCCTCCATGGTGTCGAAGCCCTTCTTGATGGCGTCCTGGTGGGAGCCGGAGAAGGACGTGTAGACCAGGTCGCCCACGTACGGGTGGCGCGGGTGGACCTCCATCTGGTTGCAGTACTCCCACGTACGACGGATCTCGTCGATGTCGGAGAAGTCGATCTGCGGGTCGACGCCCTGGGAGAACAGGTTCATGCCCAGGGTGACCAGGTCGACGTTGCCGGTGCGCTCGCCCTGTCCGAACAGGCAGCCCTCGACGCGGTCGGCGCCGGCCATCACGGCCAGCTCGGCCGCCGCCACGGCCGTGCCGCGGTCGTTGTGCGGGTGGACGGACAGGCAGACGTACTCGCGGCGCGACAGGTTGCGGTGCATCCACTCGAAGCGGTCCGCATGCGTGGACGGCGTCGAACGCTCCACGGTGGCGGGCAGGTTGAGGATGATCTCGCGGCCCGGGCCCGGCTGGTAGACGTCCATGACCGCCTCGCAGACCTCCAGGGCGAAGTCCAGCTCGGTGTCGGTGAAGATCTCGGGGCTGTACTGGTAGCCGAACTCGGTCTCCGGGCCCAGCAGTTTCTCGGCGTACTCCATCACCAGGCGGGTGCCGTCGACGGCGATCTGCTTGATGTCGTCCTTGGAGCCGCGGAACACCACCCGGCGGAACACGGGAGCCGTCGCGTTGTACAGGTGGACGGTCGCGCGCTTGGCGCCCTTCAGCGACTCCACGGTCCGCTCGATCAGGTCCTCACGGGCCTGGGTCAGCACGGAGATCGTGACGTCGTCCGGGATCACGCCCTCTTCCTCGATGATCGAGCGCACGAAGTCGAAGTCGGTCTGGCCGGAGGCGGGGAAGCCGACCTCGATCTCCTTGTAGCCCATCTTGACCAGCTGGTCGAACATCCGGCGCTTGCGCTCGGGCGACATGGGGTCGATCAGGGACTGGTTGCCGTCGCGCAGATCGGTGGACAGCCACCGGGGCGCTGCGGTGATCCGCTTCTCGGGCCAGGTGCGGTCGGGGATGTCGACCTGCTCGTAACCGCGGTACTTGTGGATCGGCATCGGGCTGGGCTGCTGGCGGTTCGCCATGATCGCGTGGGCTCCTCGAGTGTGCGGGAAAGTCCCGGTGTCCGGAAGGACGGCCGACGACGCAACACCAAGCTCCGCGGGGAGGGAGTCGGCCTCGACTACAGGCCCTCGCCGCGGCAGCTAAGAAGAAGCAGCCCGAAACGCATGATGCTCCGCATGCTAACCCGAGCCGCCCCGGGGGTGAGGGACTGTCCCAGTATGCGGGACCGGCGTCACATACAGGACAAAAAGTGCGCCGTCCCACACACCGGCCGCGAGGGGTCACACCGCCGCGCCACGGCGTCACGCTCGGTCGTCAACCACATCCCGGTATTTCATCAATCATGGTTGCAGGTAGTGACATCACCGTCACGCAGTGCAAGGGTTCCGGACATGACCACTCACGGGGGCCATCGCCCCGTCTTCTGCACGATCGTCCCGCCGCACCTCCTCGACAAGCTCGCCCGCGCCGAGGACCCCGCCCTGGCCGGCCCGGCCCGCCGCTCGCTGGAGCACGACGCCTTCCAGCGCACCAGGCGCCGCATGACCACGGTGATCGGCGCCCCCTCCGTCGCCCCGCCCTCCGGTGCCCCCGCCGACCAGCCGTACCGCACCATCTACGACACCGCGCACAGCCAGGACCTGCCCGGCACCAAGGTGTGCGAAGAGGGCGCCGAGCCCGGACGGGACGAGACGGTCAAGCGCGCCTACGACGGCCTCGGCGCCACCTTCGACCTGTATCTGAAGGTGTACGGCCGGCACTCCATCGACGACAACGGGCTGCCGCTCGACGCCACCGTGCACTTCGGCGAGGACTACGACAACGCCTTTTGGAACGGCGAGCAGATGGTCTTCGGCGACGGCGACGGCGAGGTCTTCCTCGACTTCACCATCGCGGTCGACGTCATCGGCCACGAGCTGACCCACGGTGTCACCCAGCACACCGCGAACCTGGACTACTTCGGCCAGTCCGGCGCCCTGAACGAGTCGGTCTCCGACGTCTTCGGCTCCCTGATCAAGCAGTACGCGCTCGGCCAGACCGCCGCCGAGGCCGACTGGCTGATCGGCGCGGGCCTGCTGGCCCCGCGTGTCACGGGGGTCGCCCTGCGCTCGATGAAGGCCCCGGGCACGGCGTACGACGACGACATGCTCGGCAAGGACCCGCAGCCGGCGACGATGGACGACTATGTCCGCACCGGCCGCGACAACGGCGGCGTGCACCTCAACTCCGGCATCCCCAACCACGCCTTCTACCTGGTCGCCTCCGCCCTCGGCGGCTACGCCTGGGAGAAGGCCGGCCGGATCTGGTACGACGTGCTCACCGGCGGGGAGCTGAGGGAGGACGCCCTGTTCTCCGACTTCGCGACGCTCACCGTGAAGGCGGCCCGCGAGCGCTACGGCGCCGGGGACGAACTCCAGGCCGTGCAGAAGGCCTGGGAGCGGGTGGGGGTGCGGGCGGTGTAGTTCCGTACTAGACAGTCCCCATGCGGATTCGAGTACGGCGCACGGGCGGTTTCGCGGGCATCGAGCGGCACGCCGAGGTGGACACCGGGGGCCTCCCCGACGCGACGGAATGGCACACCCTGGCCGAACGGGCGATGGCCACCTGCCGCCCCACCCCACCGGCCGGGGTACCCGACGGCTTCGGCTACCAGATCACCGTGAACGACAAAACGGCCTACACAGCGGACCCCCACCTCACGGAGGCCCAGCGAACGCTGATCTCCCGGGTACTGAAGGAGGGGGCGTAGGGCCTGCGGAGTGCGGGGCCCTCCGGGGGTGGGCCTATAAGGTGCGGCGCCCTCTGGGGTGCGGGGGCGAAGCTGCGCCGTGGGTCCGGGGCGGAGCCCCGAGGCGTGCAGGGGCCCCCGGCCGGAGCTTGGGGCGAGGCCCCGCGGGGGTCCGGGGCGCAGCCCCGTGCCGGTTTTCCTCTTGGCCGACCGAGGCCGGTGAGCGAGTGGGAAACACCCCGGGGTACAGGGGGCGAAGCCCCGCCGGGGCCCGGGGCGCAGCCCCCCGTGGCGGCACCTCCTGGCCCACCGAGACCAGTGGGCGGGCGGGAAACACCCCCGGGATGCAGGGGCGAAGCCCCGCCAGGGCCCGGGGCGGAGCCCCGCGACTGTTCTTCCTGGCCCACCGAGACCGGTGGACGGGTAGGAAACACCCCGCGGTCCAGGGGCGCAGTCCCGCCGGGGTCCGGGGCGGAGCCCCGTGGCGGTTCCTCTTGGCCAACCGAGACGGGTGGGCGGGCGGGAAACACCCCCGGGGGTACAGGGGGCGAAGCCCCCGCCGAGCCGGGACGGGGGCGGTGCCTCCTGGCCGGCCGGGACGGGATGCCGTACGACCGGCGGAGCCGAACGTCAGAAGCCCAGCTTGCGCAGCTGCTTGGGATCCCGCTGCCAGTCCTTCGCGACCTTCACATGCAGGTCGAGGAAGACCGGCGTGCCCAGCAGCGCCTCGATCTGGCGCCGGGACTTGATCCCGACCTCCTTCAGCCGCTTGCCCTTGGGGCCGATGATGATCCCCTTCTGGCTGGGCCGCTCGATGTAGACGTTGGCGTGGATGTCCAGCAGCGGCTTGTCCGCGGGGCGGTCCTCGCGCGGGAGCATCTCCTCCACGACCACCGCGATGGAGTGCGGCAGCTCGTCGCGGACGCCCTCCAGGGCCGCCTCGCGGATCAGCTCGGCCACCATCACCTGCTCGGGCTCGTCCGTCAGGTCGCCCTCGGGGTAGAGCGCCGGGCCTTCCGGCATCAGTGGGATCAGCAGGTCGGCCAGCAGGTCCACCTGCTTCCCCGCGGTCGCCGAGACCGGGACGATCTCCGCCCACTCGATCCCCAGCTCCTGGCCCAGCTGGTCGATCGCGATCAGCTGCTCGGCGAGGGCCTTGGAGTCGACCAGATCGGTCTTGGTGACGATCGCGACCTTGGGGGACTTCTTGATCCCCGCCAGCTCCTTGGCGATGAACCGGTCACCGGGACCGATCTTCTCGTTCGCCGGCAGGCAGAAACCGATCACGTCGACCTCGGCCCACGTCGTGCGGACGACGTCGTTGAGCCGCTCGCCGAGCAGGGTGCGCGGTTTGTGCAGTCCCGGCGTGTCGACGAGGATCAGCTGGGCGTCGGGGCGGTGCACGATGCCCCGTACCGTGTGCCGCGTCGTCTGGGGCTGGTTCGCGGTGATCGCCACCTTCTGCCCCACCAGAGCGTTCGTGAGGGTGGACTTGCCGGCATTGGGGCGGCCCACGAAGCAGGCGAAGCCGGCGCGGTGGACGGTCTCGCCCGGCTGGTCGGATGACTGGGTGCGAACGCTCATGGCGTTCATTGTCCCTGATCCACGAGCCCCCGCCGCACCGTGAGGGTTCGGTAACCGTCAGGCAATGAAACGTCACGGAAACACACCCGTACACGAGCGGAAACGCACCCGGGTCACCCTCTGACGCAGCCCCCACCCCCGTTGGAGACTCCCGTGACCCTCGCCGCCGCCCACGTGAACACCGGCGACACCGCGTGGCTGCTCGCCGCGACCGCCCTCGTCCTGCTGATGACCCCGGGCCTGGCCCTGTTCTACGGCGGCATGGTCCGCGCGAAGAGCGTCCTCAACATGCTGATGATGAGCTTCGTGTCGATCGCCCTGGTCACGGTGGTCTGGCTGGCGGCCGGCTACTCGCTGGCCTTCGGCGACGACGCCTTCGGCGGGCTCATCGGCGGGCTCGGGCAGGCCGGCATGCGCGGTCTCGGCCCGGACAGCGTCCACGGCTCCGTCCCCACCGTCCTGTTCGCCACCTTCCAGCTCACCTTCGCGATCATCACGGCCGCGCTGATCAGCGGCGCGGTCGCGGACCGGGCGAAGTTCAGCGCCTGGCTGGTCTTCGTGCCCGTGTGGGCGCTGCTCGTATACGTTCCGGTCACCCACTGGGTGTGGGGCCCGGGCGGCTGGATCGGACACGAGCTCGGCGCCCTCGACTTCGCCGGCGGCCTCCCCGTGGAGATCACCTCCGGCGCCTCCGGCCTCGCCCTGTGCCTGGTCCTGGGCCCGCGCCTGGGCTTCAAGAAGGACGCGATGCGGCCGCACAACCTGCCCATGGTGATGCTCGGCGCCGGCTTGCTGTGGTTCGGCTGGTTCGGCTTCAACGCAGGCAGCGCGCTCGGCGCGAACGGCCTGGCGGCCGAGGCGTTCCTCAACACCCTCGCCGCCGGCTGCACCGGCCTGCTCGGCTGGCTCGTCGTCGAGCAGCGGCGCGACGGCCACCCGACCACGCTGGGCGCCGCCTCCGGCGCGGTCGCCGGCCTGGTCGCGATCACCCCGTCCTGCGGCACGGTCTCCCTGCTCGGCGCCCTCGTCGTGGGCCTCGCCGCCGGGGTGGTCTGCAGTTACGCGGTGAGCTGGAAGTTCAAGCTGAACTACGACGACTCCCTGGACGTCGTCGGCGTCCACCTGGTCGGCGGGATCATCGGCACACTGCTGATCGGCCTGTTCGCCGAGAAGGTGATGACCGGCGGCGCCGAGGGCCTGTTCTACGGCGGCGGACTCGCCCCGCTCGGCAAGCAGCTGGTCGCCGTGGCCGTCGTGGCGGGATACGCCTTCGCGGTGACGTACGGTCTGGGCAGGGCGCTCGACAAGGTCATGGGCTTTCGCGCGAGCGAGGAACAGGAACACACCGGCCTGGACCTTACGGTGCACGCGGAGACGGCATACGATCACGGCGTCCTGGGCCACGGCGCCCCGGTCGCCCACTCGCTCGTCTCCACCGCCCAGAAGGTCACCCCCCAGGCATGAAGCTCATCACCGCGATCGTCAAGCCGTACCGCCTCGACGAGGTCAAGACCGCGCTCCAGGAGCTCGGCATCCAGGGCCTGACGGTGAGCGAGGCCAGCGGCTACGGCCGCCAGCGCGGGCACACCGAGGTGTACCGGGGCGCCGAGTACCAGATCGACCTGGTGCCCAAGGTCCGCATCGAGGTCGTCGTCGAGGACGCGCTGGCCGAGGACGCCATCGACGCGATCGTGAAGGCCGCGCAGACCGGCAAGATCGGCGACGGCAAGGTGTGGGCGCTGCCCGTCGACACGGTCGTCCGGGTCCGCACGGGCGAGCGCGGACCGGACGCCCTGTAGGCCTGCCTCAGCCCGCGGAGACGGTCTGCCGCACCTCGCCGTCCGGCCCCGCCAGCAGCACCGGCGTCCCGGCCCCGCCGAGGTCGCGCACGGCGGCCAGGTCCTCCGCCGCCGCGGACTCCGCCTGAGTCACCACCGCCGCCGCCTCCAGCGACCTGGCACCGGACGCCACGGCCATGGCCACGGCCGTGCGCAGCGCGCTCAGCTTCAGCGAGTCCAGCGCGACGGTCCCGGCGACATACGTACGGCCGGTGTCGTCGCGGACGGCGGCACCCTCGGGCACACCGTTGCGGGCCCGGGCCGAACGGGCCAGGGTGACGATCTTGCGGTCCTCGGGGTCGAGCGCGTTGCTGTCGGTCATGCCCCGAGCATACGAACAGGCCCGCCCGTCATCCGGCCACGGGGTACATCGCCCCGCGCCGGCCCTCCGGGGAGGCCAGCCACTCCAGCTTGGCGGCGGTGTTCGCCTCGTCCAGCGGGGTGTGCAGCACGATCATCAGGTCGGGGCGGGCGGGCACCTTCAGCGCCGTCGCCTCCACGACCAGCAGCCCGACCAGCGGATGGTCCAGCTCCTTGCGGATCTGCCCGGCGTCCTCGATGTCCCGCTGCTCCCACAGAGCGGTGAAGTCCTCGCTGGCGGCGCTCACTTCGGCGAGGACCGCCTGGAAGCCCTCGTCGTCGGGGCGGGCGCTGGACGCGGCCCGGAACTGGGCGACGACCTTGCGGGCGTTCTCCTCCCAGTTCGTCACCCGGGAGCGGAAGAGCGGTTCGGTGAAGAACTCCACCAGGCAGTTCTGCTGGGCCTCGGGCCGCATGCCGAGCACCACGGCGGCGGCGTCGTTGTACAGCACGCAGTTGTAGTAGGCGTCCATGATGTGCGCCGGATACGGCATCCAGGCGTCGATCAGCCGGCGCAGCCCGTCGCACATGTCCCGCTCGGCGGAGGCGACTTCGGGCACCGGCGGGTTGAGGCCGGCCAGCAGGTACAGATGGCGCCGCTCGGTGCCGTTCATCCGCAGCACCCGCGCCACCGCGTCCAGCACCTGCGGGGAGACGGAGATGTCACGGCCCTGCTCCAGCCACTGGTACCAGGACACGCCGACCCCGGCGAGCACGGCGACCTCTTCGCGCCGCAGGCCGGGCGTACGGCGCCGGGGCCCGCCCGCGGGCAGCCCCGCCTCGGCCGGGGTCACCCGGGCGCGCCGGCTCATCAGGAACTCGCGCAGTTCGCGCCGCCGTTGGGACTTCAGTACGTTTGTGGGCACGGACAGATCCCCCTCGCGCTGTCTGGTGGTGCCACCACCACCATAAGCGGTGACTCCCCAGCGAAGTTCCGCAGGCGACAGGCTCGTTGTCATGGCGATCGACACCACCACCACTCAACCCTCCGCCCCTGTGGGCGAACCGCTCGGCACCCCACGGCTGTCGACGCGTGACAAGCTCGTCCTGTTCGTCCTGTGCGCGGCCCAGTTCATGGTCGCGCTGGACTTCTCCGTCCTGAACGTCGCCCTGCCCGTGCTGGGCGCCGACCTCGGCATGAGCCCGTCGGCGCTGCAGTGGGCGATCACGGCGTTCGCGCTGCCGTCGGGCGGCTTCCTGCTCCTGTTCGGCCGCATGGGCGACCTGTACGGCCGCCGTAAGCTGTTCCTGGCCGGTCTCGCCGTGTTCGGCGCGGCCTCGCTGCTCGCCACCCTCGCCTGGGACCCGGCGTCCTTCCTGGCCGGCCGGGCGCTGCAGGGTCTGGCAGCGGCCGCGATCGTCCCGACCGGCATGTCCCTGCTGACCACGACGTTCCCGGAGGGCCCGGCCCGCGACCGCGCCCTCGGCATCTCCGGAACGCTGCTGTCGCTCGGCTTCACCATCGGCATGGTGGCCGGCGGTGTCCTCACCGACGTCCTCGGCTGGCGCTCCACGATGGGCCTCCTCGCGGTGTTCGCGGTGCTGGTGCTGCCGCTGGCGCCGGGACTGCTGCCGGAGTCGCGCACTCCGCAGCGGCCGCGCCTGGACGTGCCGGGCGCGGTGACCGTCACCGGCGGTCTGCTGTCGCTGATCTACTCCCTGTCCACCGCCGCCGACCACGGCTTCGGCCGCGTCGACGTTCTCGTCACCCTCGCCGCCGGTGTGCTGCTGCTCGTCGCCTTCGCAGTGGTGGAGTCCCGCTCGGCGGCGCCGCTGGTGTCGCTGCCGATGCTGCGCCGGCGCACGGTGGCGTGGGGCAACCTGGGCGGTCTGGTCACTTTCTCGATGATGTCGACCGTGATCTTCGTGCTGACGCTGTACCTGCAGGAGGTACTGCACCTGTCGGCCTTCGAGACCGGTCTGGTCTTCGGCGTGCAGGGCGCGCTGTCGGTCGTCGCGGGCTCCCTCGCCGCGAAGGTCATCGGCCGGTTCGGTGCCCGCCGCACGCTGGTCGCCTCGCTCGCCGGGCAGGGTGTGCTGATCGCGGCTCTGCTGGGCCTCGGCGAGGGCGGCTGGTCGGTGTGGCTGGCGACCGCGGCGGTCTCCCTGGCCAGCATGTGCCACCTGGGCGCGATCATCTCCTACGGCCTGACGGTCACCTCGGGCGTCCCGGACGAGGAGCAGGGCCTGGCGACCGGCCTGGTCACCTCCACCCAGCAGGTCGGCATCACCGTGGGCATCCCTCTCCTCGGCGTCCTCGCCACGACCGCCGACGACCTGCTGACGGGCGCCCGCACGGTGATCGCCCTCGACGCGGCGATCGTGCTGACGGCGGCGGTGCTGGTGGCGGTGGGACTGCGCGGCCGCCGGGCGAGCGCCTGACCGCGCAGCGCAACGCGGAAGCCGGGCCGACGACGGGGCGGCCCGGCTTCCGCGCGCTTCCACGTTCCTAGGAACGGTCCAGGCGAAGTCGTTCCGCTTTCGGCAGGCCGGCGACCACCAGGTCGTAGGAGTCCTCGACGAGTTCACGGATCAGAGGATCCGGGAGGTCGCCGTCGACCGTGACCGTGTTCCAGTGGCGCTTGTTCATGTGCCAGCCGGGCACGATCAGCCCCTCGTGCTCGCGGCGCAGCCGGATCGCGTCCTCCGGGTCGCACTTGAGGTTGATCGTCAGGGGCCGCGCGTCCAGCTGGGTCAGCGCGAACATCTTGCCCAGCACCTTGAACACCGAGATCTCGGGGCGGAACGGGAAGTCCTCCTCGGCCGCGTTGAACGACAGGCAGAGGGCGCGCAGCTCCTTGGGGGTCACTCCGGCTTCTCCTCTTCGCCGTCGGGCTCGTCCGCCGGGGCGACCGGCTCGGCCAGCACCGTGACGATCTTGTTGCGCCGCCCGGCCGCGGACTCGGCCGTCAGCCGCAGCTTCCGCCCGTCGGGCAGTTCGACGACGCTGGAGGCGCCGGCGATGGGCACCCGGCCGAGGGCCTTGGCGAGCAGACCGCCGACGGTCTCCACGTCCTCGTCGTCGTAGGCCTCCAGGCCGTACAGCTCGCCGAGGTCGCCGATGTCGAGGCGGGCGGTGACCCGGAAGCGGTCGGCGCCCAGCTCCTCGACGGGCGGCAGCTCCCGGTCGTACTCGTCGGTGATCTCGCCGACGATCTCCTCGAGGATGTCCTCGATGGTGACGATGCCGGCCGTGCCGCCGTACTCGTCGATGACGACGGCGACGTGGTTGCGCTCCTTCTGCATCTCGCGCAGCAGATCGCCGGCGTTCTTGGTGTCCGGGACGAACACGGCGGGGCGCATGGCCGTGGAGACCAGCTCGCTCTCGGCGTCCCGGTTGATGTGCGTCTTGCGGGTCAGGTCCTTGAGGTAGACGATCCCGACGATGTCGTCCTCGTTCTCGCCGGTGACCGGGATGCGGGAGAACCCGGAGCGCAGGGCGAGGGTGAGGGCCTGCCGGATCGTCTTGTACCGCTCGATGGTGACCAGGTCGGTGCGCGGCACCATGACCTCGCGCACGAGCGTGTCGCCCAGCTCGAACACCGAGTGCACCATGCGCCGCTCGTCGGCCTCGATCAGCGACTCGGCCTCGGCGAGGTCGACCAGCGCGCGCAGTTCCGCCTCGGAGGCGAACGGCCCGCGGCGGAAGCCCTTGCCGGGGGTGAGCGCGTTGCCGATGAGGATCAGCAGCGACGGGATCGGGCCCATGACCCGGGCGAGCGGCAGCAGCACGTACGCCGCCGCCGTCGCGGTGTTCAGCGGGTGCTGGCGGCCGATGGTGCGCGGGGAGACCCCGACGGCGACGTACGACACGAGCACCATCACGGCGATGGCGACGAGCAGGGCCGCGGCGGTGCCCTCGAACTCCTGGAGGCAGGCGTAGGTGACCAGCGCGGCGGCGGCCATCTCGCAGGCGACGCGGACCAGCAGCGCCACATTGAGGTAGCGGGTGGGGTCGGCGGCGATCTGGGCGAGCTTGGCGCTGCCGCGGCGGCCGGACTTGGCGGCTTCCTCGGCGCGGAAGCTGGAGACGCGCGCCAGGCCCGCCTCCGCGCAGGCGGCGAGCCAGGCGACGACGACCAGGGCGATCGCGCCGAGGACGAGTTGCGGACTCATGGGCCTACGACACGGTGGGCGCCGGGGAGGGGCCGGTCAGGCCCCGCTCGGCGCGCCAGCCGTCCACGATGGCCGCCTGCAGGCCGAACATCTCCGCCTTCTCGTCCGGCTCCTCGTGGTCGTAGCCCAGCAGGTGCAGCACCCCGTGGACGGTGAGCAGCTGGAGCTCCTCGTCCATGGAGTGCCGCGTCGGCGCGTCGGCGCCCTGCTTGGCGGCGACCTCCGGGCACAGCACGATGTCGCCGAGCAGGCCCTGCGGGGGCTCGTCGTCGTCCTTGGACGGCGGCCTCAGCTCGTCCATCGGGAAGGACATGACATCGGTGGGTCCGGGCAGGTCCATCCACTGCACATGGAGCTGCTCCATGGCGTCGGCGTCCACGACGATCACCGAGAGCTCGGAGAGCGGGTGGATGCGCATCCGTGCGAGCGCGTAGCGGGCGATGTCGAGGATCGCCTGCTCGTCGACCTCGGTTCCGGACTCGTTGTTGACGTCGATCGACATGGTGCTGTGTGTGTCTACTTCCCCTTGTGCGCGGACTTGCCCCGGCCGGCCCTGGAGCCGCCGTTCTCGGTGCCGTGCGTGCTGTCGTACTTCTCGTACGCGTCGACGATACGGCCGACCAGCTTGTGCCGGACGACATCCTGCGACGACAGCCGTGAGAAGTGGACGTCCTCGACGCCCTCCAGGATGTCCTGGACCTGGCGCAGACCGGACTTCTGCCCGCCCGGCAGGTCGACCTGCGTCACATCACCCGTGATCACGATCTTGGAGTCGAAGCCGAGGCGGGTGAGGAACATCTTCATCTGCTCGGGGGAGGTGTTCTGGGCCTCGTCCAGGATGATGAAGGCGTCGTTGAGTGTGCGTCCGCGCATGTACGCCAGCGGGGCGACCTCGATCGTCCCGGCGGCCATCAGCCGCGGGATGGAGTCGGGGTCGAGCATGTCGTGCAGCGCGTCGTACAGCGGGCGCAGGTAGGGGTCGATCTTCTCGTAGAGCGTGCCCGGCAGGAAGCCCAGCCGCTCGCCGGCCTCGACGGCGGGCCGGGTGAGGATGATCCGGTTGACCTGCTTGGACTGCAGGGCCTGCACGGCCTTGGCCATGGCGAGGTACGTCTTGCCCGTACCGGCGGGGCCGATGCCGAAGACGATCGTGTGCTTGTCGATCGCGTCGACGTACCGCTTCTGGTTGAGGGTCTTGGGGCGGATGGTGCGGCCCCGCGAGGACAGGATGTTCTGCGTGAGGACCTGCGCCGGGGTCTCCGGGCCGTCGCTCGTGCCGGCGTCGCTGGCCTTGAGCATGGCGATCGAGCGTTCCACGGCGTCCTCCGTCATCGGCTGCCCGGTGCGGAGCACCAGCAACATCTCTTCCAGCACACGCGAGATGAGGGCGACGTCCACGGGGTCGCCGGCGGCGCTGATCTCATTGCCCCGGACGTGGATGTCGGCCGCCGGGAAGGCCTTCTCGATCACACGCAGCAGGGAGTCGCCTGAACCCAGAACGGTCACCATGGGGTGCTGGGCGGGGACGGTGAACTGTGCCTTCGCCTGCCCCTGCGCGGGGGTGTGAGCTGTCGGTGTCTCAGTCATGGGCCGGCGCGGCGCGCCTTGCGGTTCCTCCTCGTCACGGCCGCGCATGGCTTCGAGCGGCCTCGCGACTCCAAGGGTACGACGCGGGGCTGACATCACCGAAGAGCTTTTCGGGGGTGGGGGTGCTTCGGGGGCGGGACTGGGGCCGGTCCAGGGGCGCGGGGCCGTATGCGCCGGGCGCGGCCCACCGTCAGGCCGGGTTGCGGAAGCCGATCGTGGGGACGGCCCGGCGCAGGGGCCAGCACGCGGACCGGGCGTCGGGGACCAGGCCGTCGAGGAAGGCGTAGCGGCGCAGGGCCGTCGGGTTCTGGCCGTCGACCGAGCGGACCTCGCGCCACCAGGCGCCGATCTCGGCCCAGCCGGGCGCCGAGAGCGAGCCGCCGAACTCCTGCACCGACAGCGCGGCGGTGAGCCCCGCGAAGGCGAGCCGGTCGGCCAGCGGCCAGCCGGCGAGCGTGCCGGTGACGAAGCCCGCGACGAAGACGTCCCCGGCGCCGGTCGGGTCCAGGGCCTCCACGGCGATCGCCGGGACCTCCGCGGACTCCCCCGTGCGCCGGTCCACGGCGTACGCCCCCTCCGCGCCGAGCGTGACGACCGCGACCGGCACATGACGCGTGAGGGCGTGGGCCGCCGCCCTCGGGCAGTCCGCGCCGGTGTAGCGCATCGCCTCGTCGGCGTTCGGCAGGAAGGCCTCGCAGTGCTCCAGGTCGGCGAGGCCCGCCAGGTCCCACGCCCCGGTGTCGTCCCAGCCGACGTCGGCGAAGATGCGGGTGCCGCGGCTCGCGGCCTTGGCGATCCAGGGGGCGCGCCGGCCGGGCGTGAGGGAGGCGACGGCGGCACGGGCGTGGGGCGGATGGTCCGGGGCGGGCTCCTCCGGCGGCGGTTCGTGGCCGTGGGAGACCATCGTGCGCTCCCCCTCGTACGCCATCGACACGGTGACCGGGGAGTGCCAGCCGGGCACGGTCCGCGACGGCGTGAGGTCGATGCCCTCGCCCTGCTCCAGCGCGTCCCAGCAGTACTCGCCGTAGTGGTCGTCGCCGAAGGCCGCGGCCAGGGAGGTCCGCAGCCCGAGCCGGGCGAGCGCGGTGGCCATGTTGGCGACGCCGCCGGGGCTGGAACCCATCCCCCGCGCCCAGGACTCCGTCCCGCGGACCGGGGCGGAGTCGAGGCCGGTGAAGACGATGTCGAGGAAGACGGTGCCGGTCAGGAAGACGTCCCAGGGCGGATCGCCTGCCGTGCGCAGGGCGGCGAGCGGGTCGATCTGCGGCCGGCGGTCGCGGTCCTCTCCCATGGATCCCATCGGTCCCATGGCTCCGGTGGACGGGGTCACGGTGCGCTCCCTGACGTGGTGCGGATCTGGCCAGTTTGCACCACGGCACCGGCGAAGCGCCGCTTCCGTCGGGCAACGCACCGCGCCCGCGGCCCGAACCGGTGTCAGAGCCGGGGCGGGGCCGCCCCGCCCTCCCCCGGCCCCGACCGGCGTCAGGCCGGTGCCGCCCCCGGCCGCCCCGCCGCCCCCGGCTCTCCCGCCACCCGTGCCGCACCCGGACTCGTCCCGGGTGCCGCCGGTGTCACGGCGGGCCGCGCTTTCACGCGGCGCCGGTCGTTGCGGCCGCCGCCCCGCACGCACAGCACGCTCAGCGCGGCGAGGAAACCGACGAGGGTGAGGCCGACCAGCCCCGCCTTCGTCGAGCCCGTCGCGTCCTCGATGAGCCCGAAGGCGGTCGGCGCGACGAACCCGCCCAGGTTTCCGATGGAGTTGATCAGGGCGATGCCGGGCGCGGCGGCCCGCGCGTCGAGGTAGCTCTGCGGGATCGTCCAGAAGACGGGGGACGCCGGCTTGAAGCCCATGGCGGCCAGGCAGAGCGCGCCCAGTCCCAGCCACGGCGAGACGAACACCGCCAGCAGGGTCCCGGCGCCGCCCAGGAGCAGCAGCGCCACCAGCACCGGGCGCCGCCGCCCGAGCCGGTCCGAGATCCGCCCGCTGACGTACACCGCGGCGATCGCGCACAGCCACGGCACCGCCGTCAGCAGCCCCACCTGGAACTCGCTCAGGTCGCCGATGTCGGCCACGATCGACGGCAGCCAGAACGTCACCGCGTACAGGGCCACGTTGATCGCGAAGTAGATCCACAGGAACACCAGCATCTGCGGATCGGCGAGCAGCTTCCAGCGGGACATCTGCGCGCGGGCGCTGTCCCGTCCGTCCTGCTCGGCGTCGATGACGGCCACCAGCTCCGTCTTCTCCTGCTCGGTCAGCCAGTCGGCCGTGTCGATGCCGGAGTCGAGGAAGCGGTAGACGACCAAGCCGAGGACCACGGAGAAGACGCCCTCGATGAAGAACATCCACTGCCAGCCTGCGTGCCCCCACACGCCGTGCATCTCCAGCAGCGCCCCGGAGAGCGGGCCGACGACGACGGTCGCCGTGCCCGAGCCCATCAGGAAGATGCCGGTGGCCCGTCCGCGGTGGGAGTCGGGCAGCCAGCGGCTGAAGTAGTAGATGACGGCCGGGAAGAAGCCCGCTTCCGCGACGCCGAGCAGGAAGCGCAGGGCGTAGAACAGGGCGGCACTGTCGACGAAGGCCATCGCCGTCGCCACGACACCCCAGCTGATCATGATCCGGGTGAGCCAGACCTTGGCGCCGAAGCGCTCCATCAGCATGTTGGAGGGGATCTCGAAGATCGCGTACGCGATGAAGAAGATGCCGGCGCCGAGGCCGAAGGCGGCGGCCGACAGCCCGACGTCGGCGCGGAGCTGGTCCTGGGCGAAGCCGAGGTTGACGCGGTCCATGTAGTTCGCCACGAACATCACGAAGAACAGCGGGACCACACGGCGGAAGATCTTGCGGACGGCGGACTGTACCGCCGGCGGGTGTACCTCGGGCACTGCTGCTGACACGAGCGGCTCCGATCGTGGGCAGGGAAAGGGGAGTTACGAGCGGGGGGAGAAGGCGGCGGCGTGCGTCACCAGCGCGGGACCGACGGCGTGACCCACCCGGGGTCCACGGCCCGCATCGCGGCCGCGTCGTCGCGGTCGCGCAGCCGGCCGTCGTCGTCGAGCCAGCGCCGGTGCAGGGAGGCGAGCTTGCCGGGGTCGAGCTCGACGCCCAGGCCCGGTGCGTCCGATACGGCCACACGTCCGCCCTCGAACGTCAGCCGCTCGGTGAGGACGTCCTCCGACTGCCAGGGGTAGTGGGAGTCGCAGGCGTGGTGCAGGTCCGGCACGGTGGCCGCGACATGGGTCATGGCGGCCAGCGAGATGCCGAGGTGGGTGTTGGAGTGCATGGACACCCCGACCCCGAAGGTGCGGCACAGCGCGGCGAGCTGCTGGGTGTTGCGCAGCCCGCCCCAGTAGTGGTGGTCGGAGAGGACGACCTGGACGGCGTCGCGGGCGAACGCCTCCTTGATCTCCGCGAACGTCGTCACGCACATGTTGGTGGCGAGCGGCACGTCGGTGTGGCGGGCGACCTCGGCCATGGCCGGGGTGCCGAGCGCGGGGTCCTCCAGGTACTCCAGGACGTCCGCGAGTTCCCGGGCGACCTTCAGCGAGGTCTCCACGGACCAGGCACCGTTGGGGTCGAGGCGCAGCGGGCGGCCGGGGAAGGCGCCGGCGAGCGCGCGGATCGCCGCGACCTCCTGCTCGGGCGGGAAGACGCCGCCCTTGAGCTTGTAGGAGGTGAACCCGTACCGCTCGGTGAACAGCCGGGCCTGCGCGACGACCCCGGCCGGGTCCAGGGCCGCCCCCCAGTCGTCCTTCTCCGCGGGCACGCCCTCGGGGTGCTCGGCCCACTTGTAGAACAGGTAGGCGCTGTACTCGACGGCGTCGCGCACCTTGCCGCCGAGCAGGGCGTGCACGGGCAGCCCGAGCGCCTTGCCGAGGGCGTCGAGGCAGGCGACCTCGAAGCCGGAGACGACGGACAGCCGCAGCTTGTCGGCCGTCTGCACACCGCGCAGCCCGCCGACGTCGACCTGGCCAAAGACCCGGGAGGCGTCCACGGCGAGCTCGTCGGCCACGGTGAACAGGCCGTTCAGGTCGCTGACCTGGCGGCCGACCAGACGCTCGGCGAACGGCCGGGCCAGCTCCAGGTACTTGGTGTCGCCGTAGGTCTCGCCGACGCCCGTGATCCCGTCGGCGGTGACCACCTCCACGATCAGCCGCGGGGTGTACGGCTGGTGGACGCCCTGGGTGTTCAGCAGCGGCGGGTCGGCGACGAGGATCGGCGTGAGGCGGACGTCGGCGATGGTGAGGTTCACAGGGCGGCTCCTACGAGGTCGAGTCCGGCGGCGAGCAGGGTCCTCAGGTCGGCCAGGTCGGCGGCCGAGGGGTCGGTGAGCGGGGCGCGTACGGGCCCGACGGGGGCGCCGCGCAGCCGGGCGGCCGCCTTGACCAGGGACACGGCGTATCCGGGGACACGGTCGCGCAGTTCGACGAGGGGGACGTAGAAGCCGCGCAGCAGCTTGTCGACGGCGCCGTCGTCACCGGCGCGCAGGCCGCTGAGGAAGGCGTGCGCGATCTCGGGGGCGAAGGCGTGGACGGCGGAGGAGTAGGCGGGCACGCCGACGGTGGCGTAGGCGCGGGCCTGGATCTCGGCGGTGGCGGCGCCGTTGAAGAACAGGAAGCCCTCGGGTGCGGCGAGGGTGAGGCGCTGGAGGCGGTCGAGGTCGCTGTGGCCGTCCTTGAGGCCGATCACGCCGGGGATCCCGGCGATGCGCCGCAGGGCGGCGGCGCTGTAGGCGACCTGGCCGCGCTGGTAGGCGATCAGGGGCAGCCGGGTGCGGGCGGCGAGCTGCTCGAGGTGGGCGACGAGCCCGTCCTGCGGGACGTCGACCAGGTAGTGCGGCAGGACCAGGAGGGCGTCGGCGCCGGCTTCCTCGGCGATCCGCGCGAAGCGGGCGGCCTGGGCCCAGCCGTACCCGGTGCCGGCGACGACGGGCACGCGGCCGGCCGCTTCGGTGACGGCGGCGGTGACGACCTGCCGGTACTCGTCCTCGTCGAGGGAGAAGAACTCGCCGGTGCCGCAGGCGGGGAAGAGCGCGCCGGGTCCGGCGGCGAGCTGAGCGGCCACATGGGCCCGGCAGCCGTCCGGATCGAGGGTGCCGTCGTCATGGAAGGCGGTGAGCGGGAAGGAGAGCACGCCGCCCGCCATCCCGTCCCGCAGCCTGCGCGCCACGTCGGTGCGCCGGTCGTCGACCACTGATCTCATCTCCCCATGTAGATACTATCCACGTATGGAGACAGAGATTAAGGAGCTGAACAGACAGCGTCAATGGGTCGGCGACCGACGCTTACGATCGGCACATGGCGGAGACAGGCGGCGGCGTCCGCGAGGTGAAGTCGGCGGCGCGCACGGTGGAACTGCTGGAGCTGCTGGCCGCGCGCGGCGACCGCCCGGCCCGCCTCCAGGAACTGGCGGACGCCCTTCAGGTGCCGCGCAGTTCGATGTACGCCCTGCTGCAGACCCTGATCTCCCGCGGCTGGGTGCGCACCGACGTCACGGGCTCGCTCTACGGCATCGGCATCCACGCCCTGCTGACCGGCACCAGCTATCTGGACTCCGACCCCCGGGTGCGTCTCGTACGCCCCTACCTCGACGAGGCGTCGGACGCGCTCGGCGAGACGATCCACCTGGGCCGGCTGGACGGCCACAGCGTGGCCTACCTGGCGACCCGCGAATCACACGAATACCTGCGCACGATCAGCCGTGTCGGCCGCCGTCTCCCGGCGCACGCCGGTGCCCTGGGCAAGGCCCTGCTGGCCGAACACCCCGACGACGACCTCCCGGAAGGCCCCTACGAGGCGCTGACCCCGCACTCGCACACCACCCGCGTCTCCCTGCTCGCCGATCTGGCCGCGATCCGTGAGCGCGGCTACGCGATCGACCGCGAGGAGGGCGTGCCCGGCATCGTCGGCTTCGGCTTCGCGCTGCGCTACGACACCCCGGCACAGGACGCGGTCAGCTGCTCGGTGCCGGTGGCCCGGCTGACGGCGGGGCACGAGGAGCGGATCGTCGCGGTGATGCGGGAGATCCGGACGAAGATCGAGGCCACGGCACCCGGCACGGGCGGCGCCCCCCACTGGCGATAGCGCGCTCGTTTACCCCGTCTCAGGCACACCAAACCGCGACGTGCGCCAGATCACACCCCCCGCTCTTCTTCCCGCCCGCCGCGCTTGATACAAATTCTGCGCGCGTTCCTGTCCGTCGACGGTCGTCGCCCATCCCCCTTCTGTGCCGCTCCTTTCGCATGCCCTGGGAACGCCCGTGTCCGCCCCCCGCACCACACCCTGGCCCCTCGTCGCCCTCTTCACGGCCGGGTATCTCGCCCCCTACCTGCTGCCGACCACCGTCGGCCGCCTCGACTCCGGTCTGCCGCTGACGGCCACTCAGGCCGGCGCGGTCGGCAGCGCGCTGCTGCTCGGCTCGGCCACCGCCGGCTTCCTCCTGGCCTCCCGGGTGGAGCGGCTCGGCGCCCGCCTGGTGGCCCGCCTCGGCCTCACCCTCGCGCTGCTCGGCTACGGCGGTGCCGCGCTCACCGCCGCCGTACCGGCCGTCGTGGCGGGTGCGGTGATCGGCGGGTTCGGCTCGGGCACGATCACGGCGGTCGCCGCCACCGGGATCGCCGCCCAGAGGGACCCGCACCGCACGACCACGGTGGGGCTGCTCGGCGTCTCGGCCCTGGCCGCCGCCCTGTGCCTGACGATCCCGCATCTCGGCCCGGGCCACGCCCAGCCGCTGGCGGCGATCGCCCTCGCCGCCCTCGCCGTCTGGCCCCTGACGAGCCGTCTGCCCGCCCGCACCGCCACCTCCCCGCACACGCGGCGTGCCCCGGCCACCCGCCTCCCCCATCTGCGGGCCGGCCTGCTCCTCGCGGCGGCGATGCCGTGCTGGTCCCTCGCGCAGAACGCGCTGTGGGGGGTGAGCGGCCGCATCGGCCTCGCGCAGGCCCACCTGTCGGAGTCGGCGGTCGGCGCGGTGTTCGCCGTGGCGCTGGGCGCGGGCCTGCTGGGCGTGACGGGCGCGGGCGCGCTCGGCCCGCGCTTCGGCCGCGTCGCGCCGATCGGCGTGGGCACGGTGCTGATCGCGGCCTGCATCGCGCTGAGCGCGTCCGCGACCGGCCCGGCGTCCTTCGCGGCCGGCGAGATCGCGTGGAACACGCTCTACCCGATCGTGCTGTCGTACCTCATCGGCCTGGCCGCCTCCCTCGACCCGCAGGGCCGCTGGGCGGTCCTGGTCGGCTCGGCCTCGTCCCTCGGCACGGCGGCGGGCCCGCTCACCGGCAGTCTGCTGGCCGCCCAGGCCGGCTTCCCGGTGATGGGCACGGTCCTGGCGGCCGGCGTGCTGGTGGTCGCCGTACCGATGACGGTGGTCGCGCGGGCGGCGGGCCGGCGCCCGCTGCCGGTGGTCGAGTTCCCCGTGGAGACCCCGGCCGTGGTCGAGATCCCCGTGGCGAGCACGACACCCCTGGCCCGCGAGACGACGCCGGCCGCCTGACCGGCGTACGTCCTCAGAAGACGTACGCCTCCACCTCGGCGAGATACCGTGCCCGCCGCTCCTCGTCGTCGTCCAGGAAGGAGGCGAGGAAGGAGTTGCGGGCCAGCTCGCGCAGCCGGTCCTCGCTCAGGTGCAGGTCACGCCGTACGGCGTCGAAGTTGTCGCCGGCGTAACCGCCGAAGTAGGCGGGATCGTCGGAGTTGACCGTGCACAGCAGCCCGGCGTCGAGCATGGCGGGCAGCGGGTGCTCGGCGAGGACGTCCACGGCTCGCAGCCGCACGTTGGACAGCGGGCACAGCGTCAGCGGCACCCGCTCGCGCACCAGCCGCTCGACCAGCGCCGGATCCTCCATGCAGCGCAGCCCGTGGTCGACGCGCTCGACGCCGAGGACGTCCAGGGCCTCGGTGATGTACTCCGGCGGCCCCTCCTCCCCGGCGTGCGCGACGCGGCGCAGCCCGAGCGCGGCGGCGGCCTCGTACACCTCGCGGAACTTCACCGGCGGGTGCCCGACCTCGGCGGAGTCGAGCCCGATCCCGGTGATCCGGTCCAGGTAGGGCTTGGCAGCGTCCAGGGTCTCCATGGCCGACCCGGCGGACTCGTCGCGCAGGAAGCACATGATCAGCCGGGTGGAGACGCCGTGCCGCGCCTCGCTGTTCCCGAGCGCCCGCCACAGCCCCTCGACGACCGTGCCCATCGACACACCCCGTGCCAGGTGGGCCTGCGGATCGAAGAAGATCTCCGCATGCCGCACGCCCTGAGCGGCGGCGCGCGCGAGATAGGCGTCGGCGAGATCCTCGAAGTCCTGCTCGGTGAGCAGCACGGCCATCAGGGCGTAGTACAGGTCGAGGAAGGACTGCAGATCCTCGAACCGGTACGCCTCGCGCAGGGCGTCCTCGTCGGCGTAGGGCAGCTGGACCCCGTTGCGCCCGGCCAGCGCGAAGGCCAGCTCGGGCTCCAGGGTGCCTTCGATGTGAAGGTGCAGTTCGGCTTTGGGTAGCGGCATCAAAACATGTTACGGCGATGTCACCGACGCTTCGGAACCGGCACCCGGAGCAGATCATGGGCCACGGTCAGCTCCCCCTCGAAGCCGGCGGCCCGCGCCTGCCGCTCGAACTCCTCCGGCTCCGAGTAGCGCTGGCTGAAGTGGGTGAGCACCAGGTGCCGCACTCCGGCGTCCCGGGCCACCCGAGCCGCCTGACCGGCCGTCAGGTGCCCGTGGTCGGCGGCGAGGCGGGCGTCCTCGTCGAGGAAGGTGGACTCGATGACGAGCAGATCGCACCCCTCGGCCAGGGCGTGCACGCCGTCGCACAACCGGGTGTCCATGACGAAGGCGAACCGCTGCCCGCGGCGCACCTCGCTGACGTCCTCCAGCCGCACCCCGCCGAGCGCGCCCTCACGCTGGATGCGTCCGACGTCGGGCCCCTTGATCCCGTGCGCGGCGAGCCTGTCGGGCAGGATGCGCCGCCCGTCGGGCTCGACGACGCGGTACCCGAAGGACTCCACGGGGTGGGACAGGCGGCGCGCCTCGAGCGTGTAGCCCTCGGTCCGCGCGATCACCCCGTCCCCGGCCACCGGCGCCTCGGTGATCGGCACGGTCTCCCGGTAGGCCGTGGCGTACCGCAGCCGGTCGAAGAACCGCTGCCCGGAGCGCGGGTAGTGGGCGGTGACGTCGTGCGGGACCTGGTCGAGGTTGATCCGCTGGATCACCCCGGCCAGTCCCAGCGAGTGGTCCCCGTGGAAGTGCGTGACGCACAGCCGGTTCAGGTCGTGGGCGGCGACCCCGGCGCGCAGCATCTGGCGCTGCGTGCCCTCGCCGGGGTCGAAGAGGATGCCCTCGCCGTCCCAGCGCAGCAGATAGCCGTTGTGGTTGCGGTGCCGGGTCGGGACCTGGCTGGCGGTGCCGAGGACGACCAGTTCGCGGACGGACACGGCGGCTACCCGGGCGGCCAGTTCAGCCCGCGCCCGCCGAGGACGTGGGCGTGCGCGTGCCAGACGGTCTGCCCCGCGCCGCTGCCGGTGTTGAACACGATCCGGTAGCTGTCCAGCTTCTCCTGATCGGCCACCGCCTGCGTCTCGCGCAGCACGTCCGCGGCCAGCTCGGGCGCCTCGGCGGCGAGCGCGGCGGCGTCCCTGTGGTGGGCCTTGGGGATCACCAGGACGTGGGTGGGCGCCTGGGGGTTGATGTCACGGAAGGCGATGGTCGTCTCCGTCTCACGGACGAGCGTCGCCGGGACGCTGCCCGCGACGATCTTGCAGAACAAGCAGTCGTCCTGCGGCTCCCCTGCCATGCGTGTGCCTCCTCGCGCCGGGATGATCGCGTACGGAGGCATCGTAGCGAGTGGCTACGACAGTGCCGGCGCCGTCACTTGCCCTGCACGGGCCAGCACGTCGGATCGCCCTGGCACCAGATGGTCCGCGTGACGGTCACGGTGACCGTCGGCCGCGCCGGCCCGGGGCCGTTCCCCGGCGGCCTGACGGGTGACGGGGTGGCGTTGCAGTTGCCCAGCCCGCTCACATGGAACACCTGCTTCCCGCCGACCTTGGCGGTCAGATCCCCGCGCACACAGGCCCCGTCGACAGCCCGGGTCACCTTCCCGGTGACGGCGATGTCCCTGCCGTCCTTGGTCTGTCCCCGGCAGTCGACGGTGGCGACGGTGTCCGCGGTGGCGGAGGGCGTGGCCCCCCGGTCGCCGTAACCGGCCGTGCAGGTCAGCCAGCGCACGTCCACGTGCTGCCGCTGAAGCTCCTTGGTCGCGGTCTGGTCGGTGGTGTAGGCGACGGCGGCCGAACCGAGCCCACCGGGATCACAGGCCGCGACTCCACCGACGACCACGACGAGAAGGCCGACAGCGGAGGAAAGACGCCTCGAACCGCGCATGCTCAGCAGCGTCCCACCACCGCCCGCCGGACGGAAGACCGCATACGGCCACCGGGCGGGTCAACCGCGCAGCAGCAGCCACTCCTGCAACTCCACCAAGTTCCCCTCGGGGTCCTTCAGACGGGCGACGCGCATCCGGTCCGTCATCGGGGCCGGGCCGTGCAGCAGCACGGCCCCGCGTGCGGTGATCTCCTCGCAGTACGCGTCCAGGCCGTCCACCCGCAGCACCACCAGCGACCGGTGTCCCGCCGCCGTCTCCCCCAACTCGCCCAGCACGGACACCATCATCGCCCGGTCCTGCAAGGCGATCCCCGCGGACCCCACGGTGGGGCTGAACTTCTCGTACGGCCCCGAAGCCGCCCCCGACTGCGGCTTCAGCCCCAGCACGTCGGCGTAGAAGCGGTAACACGCGGAGAAGTCGGTGACCAGCAGCCGCACTTGAGCCAGTTCCACGAGGCAACCCCCCAGGTCAGGACCACCGCCCGGTACGGCCGAGCAGCAGCGCCGCGGCCGCCGTCCCGGCGGTCGACGTACGCAACACCGTAGGCCCCAGGACGTACGGCGTGGCACCCGCCTGACCGAACAGCGCCAACTCGTCCCCGGCCACGCCCCCTTCGGGGCCGACGACCAGCACGATCTCCCCGGATGCGGGCAGCTCGGCCGTCGCCAGCGGCTCACTGTCGACGTCGAAGTCGGAGTGCAGGACCCCGGCGAAGTCCGCCGTGGCCAAAAGTGCCGCGACCTGCTTGGTCGTCGCCGTGTCCGCGACCTCCGGGAACCGCACCCGCCGGGACTGCTTGCCCGCCTCCCGTGCGGTGTTGCGCCACTTGCCGAGCGCCTTCAGCCCCCGCTCGCCCTTCCACTGCGTGATGCACCGCGCCGCCTGCCACGGCACGATCGCGTCCACCCCGACCTCGGTCATGGTCTCCACGGCCAGCTCGCCCCGGTCGCCCTTGGGCAGGGCCTGCACCACGGTGATCCGCGGCGCCGGCGCGGGCTCCTCCTCGACCGACGGGACGTCGACGATCAGCCGGTCCTTGCCCTCCGCCCCGGTCACCGTGCACAGCGCGTACCGCCCGGCGCCGTCCGTGAGGACGACCTCCTCGCCCACCTGCAGCCGCTTGACCGAGACGGCGTGCCGCCCCTCGGGCCCGTCGAGGACGAACCGGCCCCGGTCCGTCCCGAACGACTCGACGACGAAGACGGGCGCCGTCATCGCACCTCACCCCCGTGGCTCCCGGCCGACAACGCTGTCCGCGCCGCCCGGACTTCGCCGACCAGCAGCTCCACCAGCCGCCCGGCCGGCAGGGCCCGGGCCAGCCGGTGCCCCTGTCCCGCCCAGAGCGCCATGCCCTGCGCGTCGCCCGCCTTCGCGGCGGCCTTGCGCAGCGGCGCGGTCAGATGGTGGATCTCCGGGTAGGCGGCCGGTGCGTACGGGCCGTGTTCGCGCAGGAACCGGTTGACCAGCCCGCGCGCCGGTCTGCCGGAGAACGCCCGGGTCAGCTCGGTCCGCACGAACAGCGGGTTGGTCAACGCGTCCTTGTGCACGGCGTGCGCCCCGGACTCCTCCGTCGCGAGGAACGCCGTGCCGAGCTGGGCGGCGCTCGCCCCCGCCGCGAGCGCCGCGGCGATCTGGCTGCCCCGCATCAGTCCGCCCGCGGCGACCACCGGGATCGACACGGCCTCCCGCACCTGCGCCAGCAACGCCAGCAGTCCGATCCCCGAGCCGTCGTTCTCCGGTACGTCCCGGTGCGTGCCCTGATGGCCGCCGGCCTCCACACCCTGTGCGATCACCGCGTCGGCGCCGGAGTGCTGCACGGCGACCGCCTCGTCCGCGGTCGTGGCGGTGACCATCACGAAGGTGCCGACCCGGTGGAGGGAGTCGACGACGTCACGGCTCGGCACGCCGAAGTGGAAGGAGACCACCGGCACCGGGTCGTCCCGCAGCACGGCGAGCTTCGCCTCGTAGCCGTCGTCCCGCCCGCTGTCGGGGTCGCCCAGCTCGGTCTCGTACCAGGTGGCCTCCCCGGCCAGCTGGTGCGCGTAGACGTCGACGGCACCGGATTCGGCGTACTGCGGCTGCGGCATGAAGACGTTGACCCCGAAGGAGCGGTTCGTCAGGCTCCGCAACTGCTTGATCTCCTGGTACATCCCGTCGGCGGTCTTGTACCCGGCGGCGAGGAAGCCCAGCCCGCCCGCCTCGCAGACGGCGGCGGCGAGCGGCGGGACGGAGACGCCGCCCGCCATGGGAGCCTGCACGATCGGATGGGGGAAGAGATCGGTCAGGGAGGACATGACGGCATGGTGTCACGTCCCCCGAACAAGTCCGAACCCACCCGTCCTCTTGGCATAGGCCACAGGAACGGGCCGGTGGCCGGGCGGAGAACCACCCGGCCACCGCAGTCGGTCACCGCCCGTTGAACGCGTCCTTCAACCGCGAGAACAGCCCCTGCTGCCCGGGCTGGAACTGGCCCGTGGGCCGTTCCTCGCCGCGGAGCTTGGCCAGCTCGCGCAGCAGGCGCTCCTGCTCGGGGTCGAGCTTGGTCGGCGTCTGGACCTCGACGTGCACGATCAGATCGCCGCGGCCGCCGCCCCGCAGATGCGTGACACCGCGGTCGTGCAGCGGGATCGACTGGCCGGACTGGGTGCCGGGCCGGATGTCGACCTCCTCCATGCCGTCCAGCGTCTCCAGCGGCACCTTCGTGCCGAGCGCCGCTGCCGTCATCGGGATCGTCACCGTGCAGTGCAGATCGTCGCCGCGCCGCTGGAAGGTCTGGTGCGGCAGCTCGTGGATCTCGACGTAGAGGTCACCGGCGGGACCGCCGCCGGGCCCGACCTCGCCCTCGCCGGCGAGCTGGATGCGGGTGCCGTTGTCGACACCGGCCGGGATCTTCACCGTCAGCGTCCGCCGCGAGCGCACCCGGCCGTCACCGGCGCACTCCGGGCACGGGTTCGGCACGATCGTGCCGAAGCCCTGGCACTGCGGACACGGCCGCGAGGTCATGACCTGGCCCAGGAAGGACCGGGTGACCTGCGAGACCTCACCGCGGCCGCGGCACATGTCACACGTCTGCGCGGAGGTGCCCGGCGCGGCGCCCTCACCCGAGCAGGTGGAACACACGATCGCGGTCTCGACCTGGATGTCCTTGGTCGTGCCGAAGGCCGCCTCGTCCAGCTCGACCTCGACCCGGATCATCGCGTCCTGGCCCCGGCGGGTGCGCGAGCGCGGCCCGCGCTGCGACGCCGTACCGAAGAACGCGTCCATGATGTCCGAGAAGTTCCCGAAGCCGCCCGCGCCGAAGCCGCCCGCGCCGGCGCCACCGGCCTGCGAGAGCGGGTCGCCGCCGAGGTCGTAGACCTGCTTCTTCTGCGGGTCCGACAGCACCTCGTAGGCGGCGTTGATCTCCTTGAACCGCTCCTGCGTCTTCGGATCGGGGTTGACGTCCGGGTGCAGCTCGCGAGCGAGCCGCCTGAACGCCTTCTTGATCTCATCCTGCGACGCGTCGCGGCGCACGCCGAGTACGGCGTAGTAGTCCGTGGCCACCTACGACTCCGCCAGGATCTGTCCGACGTACCGTGCCACTGCGCGTACCGCTCCCATCGTTCCCGGGTAGTCCATGCGGGTCGGTCCGACCACGCCGAGCTTGGCGACAGCCTCGCCGCCCGAACCGTAGCCGACCGACACGACGGACGTGGAGTTGAGTCCTACGTGGGCGTTCTCATGACCGATACGGACGGTCACGCCCGGATCCTTCGCCTCGCCGAGCAGCTTCAGGAGGACGACCTGCTCCTCCAGCGCCTCCAGCACCGGCCGGATCGTGAGGGGGAAGTCGTGCGAGAACCGCGTCAGATTGGCGGTGCCGCCGATCATCAGCCGTTCCTCGTTCTCCTCGACGAGCGTCTCCAGCAGCGTGGACAGCACCATCGAGACCGTGCCGCGGTCCTCCATTTCGAAGGCCTCCGGCAGATCCTCCACCAGCTTCGGCACATCCGTGAAACGGCGGCCCGCGACCCGGCTGTTCAGCCGGGCCCTGAGGTCCGCCAGCGAGGCCTCGCCGAACGGTGCCGGGCAGTCCACCATGCGCTGCTCGACCCGGCCGGTGTCGGTGATCAGCACCAGCATCACCCGCGCGGGCGCGAGCGACAGCAGTTCCACGTGCCGCACGGTCGAGCGGGTCAGCGACGGGTACTGCACGACGGCGACCTGCCGGGTGAGCTGCGCCAGCAGCCGCACCGTACGGGCCACCACGTCGTCGAGATCGACGGCGCCCTCGAGGAAGTTCTGGATCGCGCGCCGCTCCGGTCCGGTCATCGGCTTCACACCGGCCAGCTTGTCGACGAACAGCCGGTAGCCCTTGTCGGTGGGGATGCGCCCCGCGCTGGTGTGCGGCTGCGCGATGTAGCCCTCGTCCTCCAGGGCCGCCATGTCGTTGCGGACCGTCGCCGGGGAGACGCCCAGGTTGTGCCGCTCCGTCAGTGCCTTCGAGCCGACCGGCTCCTCGGTGCCGACGTAGTCCTGGACGATGGCGCGCAGCACCTGAAGCCTTCGCTCACTCAGCATCGCGCACACCTCCAGAAGTCTTCCCTCGGCATCTTCCCTGACATCTCCCTGGCACTCTGCGCGTCCGAGTGCCAGACGTCCCCGGGCCAGTGTACGGCGGTGGGGTACGCCCCCGGCAAGGCTGGTCATACTGCACGGCCGGTTGGGGCTAGCGTCGCGGGTATGACGGTGACTTGGGAAGAGCTGGGGTGGGAACGGCTGGCGGCAGGGGTCGGACGGTGCCGGCTGCCGGGCTGGGACTGCACGGCGGGGCTGGTCGTCGGCGCCGGCACGGCGCTCATGGTCGACGCCGGATCCAGCCTCGCGGAAGGGGCCCGGCTGCGCACTCAGGCCGAGCGGCTCGCCGGTCACGGTGTGACCCATCTCGCGCTCACCCATCCCCACTTCGACCACGTCTTCGGTGCGGCGGCGTTCGAGGGCGCGGAGGTCTTCGGTGCCGTCGGGATCGAGTCGGTGCTCACCCCGCGCGGCCGCGAGGAGCTGCGCGCGGACGCGGTGACCAACGGCCTGGACGCGCGGGACGCCCAGAAGGCCGCGGCGGCCCTCGCACCGGCCCGGCACCACGTCAGCGGCGAGTGGACCCTCGACCTCGGCGACGGCCGCCAGGTGCTGCTCGCCAACGTGGGTCCCGGGCACACCGCCCACGATCTCGCCGTCCTGGTCCCGGGCGAGCGGGAGGTGGTGTTCTGCGGTGACCTCGTCGAGGAGTCCGGCGAGCCGCAGGCGGGCCCCGACGCCGTACCGTCGCACTGGCCGGACGCGCTGGACCGGCTGCTGTCGCTCGGCGGCGAGGACGCGCTGTACGTGCCCGGTCACGGAGCGGTGGTGGACGCGGCGTTCGTGCGGGCGCAGCGGGACGTGCTGGTGGCCCGCTTCGGCGTGTCGCGCTGATCCGCGCCCCTGCGGGCCCGGAGTTCTCCTATCGTCATCCGAATGCGGCAGTACTCCCCCGACCTGACCCCGCCCTGGAAGAAGAAGCCCCAGGCCGCCCCCGAGGTCCCGGCCGAGCCGGGCCTGGTGGTGGAGGAGCCCGGCAGCGGCTTCTGCGGCGCGGTGATCCGCTGCGAGGCAGGCACGGTCACCCTGGAGGACCGCTTCGGCAAGCACCGGGTGTTCCCGCTCCAGCCGCGCGGTTTCCTGCTGGAGGGCCGGGTGGTGACGCTGGTCAGGCCCGCCCCGGCGGCTCCGGTGCGGCCCGGTCGTACCGCTTCCGGTTCGGTCGCCGTGCCCGGCGCCCGCGCGCGAGTGGCCCGCGCCGGCCGGATCTACGTCGAGGGACGGCACGACGCGGAGCTGGTGGAGAAGGTCTGGGGTGACGACCTGCGCATCGAAGGCGTCGTCGTGGAGTACCTGGAGGGCGTCGACGACCTGCCGGCGATCGTGGAGTCCTTCGCCCCGGATGCGGACGCGCGTCTCGGCGTCCTGGTGGACCATCTGGTGCCGGGCACGAAGGAATGGCGGATCACCGAGGCGGTGACCAGTGAGCACGCGCTGGTGGTGGGCCACCCCTACGTGGACATCTGGCAGGCGGTGAAGCCGTCGGCGCTGGGCATCCAGGCGTGGCCGGTGATCCCGCGCGGCCAGGACTGGAAGACCGGCGTGTGCCGGGCCCTGGGCTGGCCGGAGAACACGGGCGCGGCCTGGCAGGCGATCCTCGGCCGGGTGCGGTCGTACAAGGACCTGGAGCCGGAGCTGCTCGGCAAAGTGGAGCAGCTGATCGATTTCGTCAGCGAACCCGGTTAGGTCAGTCCGCCAGACTCGTGCAGGTCAGTCCACCAGGTCCCGCACCACCGCGTCCGCCAGCAGGCGCCCGCGCAGGGTCAGCACCGCGTGGCCCTCGGCGTACGGCTGTGCCTGGAGCAGTCCGTCGGACAGGGCGCGGTCGGCGGCCCGGCGGCCGTCGGTCTTCAGCAGGTCCAGCGGTACGCCCTCGCGCAGTCGCAGCTCCAGCAGGATGCGCTCGACGCGCAGGTCCTCCTCGCTCAGGATCTCGCGCCCGGCGCCCGGGGAGCGGCCCGCGGCCAGCGCCGCCGCGTAGGCGCCCGGGTGCTTGACGTTCCACCAGCGCACCCCGCCGACGTGGCTGTGGGCGCCCGGGCCCGCGCCCCACCAGTCGGCGCCGCGCCAGTACAGCTCGTTGTGCAGGCAGCGGCCCGCCTCGGAGGTGGCCCAGTTGGACACCTCGTACCAGTCGAAGCCCGCCGCGGAGAGGGTCTCCTCGGCGATGAGGTAGCGGTCGGCGTGCACGTCGTCGTCGGTCATCGGGACCTCGCCGCGCCGGATGCGCCGGGCGAGCTGCGTGCCCTCCTCGACGATGAGCGCGTACGCGCTGACGTGGTCGGGACCGGCGCCGATCGCGGCGTCCAGCGAGGCCCGCCAGTCGTCGTCGGACTCCCCGGGCGTGCCGTAGATCAGGTCGAGGTTGACGTGCTCGAAGCCCGCCGCGCGCGCCTCGGCCACGCACGCCTCCGGGCGGCCGGGGGTGTGGGTGCGGTCGAGGATCTTCAGCACGTGCTGCCGGGCGCTCTGCATGCCGAAGGAGATCCGGTTGAAGCCGCCCTCACGGAGGGTGGCGAGATAGGCCGGGTCGACGGACTCGGGGTTCGCCTCCGTCGTGATCTCCGCGTCCGGCGCGAGGCCGAACTCGTCACGGATCGCCGCCAGCATCCGCACCAGGTCGCCGGCGGCCAGCAGGGTGGGCGTACCGCCGCCGACGAACACCGTGCGCACGGGGCGCGGGTCGTCGCCGAGCACCTTGCGGGCGAGGCGGATCTCGTCGGTGAGGGTGTCGGCGTAGTTGTCGCGGGAGGCCAGCACTCCGCCCGTGCCGCGCAGCTCGGTCGCCGTGTAGGTGTTGAAGTCGCAGTAGCCGCAGCGGGTCGCGCAGTAGGGCACATGCAGATAGAACCCGAGGGGCCGCTCGGCGGCGCCGGCGAGCGCGGACGCGGGCAGCGCGCCGTCGTCGGGGACGGGCTCGCCGTCGGGGAGTGCGGAAGGCATGTCTCCCATTGTCCAGGACGGCGGAAGGTTACTCCGCCTGGAGGACCAGCAGTGCCAGGTCGTCCTCCGGCGGCTGCCCGCCGAACTCGTGCACCAGCCGGCTGATCCGCTCGGCGACGAGGTCCGCGTCGAGGCCGGTGCAGCCGGCGAGCGCGCGGGCCAGCCCGTCGCCGTCGTCGAACTGGTCGGGGCCGTTGCGCCGCTCGGTCACCCCGTCGGTGACGCACAGCAGGGTGTCGCCGGGCCGCAGCTCGATCGTCTCGCTGGTGTACGTCTCGTCCTCGACGACGCCGAGCAGGGTCTGCGGGCGCGCGGCGGTACGGACGTCGCCGCCGGGGCCGAGGACCAGCGGCAGCGGGTGCCCCGCGGAGGCCAGGGTGCAGCGGACGCCGCCCTCGTACGGCAGCAGCTCGCCGTAGAGCAGGGACAGGAAACGGGTCTGCGGGCCGTCCCCGGGGGCGACGGGACCGGCGAAGGCGCGGGCGGCGGCGTCGGCGGCCTCGGTGGCGTCGTCGAGGAGGAGCTGGTTGAGGCGGTCGAGGACGTCGGCGACGCCGTAGCCCTCGCGGGCCAGCAGCCGCAGCCAGGGCCGGGCCAGTCCGATCACGACGGCGGCCTCGGGGCCCTTGCCCTGGACGTCGCCGACGGCGAAGCACCAGCGGCCGTGCCCGGCCGGGAAGACGTCGTAGAAGTCGCCGCTGGGGCCGCCCTTGTCGCAGGGCTCGTAGACGAGCGCGGTGCGCACTCCGGGGATCTCGGCGACGGCGCCGGGCAGCAGGCCGCGCTGGAGGACGGCGCTGATGGTGGCCTGCCGGGCGTACTGGCGGGCGGCGCCGATGGCGAGCGCGACACGGCGGCTGAGGTCCTCGACGAGTCCGGTGACCTCGTCGGGGAAGCGCAGCAGTCCGGTGCGGCCGATGACGAGGGTGCCGAGCGGGCGGCCGCCGGCGACGAGACGGTAGGCGAGGGCGGCGCCGTGCGGGCCGAGCGCGGCCCCCGGCCAGGGGTAGGGCAGCGGACCGGGGGAGGCGGGGCCGGGCGGGCGGGGCGGTTCCTTCTCCAGGGCCTGGCACAGCTCCTCGACGAGGTGCTCGCTGCTGTGCCACACCCGGGCCGGCCGTACGCCGGGTCCGCCGCCGTCGGCCCAGCCGCGCCCGGTGACCTCGTCCTCCAGCCACACCGCGCACCAGTCGGCGAGGCGGGGCACGACGAGCTGGCCGGTGAGGGAGGCGACGAGGTCCTCGTCGAGCTGTCCGGCGAGCAGGTCGGAGGCCTCGGCGAGGAAGGACAGGGCGCCGCGGCCGAGCCAGTCCCGGTCGCTGTCGGCGCCGCGCGGGTCGGGGGCGAGGACCCCGGCGAGCCGGAGGGCGTCGCCGAGGGCGTGGTCGCCGGAGTCGCCGCGGTGCGGGCGGTCGTCGGGGTGGGCGCGGTCCTCGGACTCCGGGGTGAGCCGGGCCCACACCGTCTTGGCGGTACGGCGGTAGGTGACGCCCCAGGACTCGGCGAGCGCGGCGACCAGGTGCAGTCCGCGCCCGTACTCCGGCTCCGGTGTCCCGTCGTCGGCCGCGGTGTCGCGCGGGGCGCGGGCGGGGTGCCGGTCGGTCACCTCGACGACGACGGCACCGGCCGGCTCCAGCCGGCAGTGCAGTTCGACGTCGGTGCCCGCGTGCACGACGGCGTTGGTGACGAGCTCGCTGACGAGGAGGGCGGCGTCCTGCGCGAGCCGCTCGGTGAGCCGGTCGGCGCCGGGCAGGGCGAGGCCGGTCCACTCGGCCAGCGCCGCGCGGACCATGCCGCGGGCGGTGCCGGGCGCGAGTTCGCTGCCGGGCAGGAGGGCGTGCGCCCGCGCGCGGCTGTCGGTGTGCGCGGGCGCGGCACCGGTCAGGACCTCGGTCTCGCGCTGCGTCGGTACGACCCCCATCGACAACTCCCCGAACGGTCCGGCTGGATATCTGTCGGTCGATGGCGACAGGGTGACAGACCGGACCGGCGCATAAGCGTGGAGTTACCGAACTGGGTCGCGATGCGTGTGAACCAGGGCGCGCGCATGCCCGGATCCGGACAGAAAGAGTCCGGATCCGGGCATCCCGCGTTCACAAGGCGTCCGCCGCTGGACTATGCCAAACATGTCCCCGGCGTCACCGGTCTACGCCTCGCGCGTCCCGGCGTACATCTCGTCCAGCAGGTGCTTGTACTCGCGTTCCACGACCGGCCGCTTCAGCTTCAGGCTCGGGGTGATCTCGCCGTGCTCGACGTCGAGGTCGCGGGGCAGGAGGCGGAACTTCTTGATGGTCTGCCAGCGCTGGAGGCCCTCGTTGAGCTGCTTGACGTAGCCGTCGATCAGCTCGACGGTCTGCGGCGCGGCGACCACCTCGGCGTACGCCTTGCCCGGAAGGCCGTTGTCCTTCGCCCAGTCGAGGATGGCCGGCTCGTCGAGGGCGATGAGGGCGGTGCAGAAGTTCCGGTCGGCGCCGTGGACGAGGATGTTGGAGACGTAGGGGCAGATCGCCTTGAACTGGCCCTCGGCCTCGGCCGGCGCGATGTACTTGCCGCCGGATGTCTTGATCAGGTCCTTCTTGCGGTCGGTGATGCGCAGATAGCCGTCGGGCGACAGCTCGCCGATGTCGCCGGTGTGGAACCAGCCGTCGCTCTCCAGCACCTCGGCGGTCTTGTCGGGCAGCTTGTGGTAGCCCTGCATGATGCCGGGGCCGCGCAGCAGGATCTCGCCGTCGTCGGCGATCCGGACCTCGGTGCCGGGCAGCGGCTTGCCGACGGTGCCGGTGCGGTAGGCCTCGCCGGGGTTGACGAAGGAGGCCGCGGAGGACTCGGTGAGGCCGTAGCCCTCCAGGATGTGGATGCCGGCGCCGGCGAAGAAGTAGCCGATCTCGGGGGCGAGCGCGGCGGAGCCGGAGACACAGGCGCGCAGCCGGCCGCCGAACGCCTCACGGATCTTGCTGTAGACGAGCGTGTCGGCGACCTTGTGCCTGGCGCCGAGGCCGAAGGGCACGGTGCGGTTGCCGGTGCGCCGGAAATTGTCCTGGGAGACCTTGGCGTACTCGCGGGCGACCTCGGAGGCCCACTGGAAGATCTTGTACTTGGCGGCGCCGCCGGCCTTCGCCTTGGCGGCGACCCCGTTGTAGACCTTCTCGAAGATGCGCGGTACGGCGGCCATGTACGTCGGCTGCACGACCGGCAGATTGTCGATGATCTTGTCCACGCGGCCGTCGACGGCGGTGACGTGGCCGACCTCGATCTGGCCGGAGGTGAGCACCTTGCCGAAGACGTGCGCCAAGGGCAGCCACAGGTACTGCACGTCGTCCGCTCCGACCAGCCCGGTCGCGGCGATCGCCTTGGCCATGTACGACCAGTTGTCGTGCGGCAGGCGCACGCCCTTGGGGCGGCCGGTGGTGCCGGAGGTGTAGATGAGGGTGGCGAGCTGGTCGCGGGTGATCTTGCCGACCCGCTCCTTGACCAGCTCGGGCTCCTGCGCGAGACGGGCGGCGCCGCGCTGCTCCAGTTCGGCGAGGGTGAGCACCCAGTCACCGCTCTCGACGCCGGCCGGGTCGATCACCACGACATGGGTGAGGTCGGGCAGCTCGGCACGCCGCTCGACCGCCTTGGCGAGCTGGGCGGCGTTCTCCGCGATGAGGATCTTGCTCTCGGAGTCGGAGAGGATGAACGCCGACTCCTCGGCGTTGGTCTGCGGGTAGATCGTGGTGGTGGCCGCACCCGCGCACATGATGCCGAGGTCGGCGAGGATCCACTCCAGGCGCGTGGAGGAGGCGAGCGCGACGCGCTGCTCCGGCTGGACACCCAGCTCGATCAGCCCGGCCGCGATCGCGTGGACCCGCTCGGCCGCCTGTGACCAGCTGAGGGACTTCCAGGCGTCCGGGCCCTCACCGGAGGCGGCGGGTACCGGATAGCGGTAGGCCTCGGCGTCCGGCGTGGCCGCCACGCGCTCCAGGAAGAGGCCCGCCACGGACGGCGGACGGTTCTCGATCAGGGTAGTTGCGTCGCTCACGACATCCTCCGGGGCCCGCGACAGTGCGGCTGGCGCGACAGTGCGGCTGGTTCCTACCCACGAGACGTTGTTTAACTCGCGAGTAACTATCGGGCAGGGACAGAGTAGAGCCCGACCGCCGCCTGCGTAAGAGCTGACGCCCGGTCGTTTCCCCAGGGGATGGCCCAGGAGAACCCCCAGGGGCCCGGCGCACTTTCGTACGACGGACCCCTGTGTGACCGAATTTGCCGGGGTGGCGAGGCGCTACCGCCGGTTACTTCTTGCCCTTGGCCGATGCCCCGCTGTCATCGCTGGACAGGACGGCGATGAAGGCCTCCTGCGGAACCTCCACAGAACCGACCATCTTCATCCGCTTCTTGCCTTCCTTCTGCTTCTCCAGCAGCTTCCGCTTACGGGAGATGTCACCGCCGTAGCACTTGGCGAGGACGTCCTTGCGGATGGCGCGGATGGTCTCGCGGGCGATCACCCTCGAGCCGATGGCGGCCTGCACCGGCACCTCGAAGGCCTGCCGCGGGATCAGCTCCTTGAGCTTGGCGACGAGCCGCACACCGTACGCGTACGCCTGGTCCCTGTGGGTGATCGCCGAGAAGGCGTCCACCTTGTCGCCGTGCAGCAGGATGTCGACCTTGACCAGGGAGCTGGTCTGCTCGCCGGTGGGCTCGTAGTCGAGGGAGGCGTAGCCGCGGGTCTTGGACTTCAGCTGGTCGAAGAAGTCGAAGACGATCTCGGCGAGCGGCAGCGTGTAGCGGATCTCGACGCGGTCCTCGGAGAGGTAGTCCATGCCGAGCAGGGTGCCGCGCCGGGTCTGGCACAGCTCCATGATCGAGCCGATGAACTCGGTGGGCGCGAGGATGGTGGCCCGCACGACCGGCTCGTACACCTCGCTGATCTTGCCCTCGGGGAACTCGCTCGGGTTGGTGACCGTGTACTCGCTGCCGTCCTCCATGACCACGCGGTAGACCACGTTGGGGGCGGTGGCGATCAGGTCGAGGCCGAACTCGCGCTCCAGGCGCTCGCGGATCACGTCCAGGTGCAGCAGGCCGAGGAAGCCGACGCGGAAGCCGAAGCCGAGCGCGGCGGAGGTCTCCGGCTCGTAGACCAGGGCGGCGTCGTTGAGCTGCAGCTTGTCCAGCGCCTCGCGCAGCTCGGGGTAGTCCGAGCCGTCCAGCGGATACAGACCCGAGAAGACCATCGGCTTGGGGTCCTTGTAACCGCCGAGCGCCTCGGTGGCACCCTTGGACTGGCTCGTGACGGTGTCACCGACCTTGGACTGGCGGACGTCCTTCACACCGGTGATCAGGTAGCCGACCTCGCCGACGCCGAGGCCGTCGGCCGGGAGCATCTCGGGCGAGTTGGTGCCGATCTCCAGCAGCTCGTGGGTGGCGCCCGTCGACATCATCTTGATGCGCTCGCGCTTGCTGAGCTGCCCGTCGATGACACGGACGTACGTCACGACACCGCGGTAGGAGTCGTAGACCGAGTCGAAGATCATGGCGCGCGCGGGGGCGTCCTTGACGCCGACCGGGGCGGGGATCTCGGCGACGACCTTGTCCAGCAGCGTCTCCACACCGAGACCGGTCTTGGCGGAGACCTTCAGCACATCGCCCGGCTCGCAGCCGACGAGGTTCGCGAGCTCCTCGGCGAACTTCTCGGGCTGCGCGGCCGGCAGATCGATCTTGTTCAGCACCGGGATGATCGTGAGGTCGTTCTCCATCGCCAGGTAGAGGTTGGCGAGGGTCTGCGCCTCGATGCCCTGGGCGGCGTCGACGAGGAGGATGGTCCCCTCGCAGGCGGCGAGCGACCGCGAGACCTCGTAGGTGAAGTCGACGTGCCCCGGGGTGTCGATCATGTTGAGGATGTGCGTGTTGCTCTTGTCGTGGGTGGGGGCCCACGGCAGCCGCACCGCCTGGGACTTGATCGTGATGCCGCGCTCGCGCTCGATGTCCATCCGGTCGAGGTACTGAGCACGCATCTGCCGCTGCTCGACGACGCCGGTCAGCTGGAGCATCCGGTCGGCGAGCGTGGACTTGCCGTGGTCGATGTGCGCGATGATGCAGAAATTGCGGATCAGAGCCGGGTCGGTACGGCTCGGCTCGGGCACATGGGAAGGGGTCGCGGGCACGCAGGGTCCTGTCTCTTGAGGCGCCTTATGCCTCGGGTCGGATCGATACGTAGCTTCCATGGTCCCACGGGTGCGGCGCGGTGACCGGTTTGGGCCACTCGAAGGGCCGCTGGTAGTGTAGGTGGCTGTGTCTCTTGCCCTCTCAGCGCGAGGCACATCCCAAGAAATCACCTGGCACGGGACCCGGGGTTCTGTTGTGGAATCCTCCTGGCCCCGCGCCTGAACCTGAAAAGGCTCATTCGTGGCGAACATCAAGTCCCAGATCAAGCGGATCAAGACCAACGAGAAGGCCCGGCTGCGCAACAAGGCCGTCAAGTCCTCCCTGAAGACCGCGATCCGCAAGGCCCGCGAGGCCGCTGCCGCGGGTGACGTCGAGAAGGCCACCGAGCTGCAGCGCGCCGCGGCGCGTGCGCTGGACAAGGCCGTCTCGAAGGGCGTCATCCACAAGAACCAGGCCGCCAACAAGAAGTCGGCGCTGGCTTCCAAGGTCACGTCCCTCCAGGGCTGAGCACCTCTTTTGATCTGACGGGTCCCCGGTAGGGGCCCACTTCGCCGGAGGGGCTCAGAGCGGGCCCTCTCTCATCCGCTCCCGTCCGGCACCCCGAGCCTGTTCGCGGCCTGCGTTCGCCACGCGGGAACGGGCTCATCCGCTTCATCCGACGGCCCCGCCGCCACGCCCTTCCCCAGGGCGGGCGACGGGGCCGTTCGGCATGCGCGCCTCACGTCCAGAACTCGTTGCCCTTGTCGATGTCCGCGACGCACTCGTCGAGATCCGTCATCTTGTCTCCGACGATGCGGAAGACGATGCCTCCGCCGTCCTCGAGGTGCTTGTCCCCCCGGTCCGCGGTGACGCGGTGCACCGACACGGCGTGCCCGCGGCCGTCGACGAACACGTCCTGCAGCTCGACCCGGAAGGATCCGCCCGTCTCCTCGTACAGGCGCCGGTAGTACCCGTCGAGGATCGAGTCGACCCCCTTGTGGTCCCCCGAGAGGGGATGGGAGCCGGGCACGTGGTGCGTACAGTCCCCGGTCATCATGCCGCGCAGGGTGTCCATGTCCCCGCTCTGGAACGCCTCGTAGCCCCTGCGGACCAACGCCGCGTGCGGGTGTTCAGCCATGGCGATCGCCACCTTTCCGTCGTAGGCGATGTGGCTGATACGGCCGATTCTCCTCCGCCGAACGGAGGTGCGCGCCTTTGGGCGCTGGGTCTTACGGGGAGCCCGGCCCCGGGCGCGGTTGCGCGTGGCCTAGCGGCGGCCGACCCGAGGGGCAGTCGGGCGGCCGGGGGGAGCAGTTGGGCGCGTGGTCCCTGGGAGGTGGCCTGCGCGGCTCTTCGTGCCGTCCGCCCAGGAGGAAGAAGCCTGCGTGGCTATCGGAGCCCCCGCCGGGGGGAGCGTGCGTGGCTGACGAAGCCCTCCGACGGAGGGGCGGCCCCGCGCGGCTAGCCGCGGCCTCGGGAGCGGGCCGCTCTGGCGATGGTCACCACGGCCTTCTCCAGGGCGTACTCGGGGTCGTCGCCGCCGCCCTTGACGCCCGCGTCCGCCTCGGCCACCGCGCGCAGCGCCACGGCCACCCCGTCCGGAGTCCAGCCCCGCATCTGCTGGCGCACCCGGTCGATCTTCCACGGCGGCATGCCCAGCTCACGGGCCAGGTCGGCGGGGCGTCCGCCGCGCGCGGAGGACAGCTTGCCGATCGCCCGCACCCCCTGCGCCAGCGCACTGGTGATCATCACCGGCGCGACACCCGTGGCCAGCGACCACCGCAGCGCCTCCAGCGCCTCGGCCGCCCGTCCCTCGACGGCCCGGTCGGCGACGGTGAAGCTGGAGGCCTCGGCCCGGCCGGTGTAGTACCGGCCGACGACGGCCTCGTCGATCGTCCCCTCCACGTCGGCCACCAGCTGCGAGACGGCGGACGCCAGCTCCCGCAGGTCGCTGCCGATCGCGTCGACGAGCGCCTGGCACGCCTCGGGCGTGGCCGAGCGCCCCACGGCCCGGAACTCCTGCCGCACGAAGGCCAGCCGGTCGGCCGGCTTCGTCATCTTCGGGCAGGCGACCTCCCGCGCCCCCACCTTGCGCGCGGCGTCCAGCAGCCCCTTGCCCTTGGCACCGCCGGCGTGCAGCAGCACCAGCGTGATCTCCTCGGCGGGCGCCGACAGATACGCCTTGACGTCCTTGACGGTGTCGGCCGACAGATCCTGCGCGTTGCGTACGACCACGACCTTGCGCTCGGCGAAGAGCGAGGGGGAGGTCAGCTCGGCGAGCGTGCCCGGCTGCACCTGGTCCGGGCTCAGGTCCCGCACGTCCGTGTCGGCGTCGGAGGCCTTGGCGGCGGCCACCACCTCCTGCACGGCACGGTCGAGCAGGAGGTCCTCCTGGCCCACGGCGAGCGTCACGGGGGCGAGAGGGTCGTCATTCGCAGTCTTCCTGGCCATCGCGACAAGCATGGCACGGCGCACTGACAACGCGGGTCACGGCCGTTCCATGACGGCGGCGGCGATCAGCCGGCCGCCTGACGGCTCACGGCTCCTCCCGCCACCCGTCCCACTCCCCCGCGAACGCGTCCAGCTCCCCGGGGTCGAGCCGCTCGTGCTCGTCGCGCAGCACCACCAGCCACTGCGCGTCCTCCGCGTCGTCCTCCCCCGCCAGCGCGTCCCGGACGAGCCGCGGCTCCTCGTCGATCCCGAACCGCTCCCCGAGCGCCTCCGCCGCCTCCTGGGCCGCGTCACGGTCGGGCAGCACCAGCACATGTCTCACATCACTCACGTGCCCATTTTCCGGCAGCCGGGCGGAAGCCGGACGGCGGGGCCGCGGCGACGGACCCCCATACAGATGGGACACCCTCGGGATGCACCCGGACGGTTTCTTCGGGATGCACCCGGACGGTTTCCTCGGGATGCACCCCCGACGGTTTCCTCCGGATTCAGCGATCACCCTTCCCCTCCCGCACCACCGGCACGACGCCCAACTCGATCCCGAACAGCTCCCGATACGCCCCCAGCACCTCGGCATCCCCCTTCAGTTCCCGCTCCCGCCGCGCTCCGTCGGCCGCCGTCGTGGTCAGCCGCCGCCCGCTGAGCGTCACGCGCCCGCCGTCGTCGGTGAGCCGGGAGCACACCAGCGACTGCACGAAGTGCGACCGCGGGGAGGTGCTGTGCCACCAGGCCCCGGTCACGAAGTCACCGAGCACCCGGGGCCGCGCCTCCAGCCGGTACTGCGGGCGGCCGTCCCGCAGCACGTCCAGGTCGGCCGACCCGCCCGGCCCCTCGGCGCCTCCACGCACCCCGGCCGCGTCGGGCCCCGCCTCCGCGATCCGGAACACCCCGCCGGGATCCGGCTGCTCGCCCCGCTCGCCGAACCGCAGCGGAAGGTGACTGTGCGCCCCGAACCCGACGTCGGCCAGCCAGTCGCCGCCGTCCGCCGTGCGCACCCGCAGCGCCAGATGGTCGTAGGGGATGCCGGTCCGCTCGCCGTCCCCGTACACCCGCGCCGCGAGCAGCGTCACCTCGAACCCGAGCGCCGCCAGCAACGCCCCGAAAGCACCGTTGAGTTCGTAACAGAAGCCTCCCCTCTTCGCCCCCACGACCTTGTCCACCAGCCGCTTCTCCTCCAGCACGATCTCCTCCCCGAGGTGGATCGAGAGGTTCTCGAAGGGCACGGTGCGCAGATGCCGCAGGTGCAGTTCCCTCAGGGCGTCGTCGGTGGGCCGGGCCGGGCGCCGGGCGCCCAGTCGGCGGAGATAGGCATCGGCCGGTGCGGAGTCCATGCCCTCAGTCTGGCGCCACCCGCAGGCCTCCGTCCGCCCCCGAGCCACCCGGACCCGCGGACCCGAGCACGGCCAGCGACCCGTCCCGGTCGGTCCGCAGCACCGTCGCTCCCCGCGCCCGCAGCGCGTGGACGGTCACGGGAGCGGGATGCCCGTACGGGTTGTCCGCACCCACGGACACCAGCGCCAGCCGCGGAGCGGCCATCCGTATCAGCCCCGGAACCTGGTACGCGGAGCCGTGGTGGGCCACCTTCAGCACGTCCACATCCCGCAGCGACGCGGCGGCCGGCGACCGTGCCAGCGCCTGCTGCGCGGGCGGTTCGAGATCGCCCAGCATCAGCACCCGCAGTCCCGCCGTCCGCACGAGCAGGGTGACGCTGGCGTCGTTCGGACCGTCCACCGCCGGTGCCGGAGCGGGCCGCGGCCACAACACCTGCCAGGACAGCCCGCCGACCCGTCGCTCCTCCCCCGCCGCGGCCCGGGTGAGGGGAATGTGCCGCGCGGACGCCTCCCTCCTGACGAACCGCACCTGGTCCGCGGGCTGTTCCAGAGCGGTCGTCTCGATCGCCCCCACCGCCCGGCCACGCAGCACTCCGGGCAGCCCGGCGACATGGTCGGCGTGGAAGTGCGTGAGTACGACGAGCGGAATCCGGGTGATGCCCAGGGTGCGCAGGCACCGGTCCACACGGCGCGGCTCGGGTCCGGCGTCCACGACCACCGCACGGCCCTCGCCCGCCGCGAACACCGTCGCGTCGCCCTGCCCCACATCGCACATCACCAGCCGCCAGCCCGGTGGCGGCCAGCCCGTGACGAGCCGGGTCAGCGGCGCCGGCTGCACCACGAACAGCAGGAGGAGCACCCCGCACGCCCCGCACAGCCAGGGGTGACGCAGCAGCCTCCGCCCGGCGAGCACCGCGAGCACGATGACCAGCGCGAGCAGCAGCGCCCCCGTCCAGTTGCCCGGCCAGTCCACGCCCCCGCCGGGCAGGGCCGCTCCCGTCCGCGCCACACCGGCGATCCACTCGGCCGGCCAACTCGCGCACCACGCAAGCGCCTTGGCCAGCGGCATCGCGATCGGGGCGGTCGCCAACGCGGCGAAACCCAAGACCGTCGCCGGTGCGACCGCGACCTCCGCGAGCAGGTTGCAGACCACCCCGACCAGGCTCACCCGCGCGGACAGCACCGCCACGACCGGCGCGCACAGCGCCTGGGCGGCACCCGCGGTCGCCAGTGCCTCGGCCACCCGCGGCGGCACCCGGCGCCGCCGCAGCGCGGCACTCCACCGGGGCGCGATGGTGAGCAAGGCACCGGTGGCCAGCACGGAGAGCAGGAAGCCGTAACTGCGGGCGAGCCACGGGTCGTACAGGACGAGCAGCAGTACCGCCGTCGCCAGCGCCGGGATCAGCGTTCTGCGGCGTCCGGTCGCCAGCGCGAGCAGCCCGACGGATCCACAGGCCGCCGCCCGCAGCACGCTCGGGTCGGGCCGGCACACCACCACGAAGGCGAGAGTCACTCCCGCGCCCAGCAGGGCCGTCGCCCGCAGGGGAAGTCCGAGGCGGGGCGCAAGGCCCCGGCGTTCGGCCCGCTGGGCCAGGCCGGGTGGGCCGAGGAGCAGCGCGAGGAGGATGGTGAAGTTCGCACCGGACACGGCCAGGGTGTGGGTGAGGTCGGTCTCCTTGAACGCCTCGTCCAGGTCCGGCGTGATCCGTGAGGTGTCCCCCACGACCAGCCCGGGGAGCAGGGCCCGCGCGTCGGCCGGCAGGCCGTCGGTCGCCTTGCGCAGCCCGGTCCGCAACCGCCCCGCCAGCCGCTGCGGCCCCGACGGCTCCCCGACCACCCGCGGTTTCCCGGGGTCCCGCACCCGCAGCACGGCCGCGACCCGGTCCCCGCCGAGGAGGGACGGAGCGAGCCGGCCGCTCACCCGGAGCGTGGTGCTCGGCAGCAGTTCCAGCCACGGGGAGTTGGCGGGGCGGGGCCCGCCCCTGCTCCCCGCGTCCACGATCAGCAGTACGGGCGCCCGAGTCCCCACCCGCCGCCCGCCGCTCTTCTCCACCGCCCGCACCTCCGCCTCGATCACCACGGAGGGCGAGGTGACATGGTCGCCCCGCACCCGGGGCCGGGTGAGGCGCGCGTCGGAGGTGATCTCCACGTCGGCGGTCACCGCCGCGTACTGCCGGGCCAGCACCGGCACCGGTCCTCTGCGCAGATCCGCGCCGTGCAGCCCGGCGGAGGCCGCGGCGGCCGCGGCGCACAGGAGGACGGCGGCGAGGGGCACACCGATCCCCGCGCGCCCCTTGGGCCACGGCACCGGCCCCCGCTGCCGTGGGACGCTCGGCGCACCGCCCCCGCCTCGCCCGACCGCCAGCAGGGCGACGCCGATGGCCAGGCAGGCGGCCGTCACGCCCACGACCACCCACGGCGGTGCGTCCAGCGTCACGGCTGCCGTCGCCCATGCCGCCAGCGCCGACGGCACCAGCCGGAGGTCCACCGGCCCCTCCTGCCGGGGATGGGCGTCCCCGAGCCGGTTCCCGGACGCGGCGTGCACCGGGTTACGGAGGGTCTCGGCGGGACCTTCGTCAGCCGTCCGGCGCTCCCCGGCGGCACCTTTCTCAGCCGTCCGCCGCTCCTCGGCGGGACTCTCCTCCACCGCCCTGCGCATCTCGGCGGACCCTTCCTCCGCCGCCCTGCGCTGCCCCTCGTGCCGAACACGCGGCCCGGCGCTCATGGCCGCACCAGTTCCCGCAGGTCGGCGAAGCGGCGGTCGCCGATGCCGTTGACCTCGCGCAGTTCGTCCACCGACCGGAAACCGCCGTGCCGGGTGCGGTAGTCGATGATGTGCTGCGCCAGGACGGGACCCACCCCCGGCAGGGCGTCGAGCTGGTCCACCGTGGCGGTGGTGAGCGAGACGGGCGCCGCGGGGGCACCCCCGGCCATGGCTCCCGCCGAGCCACCACCCCCACCGGCCCCGCTGCCCGCGCTGCCCCCGCCACTCGCGCCGGTCCCGGCGGCGGGCGGGGGCCCGCCGACGACCACCTGTTCCCCGTCGATCAGGAAGCGGGCGCGGTTGAGGCCCTGGGTGTCGGTCCCGGGTCGCACCCCGCCGGCCGCGCGGAGCGCGTCGACGACCCGGGAACCGGCCGGCAGGCGGTGGATGCCGGGTTTGCGGACCTTGCCGCTGACATCGACCACGATCTCGGGCCCGGCGGTCACGGCGGGACGGGGCGGGTCCGCGCGGACGTCTGTCGTGGCCGGCTCCACGGCCTGGGGGGCCGCCGCACGCACCACTTCGGGCGCCCTCACGGTCTCGGTGCGGCCCGTCCAGAAGTGCTGCGCCGCGAGGACGGCCGCCACGAGGAGCAGCACGCCGAGCGCGAGCACACTGCGGCGTTCCAGACCGCACCGGGTCTGCACCCACACCGGCATCCGCTCGCGCAGCGCCGGCCCGACCCCCGTCCACCGACGAGCACCCCGCTGCTCCGGCGCCGGCGGCTCGGCCCGGACCGGGTCCGCGTCCGCGTCCGGCGCCCTCGCCACACCGGGCGTGGGTGGCGCCGCGCCCGACTCCGGCCCGGCGCCGGTGTGTTGGGCGAAGAGGATCTGTGCACGCCGGCGCAGTTCGTCCGCCGACACGTGCCGCTTGTGGTGGCGGACGCGGCCGGCCGGGCGCCGTTCACGCAGGCGGCCGTCGGAGGCCGGGCCCCGGCCGGGACCGCTGGTCGCATGAGCTGGACGTGTGCGTTCTCGAAGTGCCATGCGACGAGCATCGGCCAGACCGCCGATCCGCGATGATCTTGCTCGAATTCCGTGGACAGCCGCCGAGTTGTGGATATCCGGGCCACTCACACGGGTGAGAGTCACGGCGGCAAGACGGGTGATCCACCGCGGCAAGACGGGTAATTCGCCGCGGCAAAACGGGTGGTTCACCGCGGCGAGACCACGACCCCCAGCAGGCCCGGCCCCGTGTGCGCGCCGATGACCGCGCCGACTTCGCTCACATGAAGGTCGGCCAGCCCGGGCACCCGCGCCCGCAGCCGCTCCGCGAGCGCCGACGCCCGGTCGGCGGCGGCGAGATGGTGGACGGCGACATCGACCGGCGCGCCGCCCGCCCGCTCGGCGACGATCTCCTCCAGACGCGCGATCGCCTTGGACGCCGTGCGCACCTTCTCCAGCGGCTCGATCCGGCCGCCTTCCAGTTGCAGCAGCGGCTTCACCGCGAGCGCGGAGCCCAGCAGGGCCTGCGCGGTCCCGATCCGCCCGCCCCGGCGCAGGTAGTCGAGGGTGTCGACGTAGAAGTAGGCGGCCGTGCCCGCGGCCCGCTTCTCAGCGGCCGTGACGGCCTCGTCCACGGTGCCGCCGCTCTCCGCCGTCTCGGCGGCGGTGACCGCGCAGAAACCGAGTGCCATCGCGACCATGCCGGTGTCCACGACCCGCACCGGCACGGGGGCCTCACGCGCGGCGCAGACGGCCGCGTCGTAGGTGCCGGACAGTTCGCCGGACAGGTGCAGGGAGACGATGCCGGTGGCGCCCGACGCGGCGACCTTGCGGTAGGTCTCGGCGAACAGCTGGGGGCTGGGGCGCGAGGTGGTGACGGACCGTCGCTTCTGCAGGGCCTGGACGAGCGAGCGGGTCGAGATCTCGGTGCCCTCGTCGAGGGCCCGGCCGCCGAGCACCACCGTCAGCGGCACCGAGGTGATGCCGTGCCGCTCCCTCATCCGGGGCGGCAGGTAGGCCGTGGAATCGGTGACGATCGCGACATGGCGGGACATGAGCTGGAGGTTACCTGCCGTGGCGCGCGGGCGGCAGTCCGGGCCCTTGCACCTGGGAATGCCTTGACCGAATCAGGTCGTGCTCTCCGGGCGCGGCCTCTTCTGCCAGGGGTAGGACGGGCGCGCGGCCGGCGGGGTGATGGCGGGCCGCGCCGGCTCCTCGGAGGTGCGGGCCTCGGGGGTCTCGGGCCAGGTCTGCCGGTGATCCGTGCCGGCGGCGGGGGTCTCGGGCCAGGAGGCAGGCGGCGGGGTCGTCGGCTCGGTCGTCGTCCAGTGCCGCAGGGCGCCCGTCTCCACGTCGATCTGGGCGGTGAGCGCGTCGAGGTCGTCGTCGGCGAGGTGGCCGGCGCGGTCGCGGACCGCCCAGCGCAGGGAGTCCGCGGAGTGCACGATGCGCTCGGTGCGCTCGCGCAGCCGGGGCAGCCGCTCGGCGAGGGTGGCCCGGTCCGGCTCGGACTCCAGGCGCCTGAGGTCGTCGTCCAGCTCGCGCCCGTGCACGCTGAGCCGTTCGAACAGGCCCAGGGACTCCTTCAGCGACTCGTCCTCGGCCACGCCTGCGTGCAGCGCGTCCTGCGTGGCGCGCATCGAGGTGCGCAGCTTCAGCCTGAGCTCGGCGATCTCACCGGCGGGGCCCGGCCGGCCGAAGGACTTGGCCCGCAGGGTGTGGTCCTCGACCGTGCGGCGGGCCTGGGTGATCGTGCGGTCCACGCCCCGCTTGGCGGCACCGATCGCCTTCGTGGCGGCGTAGGCGCCGAGGGCCACGAAGAGCACGAAAAGCAGGGCGAAGACTGCGATCACTGCTTCCACGACGCTCCTCCTCCAGCCCGCTGCGGCACGCTGCGCGCCACTCCTCCACGGTAAACGCACCGGGCAGGCCCGGAGTTCCGGAAGAACCCCGAACCTGCCCGCAGACAACCCCGCCGAACCCTTAGGGGTCCAGTCCGGGTGCGTCACGCCGGGACGATGTTCACCAGCTTCGGCGCGCGCACGATCACCTTGCGGATGCCGGCGCCGTCCAGCGCCGCGACGACCTTCTCGTCGGCCAGCGCCACCTTCTCCAGCTCCTCCTCGGAGATGGCCGGCGGCACCTCCAGGCGGGCCTTGACCTTGCCCTTGATCTGGACGACGCAGGTCACGGTCTCGTCCACGACGTACGCCGGGTCGGCGACCGGGAAGTCCCGGTGGACGACGGAGCCGGTGTGGCCCAGCCGGCGCCACAGCTCCTCGGCGATGTGCGGGGCCAGCGGCGCGATCAGCAGCACCAGCGCCTCGGCGACGCTCCGCGGCACCGGCCGGCCCGCCTTGGTCAGGTGGTTGTTCAGCTCGGTGACCTTGGCGATGGCGGTGTTGAACCGCATCCCCTCGAAGTCCTGGCGCACGCCGTCGATCGCCTTGTGCAGGGCGCGCAGCGTCTCCTCGTCGGGCTCGGCGTCGACGACGGTGACCTCACCGGTGGTCTCGTCGACGATGTTGCGCCACAGCCGCTGCAGCAGACGGAACTGGCCGACCACCGCGCGCGTGTCCCACGGCCGCGAGACGTCCAGCGGGCCCATCGCCATCTCGTACAGGCGCAGCGTGTCCGCGCCGTACTCGGCGCAGATCTCGTCCGGCGTCACCGCGTTCTTCAGGGACTTGCCCATCTTGCCCAGCAGGCGGCTGACCTTCTCGCCCTGGTAGTAGTAGGCGCCGTCGCGCTCCTCCACCTCGGCGGCGGGCACCGCGATGCCACGGCTGTCGCGGTAGACGTAGGCCTGGATCATGCCCTGGTTGAACAGCTTGTGGAACGGCTCGCGCGACGAGACGTGACCCAGGTCGTACAGCACCTTCGACCAGAAGCGCGCGTACAGCAGGTGCAGCACCGCGTGCTCGGCGCCGCCGACGTACAGGTCGACACCGCCGTGCGGCTTTCCCTCGCGCGGGCCCATCCAGTACTGCTCGATCTCCGGGTCGACCAGCCGCTCGCTGTTGTGCGGGTCCAGGTAGCGCAGCTCGTACCAGCAGGAACCGGCCCAGTTGGGCATGGTGTTGGTCTCGCGGCGGTACTTCTTCGGCCCGTCGCCCAGGTCCAGGGTGACGTTGACCCAGTCCTCGTTGCGCGACAGCGGCGTCTCGGGCTGGGTGTCGGCGTCGTCCGGGTCGAAGGTGCGCGGGCTGTAGTCCTCGACCTCGGGCAGCTCCAGCGGCAGCATCGACTCGGGCAGCGCGTGCGCGATGCCGTCCTCGTCGTAGACGATCGGGAAGGGCTCGCCCCAGTAGCGCTGTCGGCTGAACAGCCAGTCGCGCAGGCGGAAGTTGACGGTGCCCTCGCCGATGCCGCGGGACTGCAGCCACTCGGTGATGCGCGCCTTGGCCTCGGCGACGCCCAGGCCGTCCAGCGTCACGCCCTCACCGGCGGAGTTGACGATCTTCGCGTCGTACGACACGAAGGCGTCGTCCCACGCGGCGGTGTCCTCGCCCCGGCCGTCCGTCGGCGCGACGACGCAGCGGATCGGCAGCTCGAAGGCGCGCGCGAAGGCGAAGTCACGGCTGTCGTGTGCCGGGACGGCCATGATGGCGCCGGTGCCGTAGCCCATCAGGACGTAGTCGGCGATGAAGACGGGGACCTGCTCGCCGTTGACCGGGTTGGTGGCGTAGGCGCCGATGAAGACGCCGGTCTTGTCCTTGGCCTCGGCCTGCCGCTCGACGTCGGACTTGGCGGCGGCCTGCGCGCGGTAGGCGGCGACGGCCTCGGCGGGCGTGGCGTGACCGCCCGTCCACACGTCGTGGGTGCCCTCGGGCCAGGCGTCCGGGGTGAACTTCTCCACCAGCGGGTGCTCGGGCGCCAGCACCATGTAGGTGGCGCCGAACAGGGTGTCGGGGCGGGTGGTGAAGACGGTGATCTTCTCGCCGTCGATGGGGAACTCGACGCGGGCGCCCTCGGAGCGGCCGATCCAGTTGCGCTGCTGCAGCTTGATCGCCTCGGGCCAGTCCAGCGCGTCCAGGTCCTCCAGCAGCCGGTCGGCGTAGGCGGTGATGCGCATGTTCCACTGGCGCAGCTTGGCCTTGAAGACGGGGAAGTTGCCGCGCTCGGAGCGGCCCTCGGCGGTGACCTCCTCGTTGGCCAGGACAGTGCCCAGGCCGGGGCACCAGTTCACCGGCGCGTCGGAGGCGTAGGCCAGCCGGAACTCGCCCAGGACGTCGGCCTTCTCGGCGGCGCTCAGTTCGCTCCACGCGCGCGTGTGGCCCGGGACGGGGCGCTCACCGGACTCGAACTGCGCGACCAGCTCGGAGATCGGGCGGGCCTTCTTCGCCTCCTGGTCGTACCAGGAGTTGAAGATCTGCAGGAAGATCCACTGGGTCCACTTGTAGTAGTCCGGGTCGATCGTGGCGAACGACCGGCGCTTGTCGTGGCCCAGACCCAGCCGGCGCAGCTGGGCCTTCATGTTCTCCATGTTGGCCTCGGTGGACACGCGCGGGTGCGTGCCGGTCTGCACGGCGTACTGCTCGGCGGGCAGGCCGAAGGCGTCGAAGCCCAGGGTGTGCAGGACGTTGTGGCCGGTCATCCGCTGGAAGCGGGCGAAGACGTCGGTGGCGATGTAGCCGAGCGGGTGGCCGACGTGCAGACCCGCACCGGAGGGGTACGGGAACATGTCCATGATGAACTTCTCGGGCCGGGCGGCGGTCTGCGCGTCTCCCGCCAGGTCGCCCTTGGGGTTGGCCGCGGCGTAGGTGCCGTCCGCGTCCCAGAAGTCCTGCCAGCGTGCCTCGATCTCGGCGGCCATCGCGGCCGTGTAGCGGTGCGGCGCGGCCGCCTCCGAAGAGGCGGCGGGGTTCGTCTCGCTCATGATCCTCAAAGCTCCATCGATCGTCTCTGCCAGCGGCTTCCTCATCCGGAAACGAAAAATCCCCTCACACAGGAGGGGACGCCGCGCCGATTCCGACCCCGTTCTCACCGGCGGTCGGGACTGATCAGCGCGGCTCGCTAAGCAGAAGGCGTACGGCACGCATGGCGCCAGGGTACCGCACCCCTTGAGCAAGCTGCGACGCGCTTCCGTACGACTGGGAGAACAACGACACACACGGATCGAAGGCCAAGGATTACCCGGCGTAACAGCAACTAAGGGACATCACCACAAGCTCATTGTCATTTGATAACAGCGCAATAACTCAAACCTCGTACTCGCCGGTATGGCGCCACCTAGAGTGCGGCAACGGGACCGCTTTCCCGAACTGCTCGGAGTTGCCCCCATGAACCGTCGTCGTAGTACCCCCTCGCTCCCCCGGCCGGGCCGCTCGGCCTACGGGGTCGCGTCGGCCGTCGTCCTGCTCCTCATACCCGTGTTCGTGCTGGTGGGAGGTGACCGGGTCCGCGACTTCCTCAACTTCGGCGCGGGCGTGCTCTCGCTCGTCTCGCTCAGCTGCTCGGTGATCTGGGGCCTGGTCGCCCAGGACCGGATCCTCCTCAACACCCGCCAGCGGATCGTCGGACAGGCCGTGCACCGCACCACCGCGGTCGCCTCGATCGCGTTCCTGCTGCTGCACATCACGACCAAGCTCGCCCTGGACCACACGGTGCTGATCGCCGCGGTGATCCCGTTCTCGCTGGGCGTCACCGGCAGCGCCGGACTGATCGGGCTCGGCTCCGCGGCCGGGCTGCTGATGATCTTCGTGGGCGTCACCGGGGCGCTGCGCAGCAGGTTCGCCTCGCCCGCGCCCGTCGCGGCGCGCTGGCGGGCCATGCACATGCTGGCCTACCCGGCCTGGTGCGCCGCCCTGGTCCACGGCCTCTACGCGGGTCGATCCGCCAAGCCGCTCTTCGTCTTCCTGTACGGCCTGGCCCTGGTCGCCGTCATCGCCGCCCTGGCGCTGCGTGCGGCGCCGCGCCCGGTCAAGCGCCGCTTCGCCGACACGGTCGCCTCCCTCCTGGGCACGGAAGAACGCGCCGGCCGCGAGGAACCGGAGGCGGGCCGGGCCCGGGTGACAGAACAGGAAGGCGGTGCGCCGGCGGCGCCGGACGCCTCCGCGCTGTCCGGTTACGGCATCCCCCGGCAGCGCACCGGCACACCGGCCGCGGCGGCCTACGACGCCCCGAAGCCGGAGCCGGCCGGCGGCTTCGCGGCGGCCTACCGTGCCGTCTCCGCACGCGCGCGTGCGGCGCAGCCGTTCACCGCCGACCAGCCCTACGCGACCGGTCAGAGCCTGGCCGCGGACCAGCCCTACGCGACCGGCCAGCCCTTCGCCGCAGATCAGGCGTACACGACCGGTCAGACCCCCGCCGCCGACCACGCCTTCGCCACCGACCAGACCTTCGCAACCGGGGCGTCCTACGCCGGCGACCGGACCGCGCGGACGGACGGCCCCCGGTACGCGCGCGTGGATACGCCGCTGGACATGCAGCCCACCCAGGCGATGCCCCGCACGGACGGCGGCGGCGGCCCCGCCGGCGGCTGGCCGATCCCGTCCCCGCCGCCGGTCGGCGAGGCGCCCCCCTCGGCGTACGACCCGCTGAGCGACACCGGCTACACCGTCCCGGCCTACGGTGGCGCGGACAGTTCCGGCCACGGGGGACGTGACCTGTACGACACCGGTGAGACGAACCCCCTGTCCGGCGCGTACCAGTCGAACGACACGTACACCAGCGGTCCCGCCACGGAAACCCTGCCCGGCGCCTCCTTCGACGCTCCGGGTTCCGGCGAGCCCTGGAACACGCCTTCCGGAGGCTACAGGTGAACGAGGCCCTACCCGACGTCCCCGAGGTCCGCGTGGTCGGACTTCCGCAACTCACGTCGGGTTTCGACCTTGTCGAGCGACTCGATCTGCCGATGCACCTGAAGGTGCACGGGCCGCTCGAACCGATGGGCGGCGAGCAGCTCGCCCAGCTCGCCGAGCGCATCAACCTCAGGGGCCGCGGCGGCGCGGGCTTCCCCTTCCACAAGAAGCTGCGCTCGGTCGCCGAGTCGGCGATCCGCCGCGGGGTGCGGCCGGTCGTCGTCGTCAACGGCAGCGAGGACGAACCGGCCTGCCGCAAGGACACGGTCCTCATCAACCGGGCCCCGCACCTCATCCTGGACGGCGCTCTGCTGTGCGCCGAGGCCCTCGGTGCCCGCACGCTCGTGGTGGGGGTCACCCGGGAGTCCACGCAGCGCTCCATGGAGGCCGCGCTCGCCGAACGCGGCCTGAGCAACGGCCGTAGATCCGCGCTCCGCGCGCGCGTGCAGCGCAACCCGGTGCGCATGGTCACCGGCGCGGCCGCCTCCCTGATCCGCTCGGTCGACGGCGGCCCGGCGATCCCGCCCGGCCGCAAGATCAGCGCCTCGCAGAGCGGCGTGGGCGGCGCACCGACCCTGCTGTCCAACGCCGAGACGTTCGCGCAGATCGCGATCGCCGCCCGCATCGGCTCGGAGCGCTACGGCAACACCGGCCTGTACGACGAGCCGGGCACCGTCATGCTGACGGTGTCCGGCGCGGTCGCGCGCCCCATGGTGATCGAGGTCCCCACAGGCGTGCCGCTGCGCTACGTGCTGCAGCTGGCGGGCGCGCCGCCGGTGCCGCAGGGCGTGCTGACCGGTGGCTACCACGGCAAGTGGATCGACGCGGCGACCGTGAACGAGGCGATCGTCTCGCGCAACTCGCTGGACGCGGTGGGCGGTTCGCTGGGTGCCGGGGCGATCCTGCCGATCAGTCAGGAGACCTGCCCGCTGGGCGAGTCGCTGCGGGTGGCGCAGTGGCTGGCCGAGGAGAGCGCCGGCCAGTGCGGCCCTTGCTACCTCGGCCTGCCGGCCGCCGCGCGCGGTCTCGCGGACATCCTGAACGGGGGCGGTCCGGCCGCCCTCGAGGCGGTGAAGCAGGTCGCCAAGAACGTCAAGCGGCGCGGGGCGTGTTCGCACCCGGACGGCTCGGCGATGTTCCTGGAGTCGACCATCAAGGCGTTCACCGACGACCTCGCCGCGCATGTCCTCGGCAACGGCTGCGGGCGGCCCGTACAGGGCGTGCTGCCGCTCTTCGAGGGGGGCAGGGGGCCGACGGGCCTGCCGGGCGGCGCGGCCGCCGAGGACACCGGGCCGAGCCGGCAGAAGATCTACGTCGACTGGACGCTGTGCCGGGGCCACGGCCTGTGCGCGGACATCCTGCCGGAGGTGTTCGAGCTCGGCGCCGACGGCTTCCCGACGGTCGCGCAGGCGTCGGTGCCGCGCTACGCGGAGGCGAAGGCGCTGCGCGCGGTACGCCGTTGCCCGGCGCTGGCGCTGCGCATCGAGGAGGACACGCGCGCGGAGCCCGCCCGCGCCAACCTGCCGGTGCTCTCACAGGGCCGGGGCCGGAGGGCGCTCGGCCGCTGACGCGAGGAGAGGCGTGCCCCTCGGGGCCGCCTCTCCTGATGCCGGTGTGACGCACCGAACACGTCGAGGGCGGGCCATCCTCTCGGATGACCCGCCCTCGATTGCTGTGGAGCTAAGGAGAATTGAACTCCTGACCTCCTGCATGCCATGCAGGCGCTCTACCAACTGAGCTATAGCCCCTTGTTCCGCTTCGCCGCCCGGTTTCCCTCTCGGTTCCCCCGGCGACGACGTAAACATTACAGGGCCTGCGGGTGCACCACCAAATCCATTCCCCCGGCACCCCACTTAGGGGCAAATGTCCGCTTCACTAGGCCGTGACGAAGGAGTAGAACCGCTTGAGCGTGCAGTGCTCCTCGAGCAGCCGGCCGTAGATCGGCTCGCCCTCAAGCTCCCGGTACGTCTCGATGGGGTCGCCTTTTATGATCAGCGCCCGCGCGCATTCCTCGCACCAGTACTGGTAGTCCGGGTTGACCGGCTCCATGTCACGGACGATCGGCGTACCGCTGCCGCACCAGTCGCACTTCCGCCTGTGGGCACCCATGGGTCAGCTCCAGCTGTGGCCGCAGGCCGTACACACGTACGAGACTCCGCCGTTGTCGCCGAGGACTTGGGCCACATGCGCGGAACCGCAGGAAGGGCAGCTGAGCCGGGCCACCGTGCCCCGGGCACCGCCGGCGTCGAAGAGGTCACCGACCTCTTCGAGGATGCTCGCAGGCATCACTACTCCCTCCCGTCGGGCCGCGCCCCCTTCCGGCCGTTTGATTCTGCCACGACCGGGCCAATACGGTCAGCGACGCCGTCGTACCGGTCCGGACAGGGCACCCACCAGGGCCGACGCGGCGAGCGCGCGCATGCGTGTGAGAAGCGCGTCCGCAGAGCTATACGCCCCCGGGCGCCGAGTGACTCAAGCGGAGGAGAGGAAGCGGGCCCCGACCCTGCCGGGTGGAGCCCGGACATGAAAAATCCCGCCCCTGAGGGACGGGATCATCATCTACCGATCGTTGACATCTCCAAGGAGTGTCGATCAGTGGAGCTAAGGAGAATTGAACTCCTGACCTCCTGCATGCCATGCAGGCGCTCTACCAACTGAGCTATAGCCCCGGGCTTTGTTCTTCCCGCTCGGGCGGGGCGAACAAGAAGAACTTTAGCCTGCGACCTGCCGGAAAGTGAAATCCGGGTCCCGGGCGCCGCCGGCGGGGCGCCCGATCCGGCGGTCAGTCGTCGTCGCCGAGGACGGGTTCCGGCAGGGTGCCGGCGTTGTGCTCCAGCAGCCGCCAGCCGCGGGCGCCCTCGCCGAGCACCGACCAGCAGCAGTTGGACAGCCCACCCAGGCTCTCCCAGTGCTGGGCCTCCAGGCCGAGCAGGCGGCCGATGGTGGTGCGGATGGTGCCGCCGTGGCTGACGACGACGAGCGTGCCGTCCTCGGGCAGCTTCTCGGTGTACCGGAGCACGACCGGGGCGGCGCGGTCGGCGACCTCGGTCTCCAGCTCGCCGCCGCCGCGGCGGACCGGCTCACCGCGCTTCCACGCGGTGTACTCGTCCCCGTGGCGGGCGACGATCTCGTCGTGGGTCAGGCCCTGCCACACCCCGGCGTAGGTCTCGCGCAGGCCCTCGTCGTGGGTGACCTCAAGGCCGGTGAGCGCGGCCAGCTCGGCGGCGGTGCGCGCGGCCCGCTCGAGGTCGGAGGAGACGATCGCGTCGGGCCGCAGCGAGGCCAGCAGCCGGGCGGCGCGGCGGGCCTGGGACACACCGGTCTCGGTGAGGGGGACGTCCGTGGAGCCCTGGAAGCGGCGCTCCACGTTCCAGGACGTCTGGCCGTGCCGCCACAGGATGACGCGGCGGCCCCGGCGCGGCTCGCCGCCGCCCCGGGAACCGGTGCCGGTGCCGGTGCCGGTAGCGGGTGCGGTCATCGCCAGTCACCGTCCGGTTCGACGGCCTCCTCGGCTGCCTGCTGCTTGGCGTGCTCCTCGGCCTTGCCGCGGGTGGCCCGGGCGTCCTCGGGCAGGTCGAGCTCGGGGCAGTCCTTCCACAGCCGCTCCAGCGCGTAGAAGACACGCTCCTCGCTGTGCTGTACATGGACGACGATGTCGACGTAGTCGAGCAGGACCCAGCGGGCCTCGCGGTCGCCCTCGCGGCGCACGGGCTTGGCGCCGAGTTCCTTCTGCAGGCGCTCCTCGATCTCGTCGACGATCGCCTTGACCTGGCGGTCGTTGGGTGCGGAGGCCAGCAGGAAGGCGTCCGTGATGGACAGGACGTCGCTCACGTCGTAGGCGATGACGTCGTGGGCGAGCTTGTCCGCGGCCGCCTGGGCGGCGGTGTTGATCAGTTGGACAGAGCGGTCGGTTGCGGTCACTACAGAGCTTTCCCTCGGCGGTCGGTTTGCCTTCAAGGGTCTCATGACCGCCGACGGCGCCCCGGGTGATTAAAGGATCACCCGGGGCGGGGCCCCGCACGGCTACGAGGCGGAGGGCTTGTAGTCGCGGCCGACGATCACGGTGACGTCCGCGTTGCCCGACGCCGTGCCCTTGGTCACGGAGCCGGCGGGCAGGCCGAGGGTCTTGGCGACCTCGGCGGCGTCGTCCTTGTGCGCGGGGTCGGCGTACACGACCTGCGAGGTCTCGCGGGTCGAGGCGGTGCCGCCCTCGAGGAAGGTGAAGCCGCCGTTGAGGAGGACCACGCGGACCTTGCCGGTGTTGTCCTTCTCACCGCTGGCGTTCTGCACGGAGACCCGGACCGCTGAACCCTGCTCGGGGCTCTTGGCGGTGCCGCCGAGGATGTCCTTGACCACGCTGTTCGCCGCCTGGGCGCTCAGGGTGCCGTCGCCCTGCACCGGCAGCAGCGCCGTGTTGTAGTCGCCGCCCTTGGCCAGGTCGGCGAGCTTGGCCAGGAAGGTGCCGAGGTCCTTGTCGGTCAGGGAGGGGTCGAGGATCTGCTGGAGCGTCTGCACGGTGACCGTGGCGGCCTGCGGGTCGGACGACAGCTTGCGCAGCACGCCCTGCATGACCTGGCCGAACCGCTGCAGCTGGGCGTTGGGCGCCTCGCCCGCGGCCCGGTAGGTGGCGTAGGCGACGGCCATCTTGCCGCTGAGGGTCTGGGCGGTGCCCTTGTGGACGAGGGGCGGGCCGCCCTTCTTCTTGGCGTCGGGGTCGGGGACGTCGGTGTCGGTGTCGACCTCGACGGCGCCGACGACGTCGACCAGGTTCTGCAGGTAGGGGGTGTCCAGGCGCCAGGTGCCCTCGATGTCGGTGCCGAGGACGGTGTCGAGGGCGTCGCGGGTGCCGGAGGAGCCGTCGGCGTCGACGGACTTGGCGAGGGTGGTGGCGGTGCCGTCGTCGTCGGTCAGGGCGAGGTTGTTGGGCAGCAGGACGGTGGTGCCCTGCCGGGTGGTGCTGTTGTCGACGAGCAGCGCCGTGGCGGTGCCGCCCTTCTTGGTGTCGTGCAGGTGGACGACGATCACGTCGCGTTTCTGCGCGGCCACGGCGGTGGCGGAGCCGCCGGACTTCGTGTCCGAGGAGGACAGGCCCGGCAGCTTCCCGGCGTACCAGAGCCAGCCGACGCCACCGGCGGCGACGAGGGCGAGGACGACGACCACGGCGATGAGGCGGCTGCGGGCGCGGCGGCGGGCCTCCTCGCGGCGCTCGGTGCGGTTCTCGGTGAACTTCAGCCAGTCGATGACGTCCTCGGAGTCGCCGTCCGGCTCCTCGACGAAGGCGAACTGCTCGGTGCGGTAGTCCCGCTCCTGCCGCTGCCAGGCGCCGGTGTCGTCGTCGGCGGGCCCGGCCTGATGCGGGATGTGGGCGGTCTGCTCGGCGACCCGGGGCTGCTGCCCGCTGGTCGCCGCCTGCCCGTAGGGGTCGTAAGCCGAAGGGTCGTACGCCGGGCTGTGCGCACCCGTGCCGTACGTGCCGTAAGGGTCGGCGGCCGGCTGGTTGCCGGTGTCCTGCGCGGGGGCGGCGTACTGCTGGTGACCGTAGGGGTCCTGGGCGGGCGCCTGGGGCTGGTGTCCGGTCGGGTACGCGTCGTAGCCGTACCCTTGCGCGGCGTACGGGTCGTAGGGCGCCTGCGCGCTCGGCTGCTGCGCCTGGACCTGCTGGTAGACCGGCCGGCCGTACTCGTCGTAGCCGACGATTTCGTACTGGTCGCCGCCGTGGCTGCCGTGCCCCGCGTCGTATCGGTCGTTCACCGGTGCCCCTCTCGGTTCACTCGCCGCGGTACAGCTCGCGCTTGTCGATGTAGCGCACGACTCCGTCGGGCACCAGATACCAGATGGGGTCTCCCTTGGCGACCCTCGCCCGGCAGTCGGTGGAGGAGATGGCGAGCGCGGGGACCTCGACGAGGGAGACGCCGCCCTCGGGCAGCCCCGGGTCGTCCAGGTGGTGGCCGGGGCGGGTGACGCCGACGAAGTGGGCGAGGGAGAACAGTTCCTCGATGTTGCGCCAGGTGAGGATCGCGGAGAGGGCGTCGGCGCCGGTGATGAAGAACAGGTCCGTGTCGGGGTTGAGGGCCCGCAGGTCGCGCAGGGTGTCGACGGTGTAGGTCGGCCCGCCGCGGTCGATGTCGATGCGGCTGACGGAGAACTGCGGGTTCTCGGCGGTCGCGATGACCGTCATCAGGTAGCGGTCCTCGGCCGGGGAGACCGTGCGGTGGCTCTTCTGCCACGGCTCACCGGTCGGGACGAAGACGACCTCGTCGAGGTGGAACTGCGCGGCGACCTCGCTGGCGGCCACCAGGTGGCCGTGGTGGATCGGGTCGAAGGTGCCGCCCATGACGCCGAGACGGCGCTTGCCCGCGCCGGCCGGGCCGTGGCCCGGGGCGTTCGGGGGCGCGAGGCGCGGCCCCTCGTCGTGCGTGCCGTGCGGGCCGCCGGCCGTGTCGTGCGCCGGACCGGTAGGCATGTCCTGCTCTCCCATGCGTGCAGACCCTACCGGCCCGGCCTGAGGGCTCCGTTGCGGCCGCCGGTTCCCCGGGCGGCCCGGGGCGGCCGGGGCCGTCTCGCGGTGGGCCTTGGTCAGCGGTCGCGGTTGAACCGGGTGGTGATCCACAGCAGGAGCAGCAGGATCCCGAGGGCGCAGCCACCGGTGATCGCGGGGTTGAGGCTGTTGTGGTTGCCGCCGTGCTCTTCGCCCTCGGCGGCAAGGGTGACCAAGTGGGCGGCGGCGAGATGGATGCTCATCTTCGGCAGGACCTATCGCGTGTGGGCGGGATAAAGACGTCGGCTCATCGTAAGCGGGCGCCTTCCCGGCGATCACGCCGACTCCGCCGTTGGGGAACCTTCGCAGGTCCTCAGTCGTCCTTCCGCTTGTAGCCCCGCAGCAGGAACCATCCCGTCAGCGCACACCCCACGATCATCACTATCAGTACGACCCGGAGCAGATTCCCCGGCCCTTGCTGCTGGGCGGCGCTCGCGGCCTCGGTGAGCCACGCGGCTCGGGGGGTGTGCTCCATGGCGCGGAACTCCTTCGCTGTAGTGCCCGTCCACGGTAACTCCGCCTAGGCTGGGCTCTGCTTCGGGGGCGCACAGGGCCGCAGGGCGGCCACACAGACGCACATGGGGGATCACATGTCCGACGACGGCCACGAGCAGACCGGGCACGGGGGCGTGCCCAGCAGGCAGCGCAGGCGGTTCCCGGGGATCTCCTCGCGGGCGTACGAGCATCCGGCCGACCGTTCCGCCCTGGTCGCGCTGCGCAAGCTGAGCGGCTTCGACACGGTGTTCAAGGCGCTCAGCGCGCTGCTGCCCGAGCGGAGCCTGAGGCTGCTGTTCCTGTCCGACTCGGTGCGGGTGTCGGAGCAGCAGTTCGCGCACCTCAACGTCATGCTGCTGGACGCCTGCTACATCCTGGACCTGGAGAAGGTCCCGCCGATGTACGTGAACCAGGACCCGCAGCCGAACGCGATGTGCATCGGCCTGGACGAGCCGGTCATCGTGGTGACCACCGGTCTCGTCGAGCTGCTCGACGAGGAGGAGATGCGGGCGGTCGTCGGCCACGAGGTGGGGCACGCCCTGTCCGGGCACGCCGTGTACCGCACGATCCTGCTGTTCCTGACCAGTCTGGCGGTCCGGGTCGCCTGGATCCCGCTGGGCAACCTCGCGATCATGGCGATCGTGACGGCGCTGCGCGAGTGGTTCCGCAAGTCGGAGCTGTCCGCGGACCGGGCGGGCCTGCTGGTCGGGCAGGACGTACAGGCCTCGATGCGCGGCCTGATGAAGATCGCCGGCGGCAACCATCTGCACGAGATGAACGTGGACGCGTTCCTGCAGCAGGCCGAGGAGTACGAGTCCTCGGGCGATCTGCGCGACTCGGTGCTGAAGATCCTGAACGTGCTGCCGCGCTCGCACCCGTTCACCACCGTGCGGGCGGCCGAGCTGAAGAAGTGGTCGCAGTCCCGGGACTTCCAGCGGCTCATGGACGGCCACTACCCGCGGCGCAGCGAGGACAAGGACACCTCGGTGTCGGACTCGTTCCGGGAGTCGGCGTCGCACTACGCCAACCATGTGAAGACATCCAAGGACCCGCTGATGAAGCTGGTCAGCGACCTCGCGGACGGTGCGGGTGACCTGGGCAGCCGGATGCGGCGCGGCTTCGGCGGGTTCGCCGGCCCGCCGCCGTCCGAGGGCGGCTCACCGAAGGACACCCCGCCGCGCGAGGAGGACTGACGGCGCCGGGCGGCCCCTCGCGCCCAGCCTCCGGTTCACGGCCTCCGGCTCACACCTTCGGCTGGGCGCTCGTGGCCAGGGTGCCGCACAGGGCCGTCGCGCTGCCGGTGGCGTAGGGGTCGGTGCCGGCCGGGCCGCCGGATTTCGCGGTCCGTCCGGCGAGCAGCGGGTGCAGGTGGTCGGTGGCGTCGTCGGCGCAGGACAGCGGGCCCGCCTGGACGTAGGAGGCGATCAGCTGGGCCTGGTGCAGCCGCAGGTCGTCCCGGTTGAAGCGGAACTGCAGCTCCCGGCGGACGGTGAACAGGGATGCCGTGGCGTGCTCACCGGAGCCGGTCGGGCGCAGGGCGTAGACGAAGGTGTGGTCGGCGGTGACCTCGAGGGTCGCGGCGTCGGTCTCGGCGGCCGCGAGGGTGCCCTGGACGCGGATCTTGTCGTCGGCCAGCTGGGCCTGGGAAGGGTCGAAGCGGACCATCCAGCCGGTGGGCGCGTGCCGTCCGTCGGCGGAGGGCCGGCGGAAGCTCTGGTCGAACTGGTCGAGCTGGTCCTGGTCGAGCAGGACGCGCACGGGCCGCACCTGCTGCCCGGTGAGCACCTCGGGGTAGAGCGAGGAGCGCACGATGTAGTCCTTGGCGGTGGTGAGGGCGGTCACCACCTGGCTGTCGGAGAAGTGCGCGGTGCTCTGGGAGGCCGGCAGCGGGATGCCCTCGGCCCCGATCCGGTACTGCGCGGCGGGGCTGTGCGCGTACAGATACTCGGCGTCGGCGACGCCGGGCACCTTGCCCTGCGGGGCGAGCGGGATGACGGTCATCCGCGCCGGGTCGGCGGGTCGGCGGGCCACCTCGGAGCTGTAGGGGTGCCGTACACCCATGTACACGGCGGTGCCGAAGGCGACCGCGATGAGCAGGACCAGGATCAGCGCCTGCCGGGACAGCCCCCGGTTGAGGGGCGGGCGGCGGCGCACGGCGGGGGTGTGCTCGGCCATGCGCTCCTCGGCGGAGTACTCCTGGAGGCGGGCAGCGCGGACGAACGACTCGTCGAACACGACGGATCGGTATTCGTCCTCTCCACCACCGGGGGCGCCTTGGGGTGTCCCCTCAGGTGGCTCTCCGGGCCCGGCCATATATTCAGAGTATGTCTCCGGGAGGTCCGGTAAACGCCCTGGTACACCACAACTTCTGATAGCGACTCACCTGCCGGGGACGGCCGCTGCGGGCCTGTTCGGCCCGCCGGTCAGGGTGTACGCGGATGGGCCGGGACGGCGGGACGGGAGTAGTCCGCGGAGGCCGAGGGAGCCTCTGGAGGGCTCTGTTCCAGGCCGGTGGTCGCGGGCGGCGGGGCCTGCTCCCGGTTGCCGCCGGAGCCGCCGCGGTAGACCGCGGCGAAGGCCAGCGCGACCATGCCGATGCCCATCACCAGGGCGAGCATCCAGGCGACGGGCCGATGCCAGCGGACCTGTTTGGCGTACGCCCAGGGGGCGCGGTGGCGGCTGTCGAAGAGGTAGGGGTCGTCGAGGTCGTCGAGGTCGCCTTCATGGCCGTAAGCGCCGCGCTCTCCCCGGCCGTAGTCGTCGTAGCTCTCGCCCGGGTGGTGGGCGCGGCGGGCCGCCTCGGCCTCGGAGGCCTCGGCGCGGGCCTGGGCGGCGGCCAGGAGACGTTCGACGGCGGTCGGCTCGTGGACCGCGGCCGCCCGTACGAAGGCCTCGTCGAACACCACGGAGGCGAACTCTTCGTCCGACACCCCGCGGTCCTGGTCGTCGTCGGGCTCCCAGCCGTCAGAAAACGGCGAACCCCCCACGTCCTCCGGCACGGATCCAGAGTAGACCTGGGGGGTCAATTTGGGCAGACGGTAGGGAAATTCATCCAAGGGACGGGACGGCTTCAGGCCATCTCCTGAAAGGGCGGCGGGCATACGTCATTCGCATATGCCCGCCGTCGAAGAGTGAGACCCTCAGCGCCGCACGTGCCCGTCGCCGGTGACGATGTACTTGGTGCTGGTCAGCTCCGGCAGACCCATCGGGCCGCGCGCGTGCAGCTTCTGCGTGGAGATGCCGATCTCGGCGCCGAAGCCGAACTGGCCGCCGTCGGTGAACCGGGTGGAGGCGTTCACGGCGACCGTGGTGGAGTCCACCAACTGGGTGAAACGGCGGGCCGCCTGCTGGGAGGTGGTCACGATGGCCTCGGTGTGGCCGGACGTCCACAGCCGGATGTGCTCGACGGCGCTGTCGAGGGAGTCCACGACGGCCGCGGCGATGTCGTACGACAGGTACTCGGTCTCCCAGTCCTCGGCGGTGGCCGGCACCACGGCGGCCCGGGACTCCTTGGCGTACGCCTGCACCCGCTCGTCGGCGTGCACGGTCACCCCGGCGTCGGCGAGGGCGTCCAGGGCGCGGGGCAGGAACTCGGCGGCGATGTCCTGGTGGACCAGCAGCGTCTCGGCGGCGTTGCAGACGCCGACCCGGTGCGTCTTGGAGTTGATCAGGATCTCCACGGCCATGTCGAGGTCGGCCTGAGCGTCGACGTAGACGTGGCAGTTGCCGGTGCCGGTCTCGATCACCGGGACGGTGGACTCCTGCACCACGGTGTTGATCAGCGAGGCGCCGCCGCGCGGGATGAGCACGTCGACCAGGCCGCGGGCGCGCATCAGCTCGCGCACGCTGTCCCGGCTCTCCCCCGGCACCAGCTGGACGGCGTCGGCGGGCAGCCCGGCCCCGCCGACGGCGTCGCGCAGTACGCGCACCAGGGCGGTGTTCGACTGGTAGGCCGAGGAGGAGCCGCGCAGCAGGACGGCGTTGCCGGACTTCAGGCACAGGGCGGCGGCGTCCACGGTGACGTTCGGGCGGCCCTCGTAGATGATTCCGACGACGCCGAGGGGGACGCGGACCTGACGCAGATCGATGCCGTTGGGCAGCGTGGAGCCGCGCACGACCTCGCCGACCGGGTCGGGCAGCGCGGCCACGTCGCGCACGTCGGCGGCAATGGCGCGCACCCGCTCGGGGGTGAGCGTCAGCCGGTCGATCATGCCCTCGCTCGTGCCGCTCTCGCGGGCCTTGGCCACGTCCAGGGCGTTGGCCTCGACGATCTCGCTCGTGCGGACCTCCAGCGCGTCCGCGATGGCGAGCAGCGCGTCGTCCTTCTCGGCCCGCGGCAGCGGCGCGAGGGTGGCGGCGGCGGCCTTGGCGCGGTAGGCGGCCTGGGTGACCGGGGACATCGAGTCGTACGGCGAGAGCGTGGTCATGAGGGAAGCGTAGTGCGGCCGGCCGGAGCTCTCATCGCCTGTTCCACACCCCGAGACGGCATCAAACGCCCTCAGACATCATCAAAAGGGATGAACACCCACACGTGAGGCGGGCGGCGGGCCGTAGCCCTCGGCGACGCGCTGGTGGTAGGTCTCGCGGTCGATGACCTCCAGGCCGACGATCTCCCAGGCCGGCAGCCCGGCGGTGCGGCGGTGCTCACCCCACAGCCGCAGGGCGACGGCGGCCGCGTCGTGCAGATCGCGGGCCTCCTCCCAGTACCGGATCTCGGCGTGGTCGGGGGCGTATCTGCTGGTCAGCAGGAAGGGGTGGTCGTGGGCGAGCTGTTCGAGGGCGCGGCGCAGCTCCGGCAGCGGGGCCGGGTCGCCGGACACGCTGAGGGTGACGTGCCACAGCCGGGGCAGGTCCTGCGGTTCCGTCTCCTGCCGGTCGCCGGCCGCGACGGACGTCAGGGCGCGCTCCTCACCGGCCGCCCGGGGTCCGCGGCCGCCCGCGGCACCGCCGCCCGTGCCGCCACGGGATGCCGCCGCCCCGGGGCGCACTCGTCTCACGACGGCCACGACGGCCTCCTTCGCCCAGTGTTCGTGCGGATGTGTCCCTGAGACAGGAATGGTGTGCCTCGGACAAAGTCCAGCAGGCCGCACGGCTCCGCGGGGTGGTTTTACGGAACGTCGTCCGCGGAAGCGGACGTTTCGACCCCGCATCCGGGCACGTTCGACCCCGTTCAGGGGTGCAGCAGGACCAGATCGTCCCTGTGTACGACCTCGCGTTCGTAGGCCGGGCCCAGCTCGCGGGCCAGTTCGCGGGTGGAGCGGCCGATCAGCCGGGGGATCTCCCTGGCGTCGAAGTTGACCAGGCCGCGGGCGACGGCGTTGCCCTGCCGGTCGCGCAGCTCGACCGGGTCGCCGGCGCTGAAGTCGCCCTCGACCGCTGCGATGCCGGCCGGCAGCAGCGACGTGCGCCGGTCCACGACCGCGCGCACCGCGCCGTCGTCCAGCAGCAGGGCGCCCTGCGGGGTGGAGGCGTGCTGCAGCCACAGCAGCCGGTCGGCGGAGCGGCGGCCGGTGGGGTTGAAGTAGGTGCCGGTGTCGCCGCCGGCGAGGGCCTCCGCTGCGTGAACGGCGCTGGTCAGCACGACCGGGATGCCGGCGGCGGCCGCGATCCGGGCGGCCTCGACCTTGGTGACCATGCCGCCGGTGCCGACGCCGGCCTTGCCCGCGCTGCCGATCTCGACGTGCGCGAGGTCCTGCGGGCCCTTCACCTCGGCTATCCGGGACGTGCCGGGCTTGCTGGGGTCGCCGTCGTAGACACCGTCGACGTCGGACAGCAGGACCAGCAGGTCGGCGTGGACGAGGTGGGCGACGAGGGCGGCGAGGCGGTCGTTGTCGCCGAAGCGGATCTCGTCCGTGGCGACGGTGTCGTTCTCGTTGACGATCGGGAAGGCGCCCATCGCCAGCAGCTTGTCCAGGGTGCGCGAGGCGTTGCGGTGGTGGGTGCGGCGACTCATGTCGTCGCTGGTCAGCAGCACCTGGCCGACGCGGACGCCGTAACGGGCGAAGGAGGCGGTGTAGCGGGCGACGAGCAGGCCCTGGCCGACGCTGGCGGCGGCCTGCTGGCGGGCGAGGTCCTTGGGGCGGCGGCGCAGGCCCAGCGGGGCGAGGCCGGCGGCGATGGCGCCGGAGGAGACCAGGACGATCTCCTTCTCACCACCACTGCGGTGCTTGGCCAGCACGTCCACGAGGGCGTCGACGCGGTCGGCGTCCAGGCCTCCGGTGGCCGTGGTCAGCGAGGAGGAACCCACCTTGACGACGATCCTGCGGGCGTCCCCCACGTCCTGCCTTGCCACTGCCACCTGCGCCGTCCTCACTCGGTCCCTCGCACCGCGCGCCAGATGGCGCGGTCTGCCGGGAAGGAAAATCTACGCGAGCGGGCCGGATCGCCGCGCGCCCGTTTCGCACCGTGGACCTGCCGGTGGCGTGGCGGTGAGCGCGGTGGGTCTGCCGGACGGGTGTCTCCGGGGGCCGGGGGCTCGTGGCCGCCGCGGGGGTCACGGCCCGGCGCTGCGACCGCCCGGCTCAGGTGTGGCCGCCGTTCGGTGCGCGGCCCGGCGCTGCGGGGTGCCCGGCGCCGGTGTGGCCGCCGTGGGGTGCGTGGCCCGGCGTTTCCCTGCGCCCGCGCTGGTGTGGCCGCCGCGGGGGTCGCGGCCCGGCGCTGCGGCTGCCCGGCGCCGATGTGGCCGCCGTGAGGGTCGCGGCCCGGCGTTTCCTCGCGCCCGGCACCGGCGTAGCCGCCGTGGGGTGCGCGTCCCCGCGCCGGTGAAGCCGCCGCAGGTTGCGCAGCCACGCGCTGCGGGGTGCCTCCCCGCCGCGTCTACCCGCGTGACGCGCGCCGTGCCTCCCACGCCGACGCGATCATCGCGTGGACGTCGTGGCGGGCCTTCCAGCCGAGGTCCGTCGCGAGACGGTCGGCGGAGGCGACCACCTTCGCCGGGTCGCCGGGGCGGCGGTCGGTGACCTCGGGGGCGATCTCGTGGCCGGTGATCTCGGCGATGAGGCGGATCATCTCCCGTACCGAGACGCCCTCGCCCCGGCCGATGTTGTAGACGAGATCGCCGGCCCCCCGGGCCGAGGCGAGCCGGCGCGCGACGGCGAGATGGGCGTCGGCGATGTCGGCGACGTGGATGTAGTCACGCACGCACGTGCCGTCGGCCGTCGGATAGTCGTCGCCGAAGATCAGCGGGGGCAGCCCGGCGTCGAGCCGCTCGAAGACCATCGGGACGAGATTGAACACACCGGTGTCGGCGAGCGCCGGCTCGGCGGTGCCCGCGACGTTGAAGTAGCGCAGACAGGCGGTGGCCATGCCGTGGGCGCGGCCGGTGGCGCGGACCATCCACTCGCCGGCGGTCTTGGTCTCGCCGTACGGGCTGAGCGGCGCGAGCGGGGTGTCCTCGGTGACGACCTCGGTGGGGGGCGTGCCGTACACGGAGGCGGAGGAGGAGAACAGGAAGCTGCTCACCCCCGCCGACACCGCGGCGTCCAGCAGGACCTGAAGACCCGTCACGTTCTCGCGGTAGTAGAGGAGGGGCTTCTCGACGCTCTCGCCGACGGCCTTCTTCGCGGCGAGATGGACGATCCCCTCGACCGCGTGCTCACGCAGCACACGGTCGAGGAAGGGCCGGTCGAGGACGGTGCCGCGCTCCAGCGGGACCTGCCCCGGCAGCCGGCGCGGATCACCGCCGGAGAGGTCGTCCGCGACGACCACCGGCTCACCCGCCTCGGCCATGCTCTTCACGACATGCGAACCGATGTAGCCGGCACCGCCGGTGATCAGCCAGGTCATCCGCGCAGCCTAACAGTCCGGTGTATGCACTCTGTAAGGGTTCAGTCGCGCTGCGCGAGCGACGCACGGAACGCGAGGCACTCCTCGTACACCGGCAGGATGCCCGCCTCGCGCGCCTGCTGAAGCGTCGGGCCCTGGGCGTCCTTCGCGGACAGCTCGGGCTCACCGCCGACCGGCCACTCGACACCGATCGCCGGGTCGAGCGGGTGGACGGTCCGTTCGCGCTGCGGGGCGTAGCCCTCGGAGCACAGGTAGGTGACGGTCGCGTCGTCGGTCAGCGCGCAGAAGCCGTGGCCGAGACCCTCGGAGAGGTAGACGGCCTTGCGGTCCTTCTCGTCGAGGCGTACCGCCTCCCACTGCCCGAAGGTGGGCGAGCCGACCCGCACGTCGACGATCACGTCGAGCACGGCGCCGCGCACGCAGGTGACGTACTTGGCCTGGCCGGGCGGCACATCGGCGAAGTGGATGCCGCGCACCACACCGGCGGCGGACACGGAGAGGTTGCCCTGCTTCAGGTCGAGCGGGTGGCCGACGGCCTCGGCCATGGGCTCGGCCTTGTACCACTCCAGGAACAGGCCGCGGGCGTCACCGTGCTGCTGCGGGACGAACTCCCACGCGCCTTCGATGCCAAGGGGGTTGACCTTCATGAAACAGCCGTTTCCTCTCTCAGGCCCGCTCGGACTCGTGAGCCAGCAGATCCAGCAGGTAGTCGCCGTAGCCGCTCTTGGTCAGCGGCTCGGCGAGCTCACGCAGCCGGGCGTCGTCGATGAACCCGGCGCGCCAGGCGGCCTCCTCGAGGCAGCCGATCTTCATGCCCTGCCGCTCCTCGACCACGCGCACGTACTCGGAGGCCTGGACGAGGGACTGGAAGGTGCCGGTGTCCAGCCAGACCGTGCCGCGGTCGAGCACCGACACCTGCAGCTCGCCGCGCTCCAGGTAGTAGCCGTTGACGTCGGTGATCTCCAGCTCGCCGCGGGCGCTGGGCTTGAGGCCCTTGGCGATCTCGACGACCCGGCTGTCGTAGAAGTACAGACCGGGCACCGCGTAGCGGGACTTGGGGTTCTGCGGCTTCTCCTCGATGGAGCGGGCGCGGCCGTCCTCGTCGAAGTCGACGACGCCGTAGGCGGTCGGGTCGGAGACGGCGTGCGCGAAGACGACACCGCCCTCGGGCTCGCGGTACTTGGCGAGCTGCCGGCCGAGGCCGACGCCGTGGAAGATGTTGTCGCCGAGGATCAGCGCGACGGGCTCGTCGCCGATGAAGTCCTCGCCGATGACGAAGGCCTCGGCGATGCCGTTGGGGTGCTCCTGCGTGGCGAACTCGATGTTCAGGCCCCAGTCGGAGCCGTCGCCGAGCAGCCGCTCGAACTGGGGCCGCTCGTCGGGGCCGGTGATGACGAGGATGTCCCGCAGACCGGCCATGACCAGGGTGGACAGCGGGTAGTAGATCATCGGCTTGTCGAAGACCGGCATCAGCTGCTTCGACACCGCACGGGTGATCGGCCACAGACGGGAGCCGGTACCACCGGCGAGCACAATTCCACGCATGGGCACGCAGCCTACGGCAGGCGGATGACCGCCCCGGACATCCACTGGGTGAGACGGAGGTGAGAACCGCCACGGAAACGGCGGCCGAACCGGGACCCAACCGGCACCGAACGGGGGGCTGCGCCGCTGCGCCTAGGATAGTGGGCCTTATGAAGATTCTCGTCACCGGCGGCGCCGGCTTCATCGGTTCACAGTTCGTGCGCGCCCTGCTTCTCGGAGAGCTGCCCTCCGGTGAGGGTGCCCAGGTCACCGTGCTGGACAACCTGACCTATTCCGGGAACGAGGCGAACCTCGCCCCGGTGGCCGACAAGCCCGGCTACACGTTCGTGCGCGGCGACATCCGCGACGACGCAGTCGTCGACGACGCGATGCGCGGCCAGGACGCGGTGGTGCACTTCGCCGCCGAGTCGCACGTGGACCGCTCGATCATGGACTCCTCGCCGTTCGTCACCACGAACGTGCTGGGCACCCAGGTGCTGCTGGACGCCGCGAAGCGCCACGGCGTGGGCCGGTTCGTGCACGTCTCCACGGACGAGGTGTACGGCTCGATCGCCGAGGGCTCGTGGACCGAGGACTGGCCGCTGGCGCCGAACTCCCCGTACTCGGCCTCGAAGGCCGGCTCGGACCTGCTGGCGCTGTCGTACCACCGTACGCACGGCATGGACGTGGTGGTGACCCGCTGCTCCAACAACTACGGGCCGTACCACTTCCCCGAGAAGATGATCCCGCTGTTCACCACGAACCTGCTGGACGGCAAGAAGGTCCCGCTGTACGGCGAGGGCCTGAACGTGCGCGACTGGCTGTACGTGTCCGACCACTGCCGGGGCATCGAGATGGTGCTGCGCGGCGGCCGCGCCGGTGAGGTCTACCACATCGGCGGCGGCACCGAGGTGACCAACAAGGAGCTGACCGGCCTGCTGCTGGACGCCTGCGGCGCCGGCTGGGACATGGTCGAGCACGTCGAGGACCGCAAGGGCCACGACCTGCGCTACTCCCTGTCGATCGCCAAGATCCAGGAGGAGCTCGGCTACAAGCCGCAGGTCACCTTCGAGCAGGGCCTGGCCGACACCGTCCAGTGGTACCGCGACAACCGCGCCTGGTGGGAGCCGCTCAAGGCGAAGGCGGCGCTTCCGGCATGACGCGTGTACTGATCACCGGCGCGGCCGGCATGCTCGGCCGTGACCTGGCCGAGGTCCTCGGCGGGCGCGGGCTGTACGTGAACGCGGTGACCCGCCACGGGCTGGACATCACCGACGCCGCCGCGGTGCGCGCGGCGCTCGCCGGGCACGACGTCGTGGTGAACGCCGCCGCGTGGACCGACGTGGACGGCGCCGAGGCCGAGGAGGCCGCGGCCACCCGGATCAACGGCGAGGGCCCGCGGGTGCTCGCCGAGGCGTGCGCCGAGAGCGGCGCCGTACTGATCCACGTCTCCACCGACTACGTCTTCCCGGGCGACGCCGACGAGCCGTACCGGCACGACGCCCCGACCGCACCCGTCAACGCCTACGGCCGCAGCAAGCTGGCCGGCGAGCAGGCGGTGACCGAGCTGCTGCCCGAGCGCGGCTATGTGGTGCGCACGGCGTGGCTGTACGGCGCGCACGGGCGCAACTTCGTCGCGACGATGCTGAACCTGGCCGCGCAGCGGGACACCGTGGACGTGGTCGACGATCAGCGCGGCCAGCCCACCTGGACCGTCGCGCTCGCCCGGCAGATCGCGGACCTGGCCGAGGCGGCCCTGGCCGGGCGGGCCCCGGCGGGCGTCTACCACGGCACCGCGTCCGGTACCGGGACCTGGTTCGACCTGGCCCGGGCCGCGTACGAGCTGACCGGCCTGGACCCTGAGCGGGTGCGCCCGACGACGTCGGAGAGGTTCGTCCGGCCGGCCCGCCGCCCCTCCTACAGCGTGCTGGCCCACGAGCGGTGGGCCGAGGCGGGCGTGGCGGTGCAGCCGCACTGGCGCGAGCAGCTGGCCGAGGCGCTGAAGGTGATCGCCTCCGAGGAGCGGACGCGCGCGTGAGCCTCCTCGACCGCATCACCACGGCGCTGCCGCAGGGCACCGCGTTCGTCGGCGCCGGCACCGCGGTGCTCGGGGTGGCCAGTTACGTCCATCTCGCGGCGGCGGGCCACGCGCTCGCCGTCGACGACATGGCGAGCTTCTCGGTGCTGTGGACGGTGGTGTTCTCCATCGGCCTCGGGCTGTTCTTCCCGGTCGAGCAGGAGATCACCCGGATCGTCGCCGCCCGGGTGGTGCACGGCGACGGGGTGCTGCCGGTGCTGCGGCGCGGCGCGGCGCTCTCCGCGAGCCTGCTGGCGCTGGTGCTGGTGCCGCTCGTGGCGTTCGCCGGGTGGATCGCCGATCTGTTCTTCCACGGCGACACCAGCCTCGTGTACTCGCTCGCCGGTGCCTTCGCGGCGCTGGCCGTGGCGTATGTGACGCGTGGCATCCTCGCCGGTCTCGGCCGGTTCCAGGCGTACGGCATGCAGCTGGGCCTGGACGGCGTGCTGCGGATCGTGCTGTCGGCCGCGCTGGCGGTGTCCGGCGTGACCTCGCCGTTCGCGTTCGCGGCCGTGCTGACGGTGGCCCCGCTGCTGGCCGTACTGGCGACGATCAAGCCGGTGTTCCAGGGAGCGCGGCCGGGGTCGCAGGCACACTGGCGGGAGCTGATCGAGCACCTCGGGCTGCTGGTCGGCTCGACGCTGCTCGCACAGCTGCTCGTCAACATCGCGGTGATCAGCACCAAGTTGATCTCGACGAACGACGACGCGCTGGTCGCGGCGCTGCTGTCGGCGCTGGTGCTGGCCCGGGTGCCGCTGTTCGTCTTCGGCGCCTTCCAGGTGTCGCTGCTGGCGGGGCTGTCGTCGGCGGCGGCCGAGGGGGACACACAGGGTTACCGTCGGCTGCTGCTGCGGGCCGCGTCGGTCACGGCCGGGCTGGGCCTCGCCGGCGGGCTGGGCGCGGTGGCGCTCGGACCTGCGATCCTGCCGACGGTGTTCGGCGCCCCGGATGTGCTGAGCGCCACGGACTTCGCCTGGCTGTCGGCCGGTACGACCCTGTACATGCTGGCCATGGTGCTGGGTCAGGCGCTGCTCACCAGTAACGGTGCGCGACTTCAGCTGTTGTCCTGGGTGGTGGGCACGTTGGTGCTGATCGCAATCACGCTGAGCCCGCTGGACCTGCGCACGAGGGTCGAAGTGGCGTACACAGCAGGGTCACTGACGGTGGCCACCTGTATGTCACTCGCCATTCGCGCTCGTGTAAGCTACCGCCCGGTGCGCTCATAGGGTGACCGCCATTTCATCACTCTTCGTAACCGTCCCTCCGCGTGCAGTCGGGGTCCGGTCGGGTGGGTCCCTCAGCAGCCGCTCCCCCTGGTACACACCCCTGGAAGAGTAGACAGGCCCTTTCCATGAGTCGTCCGATACACCGGAGTGCGGTATGCAGTTGTGGATGCTGACTTCGGTCACCGGAGTCGTCCTCGTCGCGTGCATCGTCGAGCTCCTGCGCCGTCGCAAGCTCAAGGAGAAGTACGCCTTCCTCTGGGTGATCACCGGCCTTGTGATCATCCCGCTCGGGTTCTTCCCGCGAGGTGTGGACGCGGTGTCCGAGGTCCTCGGAGTCCGTTCCGGCGTCAGCCTGGTGCTGTTCATGGGCGTCGCCTTCCTCTTCGTCGTCTCGCTCCAGCTGAGCTGGGAAGTGGGACATCTGGAGGAGGAGGGCCGCACCCTCTCCGAAGAGGTGGCGCTGCTCCGCATCGACGTCCAGGACCTGCGGGCCCGGCTCGCCGAGCTGGAGACCCCCGCCGCATCTGCAGAACAGGGGGAGGGTAAGTGATCGACGGCAAGCGTGTGCTGATCATCATGCCGGCGTGGAACGAGGCGGCCGGCGTCGCCGACGTCATCAAGGAGGTCCACACCACCCTTCCGGGTGCGGACGTCCTCGTGGTGGACGACGGCTCCGCCGACGAGACCGCCGCGGTCGCCCGCGCCGCCGGCGCGACGGTGATGAAGCTGCCGTACAACCTCGGGGTGGGCGGCGCGATGCGCGCCGGATACAAGTACGCCCACGACCGTGACTACGACATCGCCATCCAGGTCGACGCCGACGGCCAGCACGACCCGCGCAACGTGCCGGAGCTGCTCGCCCGGCTGGAGAGCGGCGCCGACCTCGTCATGGGCGCCCGGTTCGCCGGCACCGGCGAGTACGAGGCCCGCGGCCCGCGCCGGTGGGCGATGCTGGTGCTGGCGTTCTGGCTGTCGCGCATGGCGCGCACCCGGCTCACCGACGTCACCTCCGGCTTCCGCGCCTGCGGCCGCGACCTCATCGACGTGTTCGCCCGCTGGTACCCCGTGGAGTACCTGGGCGACACCGTGGAGTCCACGATCGCCGTGATCCGGGCCGGGTACCGCGTCGAGCAGGTCCCCGTCGCGATGCGCCCGCGCACGACCGGCACCCCCAGCCAGTCGCCCCTGAAGGCCACCCTGTATCTCGGCCGCATCGGCATGATCCTGCTGCTCGCGTTCAGCCGCCGCTCGGTGCTGCGGCCCGCCAGGAACGGGAAGTGACGCGCGTGCAGACCCTCGACATCATGCTGCCGCACTACGGCGACACCGCCCTGATGCAGGCAGCCGTGCAGAGCGTGCTGGACCAGACCGACAAGGACTGGCGGCTCACCGTCGTCGACGACGGCCGTGAGCCGGGCGTGCCGGAGTGGTTCGCCTCCCTCGGCGACGAGCGGGTGCGCTATCTGCGCAACGAGAAGAACCTCGGCATCACCCGCAACTTCCGCAAGTGCGTGGAGCTGGTGGAGTCGACGCACTTCACCATGCTCGGCAGTGACGACCTGCTGCTCCCGACCTACGTCGAGACGCTGCGGGCCGCAATCGAGGCCGTGCCGGACGCGGCGATCTACCAGCCCGGCGTCGAGGTCATCGACGAGCACGGCGACCCCTCGACCTCGCTCGGCGACGAGGTCAAGCGGCGCCTGTACGCGCCGAAACACAACGGCCGGCGCCTGGTGCTGTCCGGTGAGCCGCTGGCCGCCAACCTGCTCGGCGGGAACTGGCTGTACTTCCCGTCGATCTGCTGGCGCGCCGACGCGGTCAAGGCGATCAACTTCCGCGAGGACCTCTCCGTCATCCAGGACCTGGCCCTGATCATCGAGCTGATCCAGCGCGGCGAGAAGCTGGTCGTGGAGCCGGCCCCCGTCTTCCGCTACCGGCGCCACTCCGGCAGCCTGTCCTCGGCGGAGGCCCTCACCGGCGCCCGTTTCGGGGAGGCCGTACGGTTCTTCAACGAGGTGGCCGACGACCTGGACCGCCACGGCTGGCCCAAGGCCGCCCGGTCCGCGCGGCGGCACCTGTCGATGCGGCTGCACGCCCTGACCCTGCTGCCCGGTGCCCTGCGCCACCGCCAGTCCGACGCCACGCGCCGTCTGCTCAGGTACGCCCTGACCCGATCCGAGTGACAGCCCGCAGGGGCGGGCCGGTTGCGTCCCCCACCCCCGCCCCTCGGAACCGCGCCCCGCTTCCCCCCTCCGAAAGCGCAAAGCCGACATGATTCCCACGCAAGCCCAAGAGAGCGCCACACCCCGGTTCAGCATCATCGTTCCGGCGTACGGGGTCGAGGCGTATCTGCGCGACTGTCTCGACTCGGTGCTCGGCCAGTCCTTCACGGACTTCGAGGTCATCGCGGTCAACGACGCCTCACCCGACGCGTGCGGCGAGATCATGGACGAGTACGCGGGGCTCGACCCGCGTGTGGTGGCGGTGCAGCTCGAGCAGAACGTGGGGCTCGGCCGGGCGCGCAACGTGGGCATGGCCCGTGCCCGGGGCGCCTACCTGATCTTCCTGGACAGCGACGACACGCTGCTGCCGGGTTCCCTGCAGGCCATCGCGCGCCGCCTGGAGGAGACCGGCGATCCCGAGCTGCTGGTCTTCGACTACGAGCGCACCTACTGGGACGGCCGCGTCTCCGCGAACGCCAAGCGGTCGCTGCTCACCGACGGCCCGCGCGGCGCATTCCGGCTGGACGACCACCCCGACCTCCTGCTGCTGCTGCAGGTCGCCTGGAACAAGGCCTACCGCCGCGACTTCGTGGAGCGCTGGGGCTTCGAGTACCCCGCGGGCTACTACGAGGACACCCCGTGGACCTATCCGGTGATGGTGGCCGCCGAGACCATCGCCCTGCTGGACCGGGTCTGCGTGCACTACCGCCAGCGGCGCCAGGGCTCCATCCTGTCCTCCTCCAGCCGTAAGCACTTCGACGTCTTCGACCAGTACGACCTGGTGTTCGCCTTCCTCGACCAGCACCCGCAGTTCGACCACTGGCGCGGCCCGCTGTACGAGCGCATGACCTTCCACCTGGGCGTCATCGAGCGGATGCCGGGCCGGCTGCCCGCCGACGCGCGTGCCGAGTTCCGGGCCCGCCGGCTCCAGGCCGAGCAGGCCCGCCGCCCGGCCGGCCACCAGGCGCCCAAGGCGACGGGATCCTCCCGGTCGGGCGTGCGCCGCGTCGCCGAGCGACTCCCGGTCCGGCTGCGCCCCGTCGCGCGCCGCGCCTACCGGGCCGCGCGCCGGCTGAAGAAGCCGGTGCGCTCGGTGGTGCTGCGGGCGTACTACCGGGGCCAGCGGATGCTGCCGGTGCGCAAGGACACCGCGGTCTTCGCCGCGTACTGGAACGCCGACTACGCCTGCAACCCGGCGGCCATCCACCAAAAGCTGCTGGAGCTGGCCCCGCATGTGAAGACGACCTGGGTGCTCAAGCCGGACGCGCGCAACAAGCCGCCGGCCGGCACCACCGTGGTGCGTCCGGGCTCGTGGGGCTTCTGGAAGGCGATGGCCCGCAGCAAATACTTGGTCAACAACGTCAATTTTCCGACCCTGGTGGTCAAGCGCCCGGGTCAGGTCTTCGTGCAGACCCACCACGGCACGCCGCTCAAGCGGATGGGCGTCGACCTCGTCGAGTACCCGATCGGGCAGGCCGACCTCGACATGGAGACGCTGATCGAGCGGATAGACCGCTGGGACTACAGCATCTCCGCCAACAGCTTCACCACCGCGATCTGGAACCGGGCCTACCCGGCCGAGTACACCTCCCTCGACTACGGCTATCCGCGCAACGACGTGCTGGTCAACGCCACCGACGAGGACCGGGCGCGGGCCCGCGAGAAGCTCGGTCTCGCCCCGGACAAGAAGGTCGTGCTGTACGCGCCGACCCACCGCGACTACCAGGCGGTGCCCCGGCCGCTGCTCGACCTGGAGCACTTCGCCGAGCGGCTCGGTGACGGCTTCACGGTGCTCTCGCGCGTCCACTACTTCAACCTCGGCACGGGCCCGGGCTCCACGGACGGCTCCCCGGTCGTCGACGTGAGCGGGCACCCGTCGGTGGAGGAGCTGTACCTCGCGGCGGATTGTCTGCTGACGGACTACTCGTCGTTGATGTTCGACTACGCGCTGCTGGACCGGCCGATCGTCGTCTTTGCCAACGATTGGGACGTGTACCGGGCCACTCGGGGCACCTACTTCGACATTCACGTAGAGTCGCCCGGCCACGTGGTGGCAACCGAAGGGGACCTCCTGGACGTCTTCCTCTCGGGGCGCTGGTGCGACGACACCTCCGCCAAGGCGCGCACGGAGTTCCGCAGGCGGTTCTGCGAGTTCGACGACGGCCGGGCGGCGGAGCGTGTGGTACGCAGGGTCTTCCTGAACCAGGAGGATGTGCCGCCGGTGACACTTCCGGCGGAGCGTCCGAGCCGTCTCACGCGGGGCTAGAGCTACCGTGTCCGGCGGGTCCGGTCACCACCGGACACATACGTAACCTGAGAAAGGCGCAGTACCGCAGATGCCTCCCCGTCTGTCACTAGTCGTTCCCGTGTACAACGTGGAACTCTTCCTCGACGAGTGCCTGCAGTCGATCGCGGACCAGACGTTCACCGACTGGGAGGCAATCGTCGTCGACGACGGCTCCACGGACGGCAGCCTCGCGATCGCCGAGAGATGGGCGGCCAAGGACGACCGGATCCGCGTCGTCCCCCAGGAGAACCAGGGACTCGGCCCCGCCCGCAACACCGGTGTGGCCCACCTCACCGAGGGCACCGAGTTCCTCGCGTTCGTGGACAGCGACGACATCGTGCTGCCCGACGCCTACGAGCGCTGCATCGCCAGCCTGGAGGCGTCCGGCTCGGACTTCGTCAGCGGCAATGTCAACCTGCTCAAGGCCGGCGAGATCCTCATCTCCCCGCTGCACGAGAAGCGGCTGCGCACCGACCGCACGCGGACCCACATCAGCCGCGACAAGAACCTCGTCTACGACCGCACGGCCTGGAACAAGGTCTTCCGCCGCTCGTTCTGGGACAAGCACGCCTTCGAGTTCCCCGGGATCCTCTACGAGGACGCCCCGGTCACGCTGCCCGCGCACTTCCTGGCCTCCGCCGTCGACGTGCTCGGCGAGCCGATCTACCTGTGGCGCCAGCGCACCGGCGGCGCCCCGTCGATCACCCAGCGCCGCACCGAGCCGGTCAACGTCCGCGACCGCATCCGCTCCTGCGACCGGGTCAGCCGCTTCCTCGCCTCCCAGCCCGGCGAGGAGTACGTCGCCCACAAGCACTGGTACGACGAGATCTTCATCACCGACGAGCTGCCGCTGTTCATGGGCGTGCTCGACGAGGCCGGCGACGAGTTCCGCGAACTGTTCATGAGCGGCGCCGCCGACTTCCTCGGCCGCGTCGACGAGTCGGTCATGCCCCGCCTGCCGGTCGCGCTGCGGCTGAAGTGCCATCTGATCCTCGAGGGCCGCCTGACGGAGCTGATGGAGCTGCTCGCCTACGAGCGGGAGACCGGGCGGGCCGTCCCCGTGGTCCGCCAGGGGCTGCGCCACGTCGCCGACTACCCGGTCCTCGACCAGGGCAAGCGGCCCGTGCCGCGCTCGGTGCTGCGCGTCGACAACGACTTCTCCGCCCGCGCCCGCGCCGAGGCGCTGATCTGGCGCGACGGCCGGCTGCGCCTCGAGGGCCACGCCTACATCCGCAACCTGGCCGCCGAGCGGCCGCAGCGCACCGCCCTGCGCGTGCTGATGCTGCGCGAGGTCGGCAGCCGCCGCACCGTCCTGGTGCGGCCGAACCAGGCGCGCGCGCTGCGCGCCACGCAGACCTCCGGCCAGTCGCTGCACAACTACGACTGGTCCGGCTTCACCGCCGAACTGAACCCGGCCAAGCTCAAGGCGCGCGGCGGCTGGCGCGACGGCGTGTGGCGGCTCACCGTCACCACCGTCCAGCAGGGCATCGTGCGCCGGACCCGGCTGAAGGCCGGCGAGACCGGCAGCGCGCAGAGCCCGTCGCCGTTCTGGGTCGACAAGGACGTCCGGGTCGTGCCGTACGTCGCCGACGAGCACCTGTACGTGCGGGTGGAGCGGGTGCGGGCCCGGCTGACCGGGCACCGGGCAGTCGACGGTGTGCTGGAGCTGACCGGCACGCTCGGCCACGACGCCGCCACCGGCGACGCGCCGCTCACCCTGCGCCTGACCCACGGGTCCACCGAGGCCGAGCTCGACCTGCCGGTGGAGCGAGGCAGCGGCGGCACGTTCTCGGTGCGGGTGCCGCTGGCCGACCTGGACGTCGAGGGCCGTGACAGCCACAACCTGCACGTCTCCGACAAGTGGACGGCCGAGCTGGGCGTCGGCGCCAAGCGCCGCTTCCCCGTCGCCGTGGACGCCGCCGAGGGAGACCTCGGCCGGCAGATCTCCGTGGACGGCGGGCCCACCGCCGCCTGGGGCGGCCGTGTCATCGCCGTCACCAGCGACGGCTCCGGCCGCCTGGTGCTGCGCACCCAGCCCGTGCAGCCCATGACCGGCGAGCTGTCGGTCAGCGCGGAGGGCCGCATCGCCCTCACCGCCGCCCTGCCCGCGCAGGTCGAGGAGCCGGTCGAGATCGTCGTACGGCACAGCCGGCACGCCGAGGAGCACACCTACCCGGCGACCGTCGCCGACGGTGTGCTGAGCGCCGAGTTCCTGCCGGTGCCGGACAGCATCGCCAAGGTGCCGCTGCGTCAGGGCCGCTGGTACCTGTTCGCCCGCACCGCCGACTCCCGCGTGGAGGTGCCGGTGCGTGCCGTGCCGTCCGCGCTGGATGCCCTGCCGGTCGACTTCAGCGTGCGTGGCCGGGACTACACGCTCACCCACCGCTTCTTCGACCGGCTGCTCATCGAGGCCGCCTCCGACCTCGGTCCCGCCGAGGTCGGCTGGTACCGCCAGCGCGAGCTGCGCACCAAGGTGTACGCGCAGGCCCGTACCGCGCCGCTGAAGGACACCGTCCTGTACGCCTCGTTCTCCGGCCGCCAGTTCTCCGACTCGCCGCGTGCCGTCTACGAGCAGCTGGTGCGCCAGGGCGCCGAGCTGGAGCACGTGTGGGTGGTGGAGGACCTGCGCGCGGAGATCCCCGAGGGCGTGAAGGTCATCCGCCGCTGGAGCCGCGAGTGGTACGAGGCGCTCGGCCGCAGCCGGTACATCGTCACCAACACGCACCTGCCGCACTGGATCCGCCGCCGCGAGGGCCAGGTCATCGTGCAGACGTGGCACGGCACGCCGCTCAAGCGGATCGGCCACGACATCGACAGCGTCCAGTTCGCCGACCGCAAGTACCTGCAGAAGGTCGCCGAGGAGACGCCGAGCTGGTCCTTCCTGGTCTCCCCCAACCGCTTCTCCACGCCGATCATGCGGCGGGCGTTCCAGTTCGAGGGCGAGATCCTGGAGTCCGGCTACCCGCGCAACGACGTGCTGCTCTCCGAGGAGACTCAGGAGCTGGCCAAGAGCGTGCGCGAGCGGATCGGCCTGCCGGCCGGCAAGAAGGTCGTGCTGTACGCGCCGACCTGGCGCGACGACCAGTTCTACCGGGCCGGCAACTACAAGTTCGACATGCGGCTGGACGTGAAGAAGGCCGCCGAGCGCCTCGGCGACGACCACGTCCTGCTCGTGCGCAAGCACTCGAACATCGTCGACGCCGTGCCCGGCGCCGGTGACGGCTTCGTCTTCGACGTCTCCAGCTACCCGGACATCGCCGAGCTGTTCCTGATCACCGACGTGCTGGTCACGGACTACTCGTCGCTCATGTTCGACTTCGCGAACACGGGCCGCCCGATGCTGTTCTTCACGTACGACCTGGAGTACTACCGCGACCAGCTGCGGGGCTTCTACTTCGACTTCGAGGACAAGGCCCCCGGTCCGCTGCTGCAGACCTCGGACGAACTGATCGACGCGCTCGCCGACATCGACCGGATCAGCGCCTCCTACACGGAGACCTACCGGGAGTTCAAGGACGTCTTCTGCGACCTCGACGATGGCCAGGCCGGCGAACGAGTGATCAACCGGATGCTGGAACTCGCGCACCCCGACCCATCGTCCACCGAGCCCGCGGAGCGTTGAGCGTGCCCACGATCCCCAGAGCCGTCAGGCAGCGCCTGGAACGCATCCCGGCCCGGCGCCGGATGCCCCTGGCCGTCTACGCCGTCACCCAGGTCATCTTCCTGCTGTGGTGGGCGGCCTTCTACCCCGGCGGGATGAGCTACGACTCGATCTCCTACGTCTGGCACGTCACCACCGGCCACTGGATGTCCAACCACTCGGTGGCCTACGACGGACTGGTCTGGCTCTCCCTGCAGATCACCGGTGACCTGGCCCTGCTGACGTTCGTGCAGGGTGTCGCCATGGCCGCGGCGCTGGCCTATGTGGCGATGACGCTGCGCCAGTTCGGCGTGCCGGGCAAGTGGAGCGCGACGGCCGCGATCGCGGTGGCGGCGCTGCCGTCGATCGGCTCGTTCACCATCTTCGTGTGGAAGGACGTGCCGTTCGTCATCGGCGCGGTCGTGGCCTTCGGCGCGGCCGGACGGCTCGTGGTGCGCCGGATGCGCGGCAGGCAGGCGGTGCGCGACAAGGCGTTCCGCAACGACGTCGCGATGCTGTTCATCGGCTTCCTGGCGATGGGCCTGTTCCGCAACAACGGTCTGCTCGTCGCCGTTCTCGCCGCGCCGGTGCTGCTGTTCGTCCTGCCGAAGATGCGCAGGGCGATGCTGGTCGCGACGGTGATCCCGGCGGTGATCGCGGGCGTGCTGCAGGTGGTGATCTACCCCGCGCTGGGCGTGATCACCCCGACCAAGGACCAGGTGTACGCGATGAACTACGCGGACATCGCGGTCGTCTACGGCAAGGCGCCGTGGACCTTCACCTCGTCGGACAAGGCCCTGATGGCCAAGGTGGCGCCGCTGTCCCACTGGGGCGGCCGGGCGGCCAACTGCTACAACGCCGACTGGGCGATGCAGAAGCCGATGAACCGCAAGAAGGCCGCCGAGTACAACGACCAGCTGATGGACCTGTGGATGCGGGTCCTGCAGCGCACCCCGGACCAGATGATCGGGGCGCGGCTGTGCCGCTCGCACATCGCCTGGTCGCCGTTCCCGGGCCCCGCCGACAAGATGGGCCAGACGCTGATCAGCCCGCCGTCGGTGCCGAAGAACCTGTTCGGCTGGGCCGACTGGAACCAGGACATCAAGCACAGCGAGTACCGGCCGGTCCTGAAGATCCGTCCGCTCAGCGACACGCTGCACAAGCTGGCGTTCTTCTCGTGGAAGGCCAGCAAGACGCCGCAGCTGCAGTGGCTGCTGTGGCGGGGCGCGACCTGGTGCTACGTGGCGTTCGCGATCTTCCTGTCGTTCGCGCGCCGGCAGCGCTCCTGGGCGCCGCTGGCCATGATGTCGATCCCGCTGGCGCTCCAGCTGACGGTGGTGGCGGCCAACCCGGCGCCGCTCGCCCGGTACATGTTCGCGCCGCTGTTCCTCGGCATCCTGACGCTGCCGCTGCTCGCCGCGAAGCCGCGGTTCGGCCGGCAGGGCGGGGAGAGCCCGGGGTCTTCGGGGCCGTCCGAGGAGGCGGAGGAGCCGTCGCCGGCGGACCGGGATCCTGAGCCGGTGGCCTGACGTTTCGCATGGGGCCCGCTCGTATCTCCCTTCCGGGAGGTGCGGGCGGGCCCTTCGCCATGTGTACAACCGATCACCCGGGCCGTGGATCTCAGTCTCGTACCCCACTGTCGACGGAAGGACGAGCATGCCGGCTCATCGCAGGGCCCTGGGCGTGGGAGCCGCGGCCGCGCTGCTGCTGGGCGGCGCAGGCCCCGCGGCGGCACGGCCGGCCGCCGACCGGCCCGCTTACGAGGTCGAGGTGGCGCCGGACTACCTCACCGCAGACGTGGGCGGGACCGTGACGATACGTCCCCAGATCTACGCGAGCCGGCCGGACGGCTCCCAGGAGCACCTGGCGGAGGGAGAGCCGGTCGGCCGGCGTATGACGCTGGAGTACGCCCTGCCCGGCAACACCACGCCGGTCGGGGTCGGCAAGGGCTGCCGGAAGCTGGTGACCGGATGGGCTCGGCATGTCACCTGCACGTCGGTGCGTCCGTTGACCGTGCGAATCGACAGGGCGCTCGTCGCCGAGGAGACCACCGTGACCGTCCGCCGGGCGGGATGGGCGGCGGACTCCGGCGGTGACCGCCTCCTTCTCACGGCTCCGGTCCCACAGGAGGAGGGCGAGAGCCGGGGCAGCCGGGAGGGGCGGCAGAAGGCCGGGGCCGTCCTCCTCGGCGTGGCCGGCGGTTTCGCGCTGCTCGCGCTGTTCCTGGGCCGTACCCGCACGCGCCGGGCCGTGTGGGTGTCGTGCGCCGTGGTGGGCCTGTTGTGCGCCGGGCCGGGTGTCTGGAGCATGACGCGGGAACCGCTGATCGGCGCGAAGAGCTATGTCCGCTATCGGTCCGGACCGCCGGTGCTGAAGATCCCCGACACGCTCTGGGACGACGGCTGGATCCGGAGCGAGAGCCGGCCGGACGGCGTCCCCCGCATCACCACGGCACCGGACCGGGGCCATGAGGACGTAACGGAGGTGTCCGGCTTCTTCGCGCCGTACGTCGACGAGCCGACGGGGACCCCCGGCCAGTGGCTCACCGTCGACGGCGCCTACGGCCGGATCGAGGACCCCCGGCGGGCCCGCGACCACATGCTGCGGACGGCCGCCGGGGCACCCGGCGCGACGGTGGCGGAGAAGCCCCGGCTGTTCCTCCTGAAGAGCGAGGAAGGCATCGCCAAGGGTCCCGTGCTGTTCAAGTGCCAGGTGATCGTCGTCCGGGAACAGCATGTCCACCAGTGCGCCTGGGCCGACAGGGGCGTTCGCGCCCTGCTGTCCACGTCCGGTGGTCCCGCGTTCAGCGACTCCGGCGACCCGCTGCTGGGGACGGCCCACGACGCCCTGAGCGTGCGGGAGTACGTACAGCTGGGCGGCGGCTTCTGACCGCCGCCCGGCTCGCGGCCTAGAACGGGTCGAAGTCGTCGAACTCCCGGTCGGCCTCGTCCCGTTCGGCCTGGCGGTCGCGGCGGCGCTGCGCCGCGGGTCGCGGGGCGTCGAAGCGGTGGTCCTCGCCACGCCGGCCGAGCATCTCGGCGCCCGCCATGGCGGTCGGCTCCCAGTCGAAGACGACCGCGTTGTCCTCGGGGCCGATGGCGACGCCGTCGCCGGTACGGGCGCCCGCCTTCATCAACTCCTCTTCGACACCGAGGCGGTTGAGGCGGTCCGCGAGGTAGCCGACGGCCTCGTCGTTGTTGAAGTCGGTCTGCCGCACCCAGCGTTCGGGCTTCTCGCCGCGCACCCGGAACAGCGGCTCGCCGCCGGCGTCCTCACGGGTCACGGTGAACCCGGCGTCGTCGACCGCCTTGGGCCGGATGACGATACGGGTCGCCTCTTCCTTGGGCTTGGCGGCCCGCGCCTTGCCCACCAGGTCGGCCAGCGCGAACGACAGCTCCTTCAACCCCATGTGGGCGACCGCGGACACCTCGAAGACGCGGTAGCCGCGCGCCTCGAGGTCCGGGCGGACCATCTCGGCGAGGTCCTTGCCGTCGGGCACGTCGATCTTGTTCAGGACGACGATGCGCGGACGGTTGTCGAGACCGCCGTACTGGCGCAGCTCCTCCTCGATGATGTCGAGGTCGGAGACGGGGTCGCGGTCGGACTCCAGGGTCGCGGTGTCCAGCACGTGCACGAGCACGCTGCACCGCTCCACGTGGCGCAGGAACTCCAGGCCCAGGCCCTTGCCCTGGCTGGCGCCGGGGATGAGGCCCGGCACGTCGGCGATGGTGTAGACGGTCGAGCCGGCGGTGACGACACCGAGGTTCGGCACGAGCGTGGTGAACGGGTAGTCCGCGATCTTCGGCTTGGCCGCGGACAGCACCGAGATCAGCGACGACTTGCCCGCGCTCGGGTAGCCGACCAGCGCCACGTCGGCGACGGTCTTCAGCTCCAGCACGATGTCGCTCAGGTCGCCGGGCTCGCCCAGCAGCGCGAAGCCGGGCGCCTTGCGGCGGGCGGAGGCCAGCGCCGCGTTGCCGAGGCCGCCGCGGCCGCCCTGGGCGGCGACGAAGGAGGTGCCGTGGCCGACGAGGTCGGCCAGGACGTTGCCGGCCTTGTCCAGCACGACGGTGCCGTCCGGGACCGGCAGGATCAGGTCCTGGCCGTCCTTGCCGGAGCGGTTGCCGCCCTCACCGGGCTTGCCGTTGGTGGCCTTGCGGTGCGGGGAGTGGTGGTATTCCAGCAGCGTGGTCACGGACTGGTCGACGGTGAGGATGACGTCGCCGCCGCGCCCGCCGTTGCCGCCGTCCGGGCCGCCGAGCGGCTTGAACTTCTCACGGTGAACGGAGGCACAGCCGTGACCTCCGCTACCCGCGGCGACATGCAGTTCGACGCGGTCCACGAAGGTGGTCATGGTGGGGTGCCTCCAGAAACGTACGAGAGATTCTCTTGGTACGAGATGTCTTCGGTGTAACACGCGAAAGGCGGACCCGCCTTCCCGACCGGGAAGTGAGGTCCGCCTCGCGAAAGCTTCCGATCAGCGCGACTCAGGCGACCGGAACGATGTTCACGACCTTGCGGCCACGGAAGGTGCCGAACTGCACCGAGCCGGCCTGCAGCGCGAACAGCGTGTCGTCGCCGCCACGGCCGACGCCCGCACCCGGGTGGAAGTGGGTGCCGCGCTGGCGGACCAGGATCTCACCCGCGCTGACGACCTGACCGCCGAAGCGCTTCACGCCGAGCCGCTGGGCATTGGAGTCGCGACCGTTCCGAGTGGACGATGCGCCCTTCTTGTGTGCCATTTCTCCTCAGTCCCTTACTTCGCGGCCGTGGGGATCGACGTGACCTTGATCGCCGTGTACTGCTGGCGGTGGCCCTGACGACGGCGGTAGCCGGTCTTGTTCTTGTAGCGCAGAATGTCGATCTTCTGGCCCTTGTGGTGGTCCACGACCTCGGCCTGGACCTTGATGCCGGCCAGCACCCACGGGTCGCTGGTCACGGCGTCGCCGTCGACAACGAGCAGGGTCGAGAGCTCGACCGTGTCGCCAACCTTGGCAGTGGAAATCTTGTCAACCTCAACGATGTCGCCGACAGCAACCTTGTGCTGGCGACCACCGCTGCGCACGATGGCGTACACGCGGATCTCACTCTCTCGCTCGGGGAACGGCACCCCCGCAGGCCAGCCACCCGGCAGACGCGGACGACCTCTCCCGGCCAGCCGTGTGCCCGGGAGGAAGAGGTTTACGGGGATGTGGCATGCACATTGGACACGCCGACGGTCTAGGTTACGGGGCCCGGCCCGGAAGGGTCAAACCGGGCCCCGTGTGACCTGATCGGTCAGGACTCGTCCGCGGAGGCCGAGACGGACGGGGCCGTCTGCTGCGCCGCCGAGGTCTTCTTGGCGGCCGTCTTCTTGGCCGCCGCCTTCTTGGTCGTCGCCTTCTTGGCCGCCGTCTTCTTCGCGGCCGCCTTCTTGGCCGTCGTCTTCGTGGTGGCGGCCTTCTTCGCCGTGGCCTTCTTGGCCGCCTTGCGGGCGGTCTTCTTGGCCGGTGCGGCCTCGGACTCCTCCGCGACCTCGGTCGCTTCCGTCGCCTCGGCCGGGGCCTGAGCCGCGCTCTCCGCGGCCGGCACGACCACGACGGCCGCCTCCACCGGTGCGGTCGGCGCGGTGGCCTTGCGCACGGCCCGGCGCCGCGGACGGGCCGGAGCGGCGGGCTCGGCGGGAGCCTCGGCGGCCTCGGCAGCCGGGGCCTGCACCTCGGCGGGAGCCTCGGCCTGCGGGGCCGCGGCGGGCGCGGTCTCCGGGACCGTCACCACGGCCGCCTCCGCCCCGGCGGGCGAACCGGCCGGCGCGGACACCCGGCGGGTGGCCCGGCGGCGGGTACGGCCCTGGGGCGCGGCCGGCTCGGCGGCGGGGGCCTCGGTCGCCGCGACGACGGCGTCCTCGACGGCCACGGGCTCGGCCAGCGCCTCGGCGGCCGGCTCCGGCTGCACGGGGCGCTCGGCCTCCTCCTCGGCGGTCACCGTCTGCGCGGTGGGCGCCTGGGCCTCGGCCTGCGCGGCCTTGCGCCGCCTGCCCTTGGGCTGCTCCGGCTTCGTGGCCTCGGCCTCGGGGGCCTCCGCCTTCGCCGGCTCGGCCTTGGGGGCGCCCGCCGGGGCGGATGCCCGCCGGCTCGCCCGGCGCCGGCCGCGGCCACCGCGGGACGCGGCCGCCTCGGCCTCGGCGATGCTGCTGTACAGCTCCTCGTCGGGGGCGAAGACCGGCTCGGGCAGCGCGAGCGGCTCGGCGGCCTCGGCGGCCACCTCGGCCTCGCTCTCGGCCTCCTCCTCGGCGGTCGGCGCGGTCAGCACCGCCGCCTCGGCGACGGCCTCGTGCTCGTGCTCGTGCGGCTGCTCGGCCGCACCGGCCCGCGCCCGCTTCTTGCGCTTGCCGCCACCGCCGGTGGAGCCCGGCTGGTCGAGGTGGACGATGACACCGCGGCCGTTGCAGTGCACGCAGGTCTCGGAGAAGGACTCCAGCAGACCCTGGCCGACCCGCTTGCGGGTCATCTGCACCAGGCCCAGCGAGGTCACCTCGGCCACCTGGTGCTTGGTGCGGTCGCGGCCCAGGCACTCCAGCAGGCGGCGCAGCACCAGGTCCCGGTTCTGCTCCAGCACCATGTCGATGAAGTCGATGACGATGATGCCGCCGAGGTCGCGCAGCCGCAGCTGGCGCACGATCTCCTCGGCCGCCTCCAGGTTGTTCCTGGTGACCGTCTCCTCGAGGTTGCCGCCCTGACCGGTGAACTTGCCGGTGTTGACGTCGACGACGACCATCGCCTCGGTCCGGTCGATGACCAGCGAACCGCCACTGGGCAGCCAGACCTTGCGGTCCAGGGCCTTGGCGAGCTGCTCGTCGATCCGGTAGGTGGCGAAGACGTCGACCTCGCTGGTCCACCGCTGCAGCCTGTCGGCGAGGTCCGGGGCGACGTGCGCGACGTACCCGTGGATGGTCTGCCACGCCTCGTCGCCGCTGACGATGACCTTGGAGAAGTCCTCGTTGAAGATGTCGCGCACGACCCGGACGGTCATGTCCGGCTCGCCGTACAGCAGCGTCGGAGCGTTGCCGCCGTTCTTGGACTTCTTCTGGATCTCCTCCCACTGCGCCTGCAGCCGCTCGACGTCCCGGCGCAGCTCGTCCTCGCTCGCGCCCTCGGCGGCGGTGCGCACGATGACGCCCGCGTCCTCGGGGACGATCTTCTTGAGGATGGTCTTCAGCCGGGCCCGCTCGGTGTCGGGCAGCTTGCGGCTGATGCCGGTCATCGAGCCCTCGGGCACGTACACGAGGTAGCGGCCGGGCAGGGAGACCTGGCTGGTCAGTCGGGCGCCCTTGTGGCCGATCGGGTCCTTGGTGACCTGGACCAGGACCGACTGGCCGGACTTGAGCGCGGACTCGATACGGCGCGGCCCGTTGGCCATGCCGAGCGCCTCGAAGTTGACCTCGCCGGCGTACAGCACGGCGTTGCGGCCCTTGCCGATGTCGATGAAGGCGGCCTCCATCGACGGCAGGACGTTCTGCACCTTGCCGAGGTAGACGTTGCCGACGTAGGAGACCGCCTGCTCCTTGTTGACGTAGTGCTCGACGAGCACGTCGTCCTCCAGGACGCCGATCTGCGTGCGGTCGCCGTGCTGGCGGACGACCATGACGCGCTCGACGGCCTCGCGGCGGGCCAGGAACTCCGCCTCGGTGATGATCGGCACGCGGCGGCGGCCCTGCTCGCGGCCCTCGCGGCGGCGCTGCTTCTTGGCCTCCAGACGCGTGGAGCCCTTGATGGACTGCACCTCGTCGGACGGCTCGCTCTTCTCACGCGCCGGGCGCGGCTCGCGCACCTTGACGACGGTGCGCTCCGGGTCGTCGGTGGACGGCTCGTTGTCCCCCGAGGCGTCACCGGCGCGACGGCGGCGGCGACGGCGGCGACGGCTGCCCGCGGTGGACCCGCCGGCCTGGTCGTCGGCGTCGTCCTCGGCCGACGTGGCGTCCCCGCCGTCCGCGCCTTCCTCGTCGTCTTCCTCGACCTGCTCGGCGGTGTCCTCGGCGTCCTGCGCGGCCTGCTCGGCGGCGAGTTCCTCGCTGTCGCCCTCGGCGTCACCGGACTCACCGCGGCGACGGCGGCGGCCGCCACGACGGCGGCGGCGACGGGAACCCGTCTCCTCGTTCTCCTCGCCCTCGGCGGCGTCCTCGGCCTGGTCGTCGTCGTCCTCCGTCTCCTCGACGGTGGCGACGGGGCTCTCGGCCTCGGCGGCGCTGTCGGCGAACCGCTCCGGCTCCTCGGCCGCGCCCCGGCGCCGGCGGCGGCGCCGCGAACCGGCCTGCTCCTCCACCGGCTCCTCGGCCTCCACGGCCTGGGCGGGGCGGTCCTCTGCGGGGTGGTCCTCGGCGGCAGCCTCGGCGGCGGCGCGCTCCGGGGTCTGGAACTTCGGCTCGGTGAACACGGGCGCCTGGAAGACGGCGACCGCGGGGCGCGCGGGCCGGCGCGGCGACTCGGACTCGTCGTCGTCGGCGGCGGCGGCAGCGGCAGCGGCAGCGGCAGCGGCGGACTGTGCGGGCGCGGCGAAGCCGGTCGCCGCACGCCGCTCCGCGCGGCGGCGGCCACGGCGCGGGGCGCCGTCCTCGGCCTGCTCGGAGGTCTTCCCGGCGGGGGCCTGCTCAGCGGCCGCCGCCTGCGCCTCGGCGGTGGGCTCGCCCACGCCGGCCACGGCGGCGGTCTCGGTGTCGACACCGGCGGCGACGGGGGTCTCGGCGGTCACGGGCGTCCCGGCGGGCGCGGAGGCACGGCGGGCGACCCGGCGGCGGCCACGGCCCTTGGGCGCGGGCTCCTCGTCGGAGGCCTCTACGGCAGGGGTCTGGGCGGCGACGGTCTCGGCGGCCGCTTCGGTGACCTCGGCCTCGGCAGCCTCAGCGGCGCCGGCGGCCACGACGGTCTCAGGGGCCTCGGAGGACGCGGCGGCACCGGTAGGTGCGGTGACGCGGCGGGTCACTCGGCGCCGCGTGCGGCGGGCGGGAGCGGCCTCTTCCTCGACGGCCTGGGCGGCGGGCGCCTCGGCGGTCTCGGCGGACTCGCTCTCGCCGCTGTCGGCGGCGGCAGCGGGCGTCCCGGCGGGCACGACGGTCTCCGCGGCCTCCGCGGCCTCGGCGGCCTCGGCGGAGGCCGGGGATCCGGCGGGCGCGGAGGCGCGGCGCGTGGCGCGACGGCGGCCACGGCCCGTGGGCGCGGGCTCCTCGTCGGAGGCCTCTACAGCAGGGGTCTGGGCGACGACGGTCTCGGCGCCCGCTTCGGTGGCCTTGGCCTCGGCAGCCTCACCGGCACCGGAAGCCACGACCGTCTCAGTGCCCTCGGCGGATGCGGGAGCACCGGCGGGCGCGGAAGCCCGGCGGGTCGCACGGCGCCGCGCACGGCGGGCCGGCGCGGCCTCTTCCTCGTCGGCCTGGGCGGCCGGCGCGGCGGCGACGGCGGCCTCCTCCTCGGTCTCGGTGTTCACCGCGGCGGCGATGGCCTCGGCCGCCTCGTCGTCCGCTTCGGCGGTCGCGGCGGCCGGTATGGCCGGCTCGACCGTCTCGGCAGGAGCGTCGGAGGTGGTGTGGGCCGGCGGACCGGCCGGGCGGGAAGCGGCACGGCGCCGACGACGCGGCGGCAGTGTGTCGCTGGGAGTGTTCTGATCTTCGGAACCCTGGGTGGGTTCGGTCGGCTCGAGCATGCGGGCGTATCTCCCGTCAGGCTCCCGGGCGCCGCGCCTGGTCCGGGGGCCGATCACGAAGATCGGCCACCGTTGACGTCCGCGGCTCGCGCTGTGCGCGGTGCCGCCGTCCGGGGCGCGGGCGCCACACGGGAGCTTTCTGTGTCCTGTCTCGCCGGTTCCGTACACCTTGTCGCGTACGGCCTGGCGAAAGTCTTCTGGTCGGGTGCGCTGCCCGACCCAGGTGGCTCCCGAGTACGAGGGCGGCGCTTACGACGTCCGTCCCTACGCGGAACCTTCCGGCACCGGCGCCGTCGCGGCGGCAGCCGGAGCGGCCGTTTCGAGGGCCACCGCTGCCTCGCGGTCGGGCGCGAGCGGGTCGGTCACCGTGCCGGTCTCTTCATCGAACAGCCCCTGCGCCAGCCTGGTCACCGCTGCGGGGACCGGCGGCGCCAGGTCGGCCACGGCGCGGAGACCGGACAGGACGTCGTCGGGTCGTACGGCAGGCGTCACGTGCCGAACAACCAGCCGCAGTATCGCACAGGGCTGGTCGCTGGGCCTATCAGCCGGCGAACTGTGCGTTTGAGTTGTCTCCAGGCTCACGACGGCCGGACGGGCGTCGAAGGTGCGCATGCCGTTCTTGGTCAGGCGCTGAACCTCCACCGCCTCGGCCGTGTTGAAGGCCTGCACCGCGCGCCGCGCGTCGGCCGGGTCGACGCCGTCCAGTCGCAGCTCCCAGACGGAAGCCGTGAGCCGGTCGGCGAGCCCGGACGTGTGCGCCTCGACCGCCTCGATCACGTCGAGCCCGGTGGGCAGCGACTCGTCGAGGAGGACGCGCAGCTGCTCCGGGTCCCGCCGCGCGGTGAGCGCGATCTCCAGGTACTCCGCCTCGCTGCCCGTGCCGGTGGGTGCGGCATTGGCGTACGACACCTTCGGGTGCGGCGTGAACCCCGCCGAGTACGCCATGGGTACGTCGGCGCGGCGCAGCGCGCGCTCGAAGGCGCGCTGGAAGTCGCGGTGGCTGGTGAACCTCAGGCGGCCGCGCTTGGTGTAGCGCAGTCGGATGCGCTGCACCGCGGGTGCGGGCGGCGGGCCTTCGGGCTGTCGCTTGCCCAGTGTCCTAGTCCTTTGTGAGAGCGGTCGTACTCCTATCAAGAGTACGTGTGTCGTGGCCGTCAGGTTCCCGCCGGGCCACCGCCTCACTCTCCCCGGGGTCGCCGAACAGCATCCGCCGGAAGTCCGCCCGCGCCTGCCGCGCCGACTCCCGCGCCGAGGCGAGCGCCTCCCGTACGGCCCGCCCGACCCCGCGTGCGGCCTTGGCGGCGGGCCTGAGGACGGCGTCGCGCACAAGGTGCCCGACCGGGGTGAGCACACCGCGGTAGACCCACCGCAGCGGCTCGACGACGATCCAGCGCAGGACGGTGCCGAGGAACCGCCCCACGGCGAGGGAGATCCGCCCGGCGACCCGCCAGGCGTGCCCGAGCGCCGCCCCCACCTCCCGGGCGACGACGGCGAGGAAGCGTCCGACGGGCACCAGCACCCATCGCCACAGGGCGAGCGCGGGCAGCACGAACAGCACCCGGGCGATCCGGTACAGGACGAGACCGATGCCGGTGACGGCCATGCTGAGCACCCGCACCACACCCCGGACGCACCAGGCGACGGCCCGGCCCACCGGTGCGAGCACCCAGGTCCACAGCCATACGGCCGGCACCACGACCAGGTGGCGCACGAGCCAGGCGACCACCGCGTACACCCCGGCGCCCAGCGCCCCGAGGACCATGGCGATGCCGCGCACCACCCACACCAGGCCGTGTCCGAGCGGCGTCAGCACGCGCGCGTACAGCAACGCGAGGCCCGCGCCGATACCCAGCACCAGCCAGGCGATCCCGGCGCCGATCCCCCGCGCAGCCCACGCCAGCGCGTGCCCGACGGGGGTCAGCACCCACCGGTACAGCCACACCGCCGGCACGACGAGCAGGACCCGGCCGAGCAGGCCGAGCGCCGTGCCGAGGGGGACGAGGAGGTACCGCCACAGCGCCACGAGCGGCCATACGAACAAGGCCCGTCCCAGCCACAGCAGTGCCCGCCCGACGGGCCGCAGCACCGTGTCCCGCAGCACCCGCCCGGCGACCACCCCCGCGTCCCACAGCATCCGCACCGGCACGACGAGGACCAGCACGACGATCCGCACGGGCAGGCGAACGGCGACGACGAGGCAGCCTTCCGACTGCCGGGGCCGGGGCGGAGGCTTCTGCGGTTCCATGTCTGACAGGACGCGGCGGCCGTCGCCGCGGATTCACCGTAGGGATTGCGATGCCGTCACGGCTGCCGGCGGTCCCCTCCGGCCGGCCGTTCCTCCCCGCTGCGGGAGCGGGCCCCGCGGCCCCGGGCGACGAGGCACGCCGCCACCGCCACGGCGGCACCGATGTACAGCAGCCCCTGGTAGTCCAGGGCGTGCACGACGGGCCCGCCGAGGGCGCCGGCCAGGGAAAGGCCCACGAACAGGGCGCTGTTGTTCCACGACAGCACGGCGGTCGCCCGCTCGGGGAACAGATCGACCAGATGGCGCTGCTGGGCGGGGAAGAAGGCGTAGGCGGCCAGGGCGAACAGGCCGAGCCCGCAGGCGAGCGTCCAGGTGACCGGGAACAGCAGGGCCACGACGGCTTCCAGCACCGCCGTCAGCGCCAGCGCCGACCGGGTGATCCGTACCGCGTCGCCCCGGTCCGCCAGCCGGCCGCCCAGCTGCCCGCCGGCGACGGCGCCGATGCCGTAGACGACCAGCAGCCAGGTGACGGCGGTGGCCCTGCCGTCGGCGTGCAGCGCGATGGCCAGGAACGTGTACAGGGTGTACACGGCGAAGGCCCACAGCGTCGTGACCGCGACGGCGGACAGCGCGACGCCCGCACCGGACCACCCGGCCGGCGGGGGCGCCCCGGTCGCGGGGACGGGTGCCGGGGCGGGCCGGGCGCGCCAGACGACGGCGTGCGGGAAGGCCAGCAGGAGCGTGCCCGCGGCGAGGATGACGAAGGTGACCTGCCAGCCCACGTACCGCCCCAGCAAGGAGCCGGCCGGCGCGCCGACCCACAGCGCGGTCAGCAGGCCCGATCCCACCACGGCCAGCACCTGCGCCCGGGCCTGTGGCCGCGCACGGGTGCTGACCAGGGCGTACACGGTGGGCCCGGTCGCGGCGGCCGCGATGCCGGCGACCACCCGGGCGACGAGCAGCAGACCGAAGCCGGGCGCCAGCGCGGTGCCGACGTTGGCCGCGGAGAACACCACCAGCGCCACCACCAGGACCGTGGCGCGGTCCCGGCGGTCGGAGATCCAGCCGGCGAAGGGCGAGGCCACCACGTACGCGACCGAGAAGGCCGTGACCAGCAGACCGGTGCTCTCCGCCGAGATGTCGAACGACGTGGCGATACGCGGCAGCAGCGGGGCCACCACGAAGAGATCGGTTCCGACCAGGAACTGCGTCATCCAGGCAAGGACGACCGGCCCGGCGGACAGGCCGGCAACCGCCGTGTCCACCACCGGCTCGCCGCGGGGCGGGTGCATGATCCGACGCTAGATCCGGTGCCGGGGACCGGCCAGCGGGGGCGGGAGACGGGGACAGCGACGAGCCCCCTGCCACGGGAGATGCCCGTGGCAGGGGGCTCGACACAGCTCGGCAGGCCGTCGGTCAGTGGGTGTGTCCGCTCTCCGCGGGCGCCGGAGCGGCGTTCTTGACCGTCAGCGGCAGCAACTTCTTGCCGGTCGGGCCGATCTGGATCTGGGTGTCCATGGCGGGGCACACGCCGCAGTCGAAGCACGGGGTCCAGCGGCAGTCCTCGACCTCCGTCTCGTCGAGGGCGTCCTGCCAGTCCTCCCACAGCCAGTCCTTGTCGAGGCCGGAGTCGAGGTGGTCCCAGGGCAGGACCTCCTCGTAGGTCCGCTCGCGGGTGGTGTACCAGTCGACGTCGACGCCGAAGGGGGCCAGCGCCTTGTCCGCGCAGGCCATCCAGCGGTCGTAGGAGAAGTGCTCGCGCCAGCCGTCGAAGCGGCCGCCGTCCTCGTAGACCGCGCGGATGACGGCGCCGATACGGCGGTCGCCGCGGGAGAGCAGGCCCTCGACGATGCCGGGCTTGCCGTCGTGGTAGCGGAAGCCGATCGAGCGGCCGTACTTCTTGTCGCCGCGGATCTTGTCGCGCAGCTTCTCCAGGCGGGCGTCGGTCTCCTCGGCGGAGAGCTGCGGCGCCCACTGGAAGGGGGTGTGGGGCTTGGGGACGAAGCCGCCGATGGACACGGTGCAGCGGATGTCGTTGGAGCGCGACACCTCGCGGCCCTTGGCGATGACGCGCGTCGCCATGTCGGCGATCTGCAGGACGTCCTCGTCGGTCTCCGTGGGCAGGCCGCACATGAAGTACAGCTTCACCTGACGCCAGCCGTTGCCGTAGGCGGTGGCGACCGTGCGGATCAGGTCCTCCTCCGAAACCATCTTGTTGATGACCTTGCGCATGCGCTCGGAGCCGCCCTCGGGGGCGAAGGTCAGACCGGAGCGGCGGCCGTTGCGGGTCAGCTCGTTCGCCAGGTCGACGTTGAAGGCGTCGACCCGGGTGGACGGCAGCGACAGACCGATCTTGTCGTCCTCGTAGCGATCCGCGAGGCCCTTGGCGATGTCGCCGATCTCGCTGTGGTCGGCGGAGGACAGGGACAGCAGACCGACCTCTTCGAAGCCGGTCGCCTTCAGGCCCTTCTCGACCATGTCGCCGATGCCGGTGATGGAACGCTCGCGCACCGGGCGGGTGATCATGCCGGCCTGGCAGAAGCGGCAGCCGCGGGTGCAGCCGCGGAAGATCTCCACCGACATCCGCTCGTGGACCGTCTCGGCCAGCGGCACCAGCGGCTGCTTCGGATACGGCCACTCGTCCAGGTCCATGACGGTGTGCTTGGAGACCCGCCACGGCACGCCGGAGCGGTTCGGCACGACACGGGCGATCCGGCCGTCCGGCAGGTACTCGACGTCGTAGAACTGCGGGATGTACACCCCGCCCGTCTTCGCCAGGCGCAGCAGCAGTTCCTCACGGCCGCCGGGGCGGCCCTGCGCCTTCCACTCCTTGACGATCCGCGTGATGTCGAGGACGGCCTGCTCGCCGTCGCCGATGACGGCCGCGTCGATGAAATCGGCGATCGGCTCCGGGTTGAACGCGGCGTGTCCGCCGGCCACGACGACCGGGTCGTCCAGGCCGCGGTCCTTCGCCTCCAGCGGGATGCCGGCGAGGTCCAGCGCGGTGAGCATGTTGGTGTAGCCCAGCTCCGTGGAGAAGCTGAGGCCGAACACGTCGAACGCCTTCACCGGGCGGTGGCTGTCCACCGTGAACTGCGGGACGCCGCGCTCACGCATCAGCGCCTCCAGGTCCGGCCACACGCTGTAGGTGCGCTCTGCGAGGACGCCTTCCTGCTCGTTGAGGACCTCGTAGAGGATCATGACGCCCTGGTTGGGCAGGCCGACCTCGTACGCGTCCGGGTACATCAAGGCCCAGCGGACGTCGCAGCTGTCCCAGGGCTTGACGGTGGAGTTCAGTTCGCCGCCCACGTACTGGATCGGCTTCTGCACATGCGGGAGCAGGGCTTCGAGCTGCGGGAACACCGACTCGACGGACATCGGGGGAACCTTTGTGAGCTGACAGGGGTGACCATTCAGCGTAACCCGGTCGGCGGCCCTCCCCGAACGCTCACAGGCGCGCCCCCGCTTCGGCCTCCTTCCACAGGCGGGGAAGCTCCCTCTCCGCGGCCGCGGCGCGTGCCTCCTCCCGGCCGTGGAGCAGCCCGTAGGTGAAGGCGCTCTCTCCCGCCGCGTGGGCCACCGCGGACAGTTCGCGCAGGGTGTGGCGGGCCATGACGCTGTCCTGATGGTCGCCGAGCAGGCTGGTGAGGGACTTCATCGACTTGGCCAGCGAGCGGGCGGGGCGGCCCAGGGCGGGCGTTGCGGCCTCGGCGGCGTACCGGGTGCGCTTGGCCTTCTTGCGGGCCTCGTGCAGGGCGACGTCGCGGTCGTGGCCCGGGGGCGTCTCGAGCGCCCGCGCGACCAGGCGGGAGACCTTGGCGAGGTCCTTGTGCACGGCGGCGGCGAGCACCGCGTCCGGTTTCTTCGCGGCCTTCTTGCGCAGCGGGGGGTCGGCGAGCACGGCGTCGAGGCTGTCGAGCAGGGCGAGCGCGCGGGCGGAGTCCAGTACGGCGACCAGGTGGCCGCGGGTGTGGCCGTGCCGGGCGCTCGCCCACGCGGTGAGCCGCTCGCGGACGGGGCCGTGGACCAGGGCGGGCGGGACGTCGTCGAGGGCGGCCGTCAGGCGGGCGGCCAGGACCTCCTGGTCGCGGTCGGCGCCCAGCTCGCCGGCCAGCCACTTCAGCTCGGCGGCGACCGGGTCGGTGACGGCGCGGTCCAGGACGCTGCCGAAGACGCGGAAGGTGCTGCGCATGCGGCGGGTCGCCACCCGCATCTGGTGGACGGAGTCCGGGAGGTCCCGGCGCACAGCCGGGTCGCCCGCCACGATGGCGTCGCGCTGGGCGCGCAGGTAGGCGAGGAGGTGGTCGCCCGCGGTCACGGGCTTGGCGGAGGCGGCCGTCCGGGTCCGGGTGCCGCCGGTCTCCTCCAGTGCTCGGGCCAGCTTGGAGGGAGACGCCGACGGCCGGACGCCCGCCTTGCGCAGGTGCTTGTCGGCCTTGGCGAGGAAGGCGGGGTCTGCGCCGTCGGCCAGTTCGACCTCGATCTCGGTCCACCGGGCGGTTCCGCCCGCCCGGTTGAGCCGTTCGGCGCGCACCTCGTCCACGCTCGCCTCGGCCAGCAGTGTGCCGTCGGCGTCGAGGAGGTGACACACGTCCCGGGAGCTGCGCAGTCGCACCACGGGCACCAGCTCGGCGTGCCGGATGCGGGAGCGGACCAGCGCGGCGATCTCGCCGGGCACGGTGTCGGACAGCGGCGCACGGACCTCGTCGCGCACCCCCGGCTCGACGGGGAGCTTGAGGTGCCAGCCGGCGTCCGAACCGCCGGTGCGGCGGCGCAGGGTGACGGCGGACGCGGCGAGACGTTCGTCGGCGGTGTCGTAGTACGTGGCGTCCAGCTCGGCCACGCCCTGGTCGAGGACCGACGCGACCCCGGCGACGCCGGTCAGGTCCGGCAGCCCGCTGTCGTCGGATTCGTACTTACGCTCGATCTCGCGTTTCGTCTCCGCCATGACCTGAATCTAGTCGCAGTCGGGGCAGGAGGGCAGGGCGCCTTTGCCCGCGTCCCGCGTCGACGGCCGGCTCGCGCCCGGTGCGGGCGACCGTCTCACGCCCGGCCGCCGAAGAAGACCTGCACCTCCCGGATGAGCCCGTCCCGCACGGTGATCGCCTCCGTGTTGCGGTACCGCTCGCCGGTGGCCAGCTCGTACTCGTAGAGCACGAAGACGAGTTCCTCGTCGGCGGGGGTCACCCACAGGAGCCGGTGCCGGCGGAAGCGATCGGCGGTCGGGAAGCACCGCTCGAAGAAGGCCGCCTTGTCGATGTGGTCGTCCTGCGGGCTGGTGAAGGTGAAGTCGTCGGCGTAGAGCGCGACGGCCGCGTCCCGGTCCTGGGCCCGGTAGAGCCGGAACGCCGCCTCGACGACCTCGGTCGCTGTGCCGCTCATCGCATCTCCGCCCTCATGCCGACAGCGGTCGTTGGACCTTGATCGACTGCAGTAGCCCCACGGCCAGCCAGACCGCGAACATCGACGAGCCGCCGTAGGAGACGAACGGCAGGGGCAGGCCGGTGACCGGCATGATGCCGAGGGTCATGCCGATGTTCTCGAACGCCTGGAAGGCGAACCAGGCGACGATCCCGGCAGCGACGATCGTGCTGTACAGCTCCGTGGTCTCGCGGGCGATGCGGCAGGCCCGCCACAGCACCACGCCGAGCAGGACGATGATGAGCCCGGCGCCGACGAAGCCCAGTTCCTCACCGGCGACGGTGAACACGAAGTCGGTCTGCTGCTCCGGCACGAACTGCCCGGTGGTCTGCGAGCCGTGGAAGAGGCCGGCGCCCATCAGACCGCCGGAACCGATCGCGATGCGGGCCTGGTTGGTGTTGTAGCCGACGCCCGCAGGGTCCAGGTCGGGGTTCGCGAACGCCGCGAAGCGGTTGATCTGGTACTCGTCCAGGATGTGCAGCTGCCAGATGGCGATGCAGCCGATCGCCCCGGCGATGAGCAGGCCGAAGACCCAGCGGTTGGAGGCGCCGGAGGCGAGCAGCACCCCGAGGATGATGGCCACCATCGCCAGCATCGAACCGAGGTCGGGCATCAGCAGCAGGATCAGGCAAGGTACCGCCGCCAGCCCCAGGGCCTGGGCCACGGTCCGGTGGTCGGGGTAGAGCTTGTCGCCCGCGTCCACCCGCGCGGCCAGCAGCATCGCCATGCCCAGGATGATCGTGACCTTGAGGAATTCGGCGGGCTGGATCGAGAAGCCGCCGATGACGAGCCAGTTGCGCTGGCCGTTGATCGTCGCGCCGAGCGGGGTGAGGACCACCAGGGCCAGCAGCACGGACAGGCCGTACAGGACCGGCACGACGTTGCGCAGGGCGCGGTGGCCGAGCCAGAGCGTGCCGATCATCAGGGCGAGCCCGATGCCCAGGTTCATCAGGTGCCGCAGGAGGAAGAAGTACGGGTCGCCCTGGTTCAGCTCGGTGCGGTTGCGGGTCGCCGAGTACACCAGCAGCGAGCCCATCAGGGACAGCGCCAGGGCGGCGAGCAGGATCGGCCAGTCGAGCCTTCGGGTGAGCGAGTCGCGGGCGAAGATCCTGGTCCAGCCGGCCCGCTCGGGGCCGTACCCGGACACGGAGAAGCTGTTCACGCCGGTCATCGGGGCATCCTCCGGCTTCCCCGCCTGCGCGGCCGTCTGCGGGTGTTGCGGTTGCCGCCGGTGGCCGGTGAGGCCGTGGCGGCGGGCTGCTGGTCGTCGCCGTTGGTCGGGTTGTTCTTCTGGGCGTTCTCGGCGTCCTTGGCCGGGTCGCCGCTGACCTTCGGGGCGGTGATCGTGCCGTCCGTGCGGACCTTGGGCAGGCCCTTCTGCGGCTCGGGCAGCAGCGCCTTCTTCTGGTCGACGGAGCCGTCGCCCTGGACGCCGTAGAGCGCGCTGTAGATGTTGCGCACGGCCTCACCGGAGGCGCCCGAACCCGTACCGGCCTGGGCGATCGTCATGATCACCGTGTAGTCCTTGGAGTAGGTGGCCAGCCAGGACGTGGTCTGCTTGCCGTAGACCTCCGCGGTACCGGTCTTGCCGCGCAGCGGGATCTTGTCCTGCGGCCAGCCGCCGAACTTCCAGGCGGCCGTACCGCGGGTGATGACGCCCGCGAAGGCGTCGTCCATGCCCTTGATGGTGGCCTGGCTGACCGGCAGGCGGCCGCGCACCGTCGGCTTGATCGCCCGCACGCTCTTGCCGTCCGGGCTGATGATCGCCTTGCCGATGGTGGGCTGGTACATGGTGCCGCCGTTGGCGACGGCGCCGTAGATCACGGCCTCCTGGATCGGCGTGACGAGTGTGTCGCCCTGGCCGATGGAGTAGTTGATCTCGTCGCCCTCGCGCATCTTGTTGCCTTCGAGGCAGTTCTCGTACGAGATCCTCTGGACGTAGTCGCCGTCCTTCTTGCCGGTCCGGCACCAGGCGTCCTTGTTGGCCTTCCAGTAGTCCAGCTTCCACTGGCGGTCCGGGACGCGGCCGGTGACCTCGTTGGGAAGGTCGACGCCGGTCTCCTTGCCGAGGCCGAACTGGTGGGCGGTCTTGAAGAACCAGTCCTTCGGCTGCCCCTTCTTGGGGTTGATGCCGCCGTCCTTCTTCCACTCCCGGTCCGCCAGGCCGTAGAAGACGGTGTCGCAGGAGACCTCCAGGGCACGGCCGAGGGAGATGGGGCCGAAGCTCTCACCCTCGAAGTTCTTGAAGACCTGGCCGCCCACCGAGTACGCGCTGGTGCAGGGATAGCCGCCGTCCCACTCGTAACCGGCCTGCACGGCGGCGGCGGTGGAGACCACCTTGAACGTGGAGCCGGGCGCCGCCTGACCCTGTATGGCGCGGTTCAGCAGCGGATAGTCGGAGTTCTTGCCGGTGAGGGCCTTGTAGTCCTTGCCGGAGATGCCGCCCACCCACACATTGGGGTCGTAGGTCGGCGCGGAGGCCATGGCGACGATCCGGCCGGTCTTGGCCTCCATCACCACCACGGCACCGGAGTCGGCCTTGTAGTTCTCACCGGTGATCTTGTCGAACTGCTGGCGGGCGGTCTTCATCGCCTTGTCCAGCTCGTACTCGGCGACGCGCTGGACCCGGGAGTCGATGCTGGTGACGAGGTTGGCGCCGGGCTCGGCGTTGTCGGACTCGGCCTTGCCGATGACCCGGCCGAGGTTGTCCACCTCGTAGCGGGTGACGCCGGCCTTGCCGCGCAGCGCCTTGTCGTACTGGCGCTCCAGGCCGGAGCGGCCGACCTGGTCGGAGCGCAGGAAGGGCGAGTCGGTGTCCTTGGCCTTCTGGATCTCCTCGTCGGTGACCGGGGAGAGGTAGCCGAGGACCTGGGCGGTGTTGGCCTTGCCGGGGGCCGGGTAGCGGCGCATGGCCTCGGGCTCGGCGCTGATGCCGGGGAAGTCCTCGGCGCGCTCGCGGATCTGCAGCGCCTGCTTGGGGGTGGCCTCGTCGGTGATGGGGATCGGCTGGTACGGCGAGCCGTTCCAGCACGGCTGGGGCGTCTTGGCGTCGCACAGCCGGACCTTCAGCATGACCTCCTTGGGGTCCATGCCGAGGACACCGGCGAGCTTGGTGAGCACCGCCTTGCCGTCGTCCTTCTGCTTCAGCAGGTCCGTACGGGACGCGGAGACGACCAGCCGGGTCTCGTTGTCGGCGAGGGGCACCCCGCGCGCGTCCAGGATCGAGCCGCGCACGGCGGGCTCGACGACCTGCTGGACGTGGTTGCCGGACGCCTCCTTCTGGTACTCCGCGCCCTCGCGGATCTGCAGGTACCACAGGCGGCCGCCGAGCGTGCCGAGGAGGGAGAGGACGAGGATCTGGATGACGACGAGCCGGATCTGGACGCGGGGCGTCCGGCCGGTCTCCGGGATGTTGGTCACTGCGGCTGTCTCCCCCTCTCAGGACGCCTGCGGCGGGGCGCATACGGGCGGTTGCTGGGTGCGTACGACTGGTGAACGATCGGCCCTGGAACGCCGGTTCCGCAGACGTTCACCCGTACCGGTGAACTTGAACTCCGCGCCGTTCACAGCCGCTTGACCCCCTTGATGCGTCCCGCGCGGGCCACCCGGGCCCGCGCCGCCTTCGCCCGCAGCCCGCCCCGCTGACCGCCGATCTTCAGTCCGGTGCCGCCCGCGACCCAGCCGGAGGAGATGTCGGTGGCCTTCATGGCGGAGCCGGTCTCGGCGAGCGGGTCGTTGTCCGCGCGGCGGGCCAGCGCCATCACGCCGGGGACGACGAACGGCGCCAGCAGCAGGTCGTACAGGGCCGCCGTGAACAGCAGGCTCGGCAGGCCGACATGGCGGGCGGCGGTGTCGCCGACGAGGGCGCCCACGCCTGCGTACAGCAGGGTCGAGCCGATCGCGGCCGCGACCACCGTGACCATCGGGCCGGTCGCCGACTTCAGGCGGCCGCTCTCGGGTTTCATCAGCCCGGCGGCGTAGCCGGTCACGCACAGCACCAACGCGTAGCGGCCGGCCGCGTGGTCGGCGGGCGGGGCGAGGTCGGCGAGGAGGCCGGCGCCGAAGCCGATGAGGGCGCCGCCGACATGGCCGTAGACCAGGGCGAGGCCGAGGACGGTCAGCAGCAGCAGGTCGGGGACGGCGCCCGGCAGGTGCAGCCGGGCGAGGACGCTCACCTGGACGACCAGGGCGACGACGATCAGCGCCGTGGAGAGCAGGATCCGGTTGACGCGCATGGAATGTCAGCTCCTACTGCAGCTCTTGCTGGCCGTCTTGGGTCTGTCCGCCGTCCGACGGTGGTCCGGTCTGGACGTCGGTGGCCGGCTGCTCACTCAGCTGCGGCTGCGGCTGCTGCCCGTTCTGCTGCTGCCCGTTCTGCTGCTGTCCGTTCTGCTGCTGCCCGTCGCCCGGCGCGGTCGCGCCCGGGGTGACCGTGACGGTGACCGTCGGCGTGGGGACCGGCTTCGGCTTGGCCGGCAGCACGGTGTCGCGCGGGTCCTTCTTCGGCGCCTCGACGACCACGCCGACGATGTCGAGCTTGGTGAAGCCGACGAACGGCGTCACGTACAGCGTCCGGGTCAGGCCGCCGCCGGAGGGGTCGACGCGGGAGACGACGCCGACCGGCACGCCGGGCACGAACGGCTTGTCGGCCTGCGAGCCGAAGGTGACCAGCCGGTCGCCCTTCTTCACCTCGGCCTTGCCGTTCAGCAGCTCCACGCGCAGCGGCCGGTCGCCCTGGCCGGAGGCGAAGCCCAGCTCGTCGCTGCCCTCCATCCGGGTGCCGACGGTGAAGTCGGGGTCGTTGGCGAGCAGCACGGTGGAGGTGTTCGGGCCGACCGTGGTGACCCGGCCGACCAGGCCCTCGCCGTTGAGCACGGTCATGTCCCGCCGGATGCCGTCGTTGGCGCCGACGTCGATGGTGATGGTCCAGGAGAAGCCCTGCGCCGCCCCGATGGCGATGACCTCGGCGCCCTTGATGCCGTACTGCCCGGCGCCGGCGACCTTCAGCATCTTGTCCAGCTGTCCCAGCCGGCTGCGGTTGCGGTCGTCGCTGCCCAGCTTGGCCTTGAGGGCCGCGTTCTCCTTCTCCAGCGCGGCGAGCCGGTCGTGCCGCTCCCCGGAGTCGCGGACCGCCTCGACGGCGTTGCCGACCGGGTTCACCGCCGACGCCACGCCGTTCTCGATCGGACCGAAGGCCGCGGCCGCGGCCTGCCGGGCACCGTCGACCGGGGAGTCCTCCCCGCCGCGGATGTCCACCGTGATCAGTGCGAACGCGATGGCGATCAGCAGCACCAGGAGAAGCCGGCTCTCTCGTGTGTCCCTCACGTGCGGCGGCCGTGCCCTTCCTCATCGGAATGTGTGCAGGGGTCGGAAGCGGGTGTTCAGCTGTGTGGAGGCGTAGGGCGGAGCCTATGCCTCCATATCAACGATCCGCCGTACGAGAGGAGATCATCTCGTACGGCGGAATCGAAGCGTTACGTCATCGGCGCGGCGCGGCGTCCAGGACCTGCTGGAGCGCCTCGAACTCCTCGACGCACTTGCCGGAGCCCAGCGCCACGCTGTCCAGCGGGTCCTCGGCGATGTGGATCGGCATGCCGGTCTCCCGGCGCAGCCGCTCGTCCAGGCCGCGCAGCAGGGCGCCGCCACCGGTCAGCACGATGCCGCGGTCCATGATGTCGCCGCTCAGCTCCGGCGGGCACTTGTCCAGGGTCGTCTTGACCGCGTCGACGATCGCGTTGACGGGCTCCTCGATCGCCTTGCGTACTTCGGCGGCGGAGATGACGACGGTCTTGGGCAGCCCGGAGACGAGGTCCCGGCCGCGGATTTCGGTGTGCTCGTCGGTGTCGAGGTCGTACGCCGAACCGATCGTGATCTTGATCTGCTCGGCCGTCCGCTCACCCAGCAGAAGGCTGTACTCCTTCTTCACGTGCTGGATGATCGCGTTGTCCAGCTCGTCGCCCGCGACGCGGATGGACTGTGCGGTGACGATGCCTCCGAGCGAGATGACCGCGACCTCCGTGGTGCCGCCGCCGATGTCCACCACCATGTTGCCCGTGGCCTCGTGGACCGGCAGGCCGGAGCCGATGGCCGCGGCCATGGGCTCCTCGATGATGTGCACCTGGCGGGCGCCGGCCTGGGTCGACGCCTCGATGACCGCGCGGCGCTCGACGCCGGTGATGCCCGAGGGCACACAGACGACGACCCGCGGCCGAGCCAGATACCGCCGCTTGTGGATCTTCAGAATGAAGTAGCGGAGCATCCGCTCGGTGATCTCGAAGTCGGCGATCACGCCGTCCTTGAGCGGACGGACGGCAACGATGTTGCCGGGCGTGCGCCCGATCATCTTCTTCGCTTCGGCGCCGACCGCGAGGATGCCACCGGTGTTGGTGTTGATCGCGACGACGGACGGCTCGTTGAGTACGATCCCACGACCCCTGACGTACACCAGCGTGTTGGCGGTCCCGAGGTCGACAGCCATGTCACGGCCGATGAACGACATTGAGTTCCCCATGAGGATTCGTCTGGCCTTCCCACGAGCTTGTGAGGGCTTTTCAGGTAGGCGAGGTGGGTGCTGTGACGTGAAGGCTTCCATCGTAAACGCGCCTGCACGAACACGGCGTGAGGGTCTTCGCCATTGTCATCAGAAGCGACGGCGCCGCGCTTGGTGAGACGTGCCATCGGGGGCATCCGTTCCCCCGATCGGCGCGGCATATGCCAAAGGACGGCCGAAATCGTCCGGCCGCCCCAGGTCGGCTACGAGGAGTGAACTGACGGCGTGTCAGAAAAATCCCCGGAACATTCTCGCGGGCGTCTCAGGCACGGCCCGGGAAGAAGATCTTCACCTCGCGCTCGGCGGACTCCTCGGAGTCGGACGCGTGGATCAGGTTCTCCCGCACGATCACACCGAAGTCACCCCGGATGGAGCCCGGCGCGGCCGCGATCGGGTCGGTCGGACCCGCCAGCTGCCGCACGCCCTCGATCACCCGCTCACCCTCGACGATCATCGCCACGACCGGACCGGACGCCATGAACTGAACCAGCGGCTCGTAGAACGGCTTGCCCTTGTGCTCGCCGTAGTGCTGCTCCAGCGTCTCGCTGTCCAGCGTGCGCAGCTCCAGCGCGGTGATCTGCCAGCCGGCCTTGCGCTCGATACGGCTGATGATCTCGCCGGTCAGGCCGCGACGGACGGCGTCGGGCTTGAGGAGGACGAGGGTGCGCTGGGTCACGGGGGGACTCCTTCTTCCTGCCAGGTGTGCGGTGGGACGAGATTACAGGGCGTGTCGTGGCGCCCGTCACGCAGCGTCAGCTGTGGACGAACCGCCCTGCGCTCCCTGCGCCGCAAATCTCGCCTTCGCCTCGTCCACCTTGCGCCCGAAGTGCACCGACGCCCACCACAGCGCCGCGAACACCGCGCCCATGAAGAACATCAGCGGCACCACGAAACCGGCCGCGACCAGCGCGATCTGCAGCGCCCACCCGAGGGCGACGCCCCCGGGCCGGGTCACCATGCCGCACAGCAGCACGCAGAGCAGCATCGCGATGCCGCACACCGTCCACACCGTGCCCGTGGTGAGGTCCGGGCCCTTCATCGCGACCAGACCGGCGAACCCGATGATGAAGAACTCACCGATCAGCGTCGAGGAACACAGCGTCCGCATGACTCACGCACTCTTCCCGAGAAGCAGCCGGGCCTCGCCGACCGTGATGACGGAACCGGTCACGAGCACGCCACCGCCCGCGAACTCGCCCTCCTCCTCGGCGAGCGTGATCGCGGCCTCCAGCGCGTCCGGCAGCCGCGGCTCGACCTGCACCCGCTCCTCGCCGAACACCTCCACCGCGATTCCCGCCAGCTCGTCGGCGTCCATCGCCCGGTGGCTGGAGTTCTGCGTGACCACGACCTCCGCGAAGACCGGCTCGAACGCCTCCAGCAGCCCGCGCACGTTCTTGTCGCCGCTCGCGCCGACGACCCCGATCAGCCGGCTGAACTGGAACGCCTCCCCGATCGCCTCCGCCGTCACCCGCGCGCCCGCCGGGTTGTGCGCGGCGTCCAGCACCACGGTCGGCGAGCGGCGTACGACCTCCATGCGGCCCGGCGAGGCCACGGCCGCGAACGCCTTGCGCACCGTGTCGGCGTCCAGCTGCTCCTGACGCTGCGCGCCCACGCCGAAGAACGCCTCCACGGCGGCCAGCGCCACCGCGGCGTTGTGCGCCTGGTGCGCGCCGTGCAGCGGGAGGTAGATGTCGGTGTACTCGCCGCCCAGGCCGCGCAGCGTCATCAGCTGCCCGCCGACGGCCACCTGCCGGGCGACGACGCCGAACTCCAGGCCCTCGCGGGCCACGGTCGCGTCGACCTCCACGGACTTCTTGAGCAGCACCTGCGCCGCGTCCACCGGCTGCTGCGCCAGGATCACGGTCGCGCCCTGCTTGATGATCCCGGACTTCTCACCCGCGATCGCGCCCGGCGTCTCGCCAAGCCGGTCGGTGTGGTCCAGGTCGATCGGGGTGACGACGGCGACGTCACCGTCGATCACGTTCGTCGCGTCCCAGGAGCCGCCCATGCCGACCTCGACGACCGCCACGTCCACGGGCGCGTCGGCGAAGGCGGCGTACGCCATGCCGGTGAGCACCTCGAAGAAGGACAACCGGTACTCCTGCTGCCCGTCCACCATCTCGATGTACGGCTTGATGTCCTCGTACGTCTCGACGAACCGCTCGGCGGAGATCGGTGCGCCGTCCAGGCTGATGCGCTCGGTGATCGACTGCACGTGCGGGCTGGTGTAGCGGCCGGTGCGCAGCTCGAAGGCGCCGAGCAGGGCCTCGATCATCCGGGCGGTGGAGGTCTTGCCGTTGGTCCCCGTGATGTGGATCGAGGGGTACGAGCGCTGGGGCTCGCCCAGGACGTCCATCAGGGCGGAGATGCGGGCGACCGACGGCTCCAGCTTGGTCTCGCCCCAGCGGGTGGCCAGCTCGGCCTCGACCTCGCGCAGCGCCTTGTCGACCTCGGGGTCCTCGGGGCGGGCCGGGACGCCGGCCTCCGGCGGGCCTCCCTGGGTGCGCAGGGTACGGCTGCCGGCCTCGATGACGGCGAGATCCGGGTCGCGGGTCGTTTCGGCTTCGATGATCTCGTCGAAGCCGTCGAGGGGGTCGGGCTGGTCGTTGCCGGGGATTTCGCTCACGGGGTCAGTTTACGGAGCGGTGGTGACAAAGCGTGCGGTGGCTTGGTGCACCTGTCCAGGGGGGCGGCTGGTCTTGCGTGCGGGTGCGGGCGCGTCGTGGTTGATCGCGCCCACGCGGCGGAGCCGCACATCGATACAGCCCCGCGCCCCTTGGGGTCGGCGAAGGCCCCGGTGCTGTTCAGCACCGGGGCCTTCGTCGCCGTAGAGGCTGCTACGCCTGCGGCAGGCGGTCCAGCTGGGCGGCGATGCGGGCGATGTCCTCCTCCGCCTTGGCCAGGCGGGTGCGGATCTTGTCCACCACGTTGTCCGGGGCCTTCGCCAGGAACGCCTCGTTGCCGAGCTTGGCCGTGGCCTGGGCCTTCTCCTTCTCCGCGGCGGCGAGGTCCTTCGCCAGGCGCTTGCGCTCGGCCGACACGTCGATCGTGCCGGAGAGGTCGAGGGCGACCTCGGCGCCCGCGACCGGCAGGGTGGCCGTGGCCGCGAAGGAGTCGCCCTCCGGCTGCAGACGCAGCAGCTGGCGGATGGCGGGCTCGTGCGGCGCGAGGGCCGTACCGTCCAGGGTCAGGCGGGCCGGGACGCGCTGGCCGGGCTGCAGGCCCTGGTCGGCGCGGAAGCGGCGGACCTCGGTGATGACCTGCTGGAGGGTCTCGATCTCCCGCTCGGCGTCGGCGTCGCGGAAGCCGCCCGGTGCGTCAGCACCAGGAACGAACACAGCCTTGGGCCACTCGGCGATGACCACGGACTCACCGCCGGTCAGCGTGGTCCACAGGGTCTCCGTGACGAACGGGACCACCGGGTGCAGGAGCCTGAGGGTGACGTCGAGGACCTCGCCCAGGACGCGCTTGCTGACCTCGGCCGCCTCACCGCCCGCCTGGAACGTCGTCTTGGACAGCTCGACGTACCAGTCGAAGACCTCGTCCCACGCGAAGTGGAAGAGGGCGTCGGACAGCTTCGCGAACTGGTAGTCGTCGTAGTAGGCGTCCACCTCGGCGACGACCGAGTTCAGGCGGGAGAGGATCCAGCGGTCGGTCGGCGACATCTTCGACGCGTCCGGCAGCGGGCCGTCCACCGTCGCGCCGTTCATCAGCGCGAAGCGGGTCGCGTTCCAGATCTTGTTGGCGAAGTTGCGCGAGCCCTGGACCCAGTCCTCACCGATCGGCACGTCGACGCCGGGGTTGGCGCCGCGCGCGAGGGTGAAGCGCAGGGCGTCGGAGCCGTACTTGTCCATCCAGTCCAGCGGGTTGACCGCGTTGCCGAAGGACTTCGACATCTTCTTGCCGAACTGGTCGCGGACCATGCCGTGCAGGGCGATGGTGTGGAACGGCGGGGTGCCGTCCATCGCGTACAGGCCGAACATCATCATCCGGGCGACCCAGAAGAAGAGGATGTCGTAGCCGGTGACCAGGACGGAGTTCGGGTAGAACTTCGCGAGCGACTCGGTCTGCTCGGGCCAGCCGAGCGTGGAGAACGGCCACAGGCCGGAGGAGAACCAGGTGTCGAGGACATCGGTCTCCTGGTGCCAGCCCTCACCGGACGGCGGCTGCTCGTCGGGGCCGACGCAGACGACCTCGCCGTCGGGGCCGTACCAGACCGGGATGCGGTGGCCCCACCACAGCTGGCGGGAGATGCACCAGTCGTGGAGGTTGTCGACCCAGTCGAAGTACCGCTTCTCCATCTCCTGCGGGTGGATCGTGACCTTGCCCTCGCGGACCGCGTCACCGGCGGCCTTGGCGAGCGGGCCGACCTTGACCCACCACTGCATGGACAGACGCGGCTCGATGGTGGTCTTGCAGCGCGAGCAGTGGCCGACGGAGTGGACGTAGGGGCGCTTCTCGGCGACGATCCGGCCGTCGGCGCGCAGCGCGGCGACGATCGCGGAGCGGGCCTCGAGGCGGTCCAGGCCCTGGAAGGGGCCGTGGGCGGTGATCACGGCGTGCTCGTCCATGATCGCGATCGCCGGGAGGTCGTGACGCTGGCCGATCTCGAAGTCGTTCGGGTCGTGCGCCGGGGTGACCTTGACGGCGCCGGTGCCGAACTCCGGGTCGACGTGCTCGTCGGCGACGACCGGGATGGAGCGGCCGGTGAGCGGCAGCTTGACCAGTGTGCCGACCAGGTGCTTGTAGCGCTCGTCGTCGGGGTGGACGGCGACGGCGGTGTCGCCGAGCATCGTCTCGGCGCGGGTGGTGGCGACCACGAGGGAGTTCTCGCCCTCGCCGTAGCGGATGGAGACCAGCTCGCCGTCGTCGTCCTGGTACTCGACCTCGATGTCGGAGATCGCGGTCAGGCAGCGCGGGCACCAGTTGATGATGCGCTCGGCGCGGTAGATCAGCTCGTCGTCGTAGAGCTTCTTGAAGATCGTCTGGACGGCCTGGGAGAGACCCTCGTCCATGGTGAAGCGCTCGCGGGACCAGGCGACGCCGTCACCGAGGCGGCGCATCTGGCCGCTGATCTGGCCGCCGGACTCGCCCTTCCACTGCCAGACGCGCTCGGCGAAGGCCTCACGGCCCAGGTCGTGGCGCGACTTGCCCTCCTTGGCGAGCTCGCGCTCGACGACGTTCTGGGTGGCGATGCCGGCGTGGTCCATGCCGGGCTGCCACAGCGTCTCGTAGCCCTGCATCCGCTTGCGGCGGGTGAGGGCGTCGATGAGCGTGTGCTCGAAGGCGTGGCCCAGGTGCAGGCTGCCGGTGACGTTCGGCGGCGGGATGACGATCGTGTACGGCGGCTTGTCGCTCGCCGCGTCCGCCTCGAAGTAACCGCGCTCTACCCAGCGCTCGTACAGCGGCCCCTCTACATCGGCCGGCGCGTACTGGGTCGGCAGTTCGGTGGTGGGCGCTGGTGGCTGCTGCTGAGCGTTGTCGGTCACGGCGCTCAGTTTAGAGGCGTCACGGCCCTGTCCCGAAACGCGATTCTTCTGTAACGGTCCGTACCCCGGTGGGCTGCCGTGCAGGGGGCTCGGCCAGGATGTCGGATACGCATAAGCATCTGGAGGGGAACCCCGTCATGAGCTACAACCAGCCGGGCCCGTACGGCGGGCAGCCGCAGCAGCCCGGGCCGTACGGTCAGCCGGGTCCCTACGGCCAGAGCGGCCCCTACGGCCAGCAGCCGCAGGCTCCCCAGCCCGGCTACGGCTACCCCCAGCAGCCGCCGGCCCCGCAGCCGGGCTACGGCTACCCGCAGCAGGGCGTGCCGCCCCAGCCGGCCCCGTACGGCCAGCCCAACCCCTACGGTCAGCAGGCGCCTTACGGCCAGCAGCCGTACGGCACCATGCCGCAGCCCCCGGCGGCCGGCGGCGGCAAGAAGAAGACGGGCCTGATCATCGGCGCGGTGGCGGTCGTCGCGGCACTCGCGGTCGGCGGCTACTTCGTCCTCGCGGGCGGCGGAGGCGGCGGCCTGACCGACGACGGCCCGCACAAGCTGGTCACACCGGACACGGTGCTCGGCAACTACAAGCGCATGGGTGAGAACCAGGAGCCCGAGGACGCCTCGTCGAGCGACGCCAAGGACCTGGCGAAGAGCGGTGTCACCGACGCCAAGGCCGTCCACGCGCTGTTCTCGACGATCGACATCTCGAACCCCGACATCCTCAAGGACCCGACCGCCATCGCCACGTCCAAGGCCGTGACGTTCGTCGGCCTCTACGGCAAGGTCAAGGATCCGGAGACGGCGATCGACACTGCCTTCTCCGGCATGAAGAACGACCCCGACAGCAAGCTGACCTTCGTCGGTGGCACCGAGTCCGTGAAACCGGACGGGCTCGACGGTGCCGTCATGAAGTGCCAGAAAGCGCAAGGCAAGAACGGCGCCACGGGCTCCACCGACACCCAGTACATCTGCATGTGGGCCGACTACAGCACGATCGGTATGGCCGTGCCCGCCGCCGGCGGCAAGGGCGTCGACCTCGGCACTTCGGCCAAGGTGACTGCCGACCTGCGCAAGGATGTCCGCGTAAAGGCCTGAGTGAGCGCGGTTGCCGCTGGGGGCAGCTTCGTATGGCTGCCCCCTTGATCGAGCTTCGGCCTGAATTGGCCGCAATATGGCGCAACTTGCATTGAACGGTACATAGTTCACTTTATAGCCTGAACACGCCAATTGATCAGGAAGGTGTGTTCTATGCGCAAACTGCACTCCCTGCTCATCGCAGGTTCCGTTGCAGGTCTCGCAGTACCCCTCGCGGCAAGCCCGGCCGCGGCGGCCGAGGCAGCCAGCAGCTGCTACGTGCAAGCAGGAAGCATCGGCACCAATCCGAACGCCGGCCGAGCCGTCGGCAGCTGGAACTGGAGTTCCGGTAACTCGTTGACCAGCGTGCACCTGGAAGCCTCGGATCTGAGAGCCGACGGCTACACGCCTGCGGTCCGCCTCGTCACCAAGCAGCGTGACGGCGACGTCCACTACTGGGCCCTGCACAAGGCCACGGGAGGGGCGGGAACCACCCTGTCCTGGAACACGTCGGCAACGGACACCCAGGGCATCGCCTCCGCATGGGTCCAGGGAGAGCTCCTCAGCGGGAACTCTCTGGTCGGGCTCTGCTACGGGGACACGAAGGTGAATCCCGACTGAGGTCATCCGGAAGCGCCTGCAGACGCGGAGGGGGCCGACGATCTCTCGTCGGCCCCCTCCGCATCTGTATGCCTGTGCGCTCCTGCTACGCCGACTTCTGCTCGCCCGGGCCGCGGCCGCGGGCGTCCCTCGGGATGAGGGTCGGGTTGACGTTGGAGCGGACGACGTCGGCGGTGATGACGACGCGGGCCACGTCCTTGCGGGACGGTACCTCGTACATCACCGACATCAGGACCTCTTCCATGATGGCGCGCAGGCCGCGGGCGCCGGTCTGGCGGAGGATGGCCTGGTCGGCGATGGCCTCCAGGGCCTCGCGCTCGAAGTCCAGCTCCACGCCGTCGAGTTCGAAGAGGCGCTCGTACTGCTTCACCAGCGCGTTGCGCGGCTCGACCAGGATCTTCAGCAGCGCTTCGCGGTCGAGGTTGTGGACCGAGGTGATCACCGGCAGCCGGCCGATGAACTCCGGGATCATGCCGAACTTGACCAGGTCCTCCGGCATGACGTCCTCGAACTGGTCCTTGGACTCCAGCTCCCGCTTGGAGCGGATCGTCGCGCCGAAGCCGATGCCCTTGGCGCCGGCCCGGGACTCGATGATCTTCTCCAGGCCCGAGAAGGCGCCGCCCACGATGAACAGGACGTTCGTCGTGTCGATCTGGATGAACTCCTGGTGCGGGTGCTTGCGGCCGCCCTGCGGCGGCACCGAGGCCGTGGTGCCTTCGAGGATCTTGAGCAGGGCCTGCTGCACGCCCTCACCCGAGACGTCCCGCGTGATCGACGGGTTTTCGCTCTTCCGCGCAACCTTGTCGATCTCGTCGATGTAGATGATCCCGGTCTCGGCCTTCTTGACGTCGTAGTCCGCCGCCTGGATCAGCTTCAGCAGGATGTTCTCGACGTCCTCGCCGACATACCCCGCCTCCGTCAGCGCGGTCGCGTCGGCGATCGCGAACGGGACGTTCAGCATGCGGGCCAGGGTCTGCGCCAGCAGCGTCTTGCCCGAGCCCGTGGGGCCCAGCAGCAGGATGTTGGACTTGGCCAGCTCGATCGCGTCCTCGCGGCTGCTGCCGCCGCCGTTCTCGCCGGCCTGGACCCGCTTGTAGTGGTTGTACACCGCGACGGAGAGGGCCTTCTTCGCCGCCTCCTGGCCGACCACGTACCCCTCGAGGAACTCGTAGATCTCGCGGGGCTTGGGGAGCTCCTCCCAGCGCACCTCGCTGGTCTCCGCGAGCTCCTCCTCGATGATCTCGTTGCAGAGATCGATGCACTCGTCGCAGATGTAAACACCGGGGCCTGCGATGAGCTTCTTGACCTGCTTCTGGCTCTTGCCGCAGAACGAGCACTTGAGCAGATCGCCGCCGTCACCGATGCGTGCCACGGTGTGCTTCCCCTTCGCCTGGGAGTCGCCTGAACGTCACCGTCCAGTGGCTCCTGGTGCTGCCTTATGTCCGACGGTACCTTGCCCGGCCCCCCGTTCGGGCCCCCCTTGGCACGGTTCACTTCCACGGAAACCGTGCGCGTGCCGTGCCAAGGGGCGGCAGACGATACAGGTCCGGTGACCCGTGCGGGTCAGCGGACCGCCGCGTTGTTCATCTTCCGGGTGGAGATGATCTGGTCGATCAGGCCGTACGACAGCGCGTCCTCGGCCGTGAGGATCTTGTCGCGCTCGATGTCCTCGCGGATCTTCTCGATCGGCGTGGTGGAGTGCTTGGCCAGCATCTCCTCCAGCTGCGAACGCATCCGCAGGATCTCGTTCGCGGCGATCTCCAGGTCGGAGACCTGGCCGCGGCCGGTCTCGCTGTAGGGCTGGTGGATCAGCACGCGCGCGTTCGGCAGCGCCATGCGCTTGCCCGGCGTACCGGCGGCCAGCAGGATGGCCGCGGCGGAGGCCGCCTGGCCCATGCAGACCGTCTGGATGTCGGGCTTCACGAACTGCATCGTGTCGTAGATCGCGGTGAGCGCCGTGAAGGAGCCGCCGGGGCTGTTGATGTAGACCGAGATGTCCCGGTCGGGGTCCATCGACTCCAGGCACAGCAGCTGCGCCATGACGTCGTTGGCGGAGGCGTCGTCGATCTGGACGCCCAGGAAGATCACGCGCTCCTCGAAGAGCTTCGCGTACGGGTCGTACTCGCGGATGCCCTGGGAGGTGCGCTCGACGAAGCGCGGGATGACATAACGGGACTCGGCCGTGGGGCCGGTGTACTCGGCGCGCGCACGGTCGTGGATGCCGCTGCCGGGGAAGTCGTTCACGGTGTCTCCTGAAAAGGGCTGGGGCGGTGGCTGAGGCGGACGTGGGGGCCGGTGGGCCCTGGGGGGCCACCCGGCGCCGTACGGGCGTTGTGCGGGCCCGTGGGGCCCGTTACGCCGCCCCGGTACCGCCGCCGCCCGGCATGCCGGCGGCCGTGGGGATCACGTCGTCGATGAGGCCGTACTCCTTGGCCTCGTAGGCGTCGAACCAGCGGTCACGGTCCGAGTCACGGGTGATCTGCTCGACCGACTGGCCGGTGTGCAGCGAGGTGAGCTCGGCCATCCGCTTCTTGGTGTGCAGCAGCCGCTCGGCGTGGATCTTGATGTCCGAGGCGGAGCCGGCCAGGCCCGCCGAGGGCTGGTGGATCAGGATCTCGGCGTTCGGCAGCGCGAAGCGCTTGCCGGGCGTACCGGCGCTGAGCAGGAACTGGCCCATCGAGGCCGCGAGGCCCATGGCGATGGTCACCACGTCGTTCTTGATGAACTGCATGGTGTCGTAGATCGCCATGCCGGCCGTGATCGAACCGCCGGGGCTGTTGATGTACAGGTAGATGTCCTTGTCCGGGTCGGCGGCAAGGAGCAGCAGCTGTGCGGTGATCTTGTTCGCGATGTCGTCGTCGACCGGCTGGCCGAGGAAGATGATCCGCTCGTTGAGCAGCCGGTTGTAGACCTGGTCGCCGAGGCCACCACCGATGGAAGGCTCGCCGGCGGCTGAGGGCATCAGATTCGTCACGTATCCACCTGCTCGTCTTACGACGGCGCCGGGCCGTCTCACGTTTCCCTGCGGGGCTTGGAGCCGTTCGGGGACTCCACTGCCCTCGTATTCATGGACCCTAACGCGCGGGTCCCTTCGGGGAATCCCGGGAATGGGGGTGTTCGCCGGGGGCGTAGCGCTCCGCTGATCACCGGGTCCGGATTCGTGGTGGCCGGCTGGGGTCGTCGCCGGGCCGCGGGTGGTGTGCGGCCGGCCGCGCGGCTCCCCGCGCGCCTTGGCGTGGCCACCGTGCCCGGGATGCGGAACGGGCCCCTGGGAAAGTCCCCAGGGGCCCGTTCTACGTGCGTCAGAGGTGGCGCGGGGCTGATCAGCCCTCGGTCTTCTCCTCGGCGGCGGACTCGGCGGCGGACTCGGTGGTCTCGGCCTCCGTGGCCTCGTCCTCCTCGTCGTCCAGGTCGATGACCTCGCCGTTGGTGTCCTTCACCGTGGCGGCCTCGACGACCAGGGCCAGGGCCTTGCCGCGGGCGACCTCGCCGACCAGCAGCGGAACCTGGCCGCCCTCGACGACGGCCTGGGCGAACTGGTCGGGCGACATGCCGGAGGAGGCGGCGCGGCGCATGAGGTGCTCGGTGAGCTCCTCCTGGTTGACGTTGAGCTTCTCCCGCTTGACGAGCTCGTCCAGCACGAACTGGGTCTTGATGCCCTTGACCGCGGCCTCGCGGGTCTCGGTCTCGAACTCCTCGGCGGTCTTGCCCTGGATCTCCAGGTACTTGTCGAGGTTCAGGCCCATCTGGCCGAGCTGGTGGTGCTCGAGGTTGTGCTTACGGGTGTTGACCTCGTCCTCGAGGAGCTTCTCGGGGACCGGCACCTCGACGAGCTCCAGCAGCTTGTCCAGGACGCGCTCCTGGGCCTGCGTGGCCTGGTCGAACTGCTTCATGTCGGCGAGGCGCTTGCGGCTGTCCGCCTTCAGCTCCTCCAGGGTGTCGAACTCGGAGGCGAGCTGCGCGAAGTCGTCGTCCAGCTCGGGCAGTTCGCGCTTGGCGACCTGGGTGACCTTGACGGTGACCTCGGCCTCCTTGCCGGCCGCGGAGCCGCCCTTCAGCTCGGAGGTGAAGGTGGCCTCCTCGCCCGCGGACAGGCCCTTGACGGCGTCGTCGATGCCGTCGAGCAGCTCGCCGGAGCCGATGGTGTAGGACACGCCGTTCGCGACGCCGTCCTCGAGGACCTCGCCCTCGACCTTGGCCTCCAGGTCGACGGTCACGACGTCGCCGTCCTCGGCGGCGCGCTCCACCGGGGTGGTGGAGGCGAAGCGCTCACGCAGCTGCTCCACGGACTTCTCGACGTCCTCGTCGGTCACCTCGACGGCGTCGACCTCGACCTCGATGGACGAGAAGTCCTCGGGGAGCTCCAGGGCGGGACGGATGTCGACCTCGGCGGTGAAGTTCAGCGTCTCGCCGTCCTTCAGCTCCGTGATGTCGACCTCCGGCTGGCCCAGCACGGAGAGCTCGGCCTCGTTGACCGCCTCCGTGTAGAACTTGGGAAGCGCGTCGTTGACGGCTTCCTCCAGCACGGCGCCGCGACCGAACCGCTGGTCGATGACCCGGGCCGGGATCTTGCCCTTACGGAAGCCCTTCACCGTGACCTGCTGGTTGATCTTCTTGTACGCCGCGTCGAGGCTGTCCTTGAGCTCCTCGAAGGGCACCTCGACAGTGAGCCGAACCCGAGTCGGGTTCAGGGTCTCCACGGCGCTCTTCACGGTTCGGTCTCCTTGTGGCTGACTTCTCGGTTTCTGCCGGGGCCAGAACGGCTCCGGCGGATTTCGCCGCCCGGAGGACTGCAGTGTGAGACACACGGGCGACCAGCTTGCATAGTAACCGCAGCCGCTGAACGGCCCAAAAGGCGATCACCCGCGTCGTCCCCCGGGTGATCGGCAGATTCCCGGGCGGCCGATCGGAACGGATGATCGTCCCGGGGTCCTGCTGGTGGTCGGGGTGGCGGGATTTGAACCCACGGCCTTCCGCTCCCAAAGCGGACGCGCTACCAAGCTGCGCCACACCCCGTCTGGTGCGACACGTAGGGTACATGCCCGCAGGCGGTACGGCCGCCGCAATGAGGGGGGCGTGCGCGGGCGCCGGGAGCGCGGCGCCGCGCCGGGAGGCCGCACGCGCCGCGGGGGGTGTGCGACGAGGGGGGCCGACCCGCTACGATGCCTTGCAGTGCCGCGGCCCGACCGGTCTGCGGCGCGCGTGTGCGGGCGTAGCTCAATGGTAGAGCCCCAGTCTTCCAAACTGGCTACGCGGGTTCGATTCCCGTCGCCCGCTCTTGTTACGACGCAGGCCCAGGTGAGGCGGGGTTTTCCGCTCCCTGGGCCTGCGTCGTCCGCGCAGGTCAGTCCGCGTAGCCGTGCTGGGCGAGGATCTCGTCGATGCGGGTGCGCTGACCCTCCTGCCAGGCGTCGAGGGACTGGGCGGCCTCCTCGGCCGGCCGGGCCCGGGCGGCCCGTAGCACCTCCTCCCGGCGCGCGCCGGGGACGACCACGACGCCCTCCTCGTCGGCGACCACGATGTCACCGGGGTGCACCTCGACACCGCCGCAGCGCACCGGCACGTTCAGCGGCTCGACGGCCTACTTGGTGCCGGGGATGGGGATGACGCCGCGGGCGAAGACGGGGAAGCCCAGCTGCCGCGCCTCGGCGACGTCGCGGATGACGCCGTCGAGGACGAAGCCGGCGATGCCCCGGCGCCGGGCGACCGCGCAGACGTTGCCGCCGGCCGGGGCGTGGTCGACGTCGCCGGACTCGACGACGACGACCGAGCCGGGCGCGGCGCGGTGGATCGCGGCGTGCAGCATGAGGTTGTCGCCGGGTCGGCACCGCACGGTGAACGCCGGACCGGCCAGGCGCGGCATCGGGTCCCACAGGGGCCGTACGCCGATGTCCATGACCTGTTCCCGTCCGACGAGGCCGGCGAGGGTGGTCGGGGGGATGTCCGGGAAGCCGGTGGCGGTGTCGGTCATCCGGTCAGGCTGCCCAGGAAGTATCTCGACGCCAAGACGGTTTCCCGGGCTTGCGCACCGGCCCCTCAGAAGCTGATCGAGTTGATCGTTTCCGCTATCGAGTTCAGGAAGCGGTTGATCGAGGGGGCCATCCCGGTGGAGGCCAGGAAGAACCCGAAGAGGATGGCGACGATGGCGGGCCCGGCCTTGATCGAGCCTCCGCGGATCAGCACCACCAGGATCACCGCCAACAGCAGCACCACAGACAGTGAAATGGCCACAACAGATCACACCCTCGGTCGGTCCGCTCTCCCGGCCCGGGGGTGCTACCCCGTAGACCCCCGTCGGGAACCATCGTGCCACCAACCGCACGGTCCGGTGCGGTGCGTGACACACCGTCGGCCGGACCGGCGAGTGGGCGAACAGCCGTGCGCAGCCTGCCCATATGGGGCAGTTTGAGAGTAATTATCCAGGACATTTCTGGCTGTTGGTGTGACGCTGCAAGCCGGTTAGGGTGCCTCGAATGGTCAAGCAGCGCGACGCCTTCTTCGACAACGCCAAATACCTGGCCATCGTGCTCGTCGCGATCGGGCACACCTGGGCGCAGATGATGGACGACAGCCGCGCGGTGGAGAGCGCGTACCGGGTCGTGTACACGTTCCACATGCCGGCGTTCGTCGTCATCTCCGGCTACTTCTCGCGGAGTTTCGATCTGCGCCCGGACCGGCTGCGCCGGCTGGTCACCGGTGTCCTCGTGCCGTATGTCGTCTTCGAGACCGCGTACGAGCTGTTCAAGGACGTCGCGGACCGCCCGGACCCCGAGATCAGCCTGCTGGACCCCAGCTATCTGATGTGGTTCCTCGCCGCCCTGTTCATCTGGCGGCTCACCACGCCCCTGTGGAAGGTGCTGCGCAGTCCGCTGCCGGCGGCCGTCGCCGTCGCCATGCTGGCGAGCGTCAGCCCCAGCATAGGCACGGACTTCGACCTCCAGCGCGTTCTGCAGTTCCTGCCGTACTTCGTGCTCGGCCTGTGTCTGAGGCCCGAGCACTTCCTCGCGGTGCGCCGCCGCTCGGTGCGGATCGCGGCGGTGCCGGTCGGCGCGGCGGCGTTCGCCGTCGCCTGGTGGTCGGTGCCGCGGATGAACGGCGGCTGGTTCTACCGCCAGTCGGCCGCGCAGGACCTCGGGGCCCCCTGGTGGTGCGGGCCGGTGATGACGCTGGCGTCGATCGGCTGCGCGCTGGTGCTGACGGCCTGCTTCTTCGCCTGGGTGCCGGGCCGCCGGCTGTGGTGCACGGCCCTCGGCGCGGGCACCATCACCGGCTATCTGCTGCACGGCTTCCTGGTGAAGTTCGCCGAGTACCGCGGCTGGTTCGACGCGCCCTGGGTGCACAGCCCGCTCGGCGCGGTCGCGGTGACCGTCCTCGCGGCCGCCGCCGTCACCCTGCTGTGCACCCCGCCGGTGCGGCGGGCCCTGCGGTGCGTGACCGAGCCGAGGATGGCGTGGGCGTTCCGGCCGGACCCCGCCGCCGAGGCCCGGGCGCGCGAGCAGGCGCAGGCAGCGCGCGAGCCGGTGCACGCCCAGGCCGGCCACGGCAGCCCGAACGCAGTGAACGTCCAGGCCGGGTCCGGCAGTCCGGGCAGCGTGAACGCCTAGGCCGGCTTCTGCAGTCCGAGCAGGGCGCGCATGCGGGCGTACTTCTCCCTCAGGCGGGTGCGGGTCGCCGGGTCCAGGACGGCGAGGCGGGCCGGGTCGGCGTTGTGCGCCAGGTCCGCCTCCTTCACCAGCAGCGCGCCGTCGGTGGCGAGGATGCGCCCGGCGTACTCCTGCGGGGACTCCCCCGGCCGTTTGGTCAGGGCGCGCACGATGTCCTTCGTACGGTCGCTCAGCGCGGCGCCGGCCAGCCACCGTGCGGAGAGCGCGTCGTCCTCGACGGCGTCGTGCAGCCAGGCCGCCGCGATCTGCTCCGGGTCACCGCCACGCGCCCGCACGCCCTCGGCGACGGCGTGCAGGTGCTCGGCGTAGGGCCGGCCCGCCTTGTCTCGCTGACCGGCGTGGGCGGCGCGGGCGAGGGCTTCGACTTCCGGCAGGGTCAGCAACGAATCCTCCGGTGCGGTGGGTGACGTCAGGGCGCAGCGGGCATCGACGACGCCGTCGGGCCCTCGCGGCAGATCAGCAGCAGGGCCCGGTCGTCGTTGACGTCCTTGGCGACCGCCTCGATCAGATGCCAGGCGGCGCCCTGGAAGCCGGCGGCGACATAGCGGTCGGCCTCGCCGGTGAGCCGGTCGATGCCCTCGACGATGTCCCGGTCGGAGGTCTCCACCAGGCCGTCGGTGAACAGCATCAGCACGTCGCCGGGGCGCAGCGAGCCCTTCACCGGGTCGAACTGGGCGCCGTCGTACACGCCCAGCAGCGGGCCCTCGGCGGCCTTCTCCTCCCAGCGGCCGCTGCCCGCGCTGAGCTGGAGGCCCGGCGGGTGGCCCGCGGAGTACAGCTCGTAGTCGCCGGAGTCCAGGTCGAGGACGAGGTGGATGGAGGTGGCGAAGCCCTCGTCCCAGTCCTGGCGCAGCAGATAGCCGTTGGCGGCCGGGAGGAAGGCGTGCGGGGGCAGGGAGCCCAGCAGCCCGCCGAACGCGCCCGACAGCAGCAGGGCGCGCGAGCCGGCGTCCATGCCCTTGCCGGAGACGTCGGTGAGGACGACTTCCAGGGTGCGGCCGCCGTTGGTGCGTGCCGCGACCACGAAGTCACCGGAGAAGGACTGGCCGCCGGCCGGGCGCAGCGCCATCTCCTGGTGCCAGCCGCGCGGCAGGGAGGGCAGTTTGCTCTGCACCCGGATGCGTTCGCGCAGGTCGAACAGCATGGTGCCGCCGCGCCGCCAGGGCACGCCGACCCGGCTGCGGAACTGGGCGATCAGCAGCCCGACGAACCCGCACGCGGCGACCACCAGCACCACACCGGGGGTGACCCGGCTCGGGCCCTCGGTGTACGGGCCGAGCCACACGGACTCCACGATCAGGGCGGTGGCCGCGGCCGCGTACAGGCCGAGCAGGCTCGCCGGGCGCAGCAGCAGGCCGCCCACGACGATCGGCAGGACCAGCGCGGCCGGGGAGAACCAGACGGAGTTGGCGAGGGTGAGTGCGGCGATGAGCGGGATGGTGAGGAAGAGGCCGGCCAGCGCGACCCAGTCCGAGCCGTCCCCGCGGAAGTAGTCGACGGCGGCCCGGCGCACGCCGACACGGACCCGGTGCCACTGCATCTTCCACCGGGCCGTGAACGTCTCGGCCGCCGTGCGCCGCTGTCGTCGTACTGCCATTGGTTGGGGACCCTATCCATCGGGCCGGGCGCTTGGCACGGGAGGTCCCGCTTGTCCCCCGTCCGAGGCCCCTTTTCTCAGGGGGTTCTCAGTGAACGGCACACGGGCGGCGCGTGTGACGCAGAGGGAGAAATTCCCTCGCTGGTCCTGCTGTGGCCCTGATAGGCATGATTCATGGTGACTGTGGCGAGCGAGACGACGGGCCCCGCGAGCGAGCTGCGGGTGCTGCGCCCTGACGAGTGGGAGCAGTGGTACGACACCCTGCTGCGCGCCTTCGGCGGGGTGCCGGAGCCGGACGAGGAGCGGGCGCTGTGGCACGAGCTCACCGAGTACGACCGCTTCCTCGGCGCCTGGGACGGGGACGCGGTGGTGGGGACGGCGGGGGCGTTCTCCTTCCGGCTGACCGTGCCGGGCGGTACCGCGGTGCCCGCGGCCGGCGTCACGGCGGTCGGCGTGGCCGCCACGCACCGGCGGCGCGGGGTATTGACGTCGATGATGCGGCGGCAGCTGGACGACGTACGGCAGTGGGGGGAGCCGCTGGCGGTGCTCACCGCGTCCGAGCCCGGGATCTACGGCCGGTTCGGGTACGGCGCCGCGAGCTACCAGCTGGCCGCCGATATCGACACCGCTCGGGTGTCGCTGTCCGTGCCGGACGGCACGGACGACGTGCGGCTGCGGTACGCCGAGCCGGGTGACGTGGTGCGCGAGTGCGAGGCGGTGTACGCCCGGCTGGTGCCCGAACGGCCCGGGATGCTGGCGCGGCACCGGCCGGCCTGGGAGCGGGTCGGACTGCTGGACCCGGAGAGCGGGCGGGACGGGGCGTCACCGCTGCAGTGCGTGCTCGCCGAACGCGGCGGTGAGGTCGTGGGGTTCGCACGCTACCGGGTCAAGCTGGGCTGGGGGCCGAGCGGGCACGACGGCACGGTGATCCTGAAGGAGCTGTACGGACTGGATCCGGCGGCGCAGGCCGCGCTGTGGCGGTTCCTGTACGACATCGACCTGACGTCGACGCTGGTGGTGCGGGGGCGGCCGGTGGACGAGGCGTGGCTGTACCAGGTGTCGGACATCCGGCGCTGTCTGCTGAGCAAGCGGGACCAGTACTACGTGCGGCTGGTGGACGTCGGGGCGGCGCTGGCCGCTCGGACCTATCAGGCGCCGGTCGACGTCGTGCTGGAGGTGTCGGACGGCTTCTGCCCCTGGAACGCGGGGCGTTGGCGGCTGAGCGGGGACGCCAAGGGCGCGTCCTGCGAGCGGACCACGGACCCGGCCGACCTCGCCCTGTCGGTGCGGGAGCTGGGAGCGGCGTACCTCGGGGGCGTGCCGCTCACGGCGCTGGCGGCGGCCGGCCGGGTGCGGGAGCTGCGGGGCGGGGCGCTGACGGAGGCGTCGGTGGCGTTCGGGTCGGCGGTGGCGCCGTGGCTGCCGCACGGGTTCTAGGACAGCACACCCAGGGCGCCTCAGGGCTTTTGGCAGGTGGGGCACCAGAAGAGGTTGCGGGCGGCGAGGTCGGCGGTGCGGATCTGCGTGCCGCAGAGGTGGCAGGGCTGCGGCGCGCGGCGGTAGACGTAGACCTCTCCGCCGTGGTCGTCCACGCGGGGCGGGCGGCCCATCGCCTCCGGGGTGTGCTCGGGGCGGACCGTGTCGATGCGGTTGTGGCGGACGCCCTCGCGCATCAGCGCGACGAGGTCGGCCCAGATCGCCTGCCACTGGGCGGGGGTGATGTCCCGGCCCGGACGGTACGGGTCGATGCCGTGCCGGAACAGGACCTCGGCGCGGTAGACGTTGCCGACGCCCGCGATGACCTTCTGGTCCATGAGCAGCGCGGCGACGGTGGTGCGGCTGCGGGAGATCTTCCGGTACGCAGCGTCCGGGTCGGCGTCGTCGCGCAGCGGGTCGGGGCCGAGGCGGGCGTGTATGGCCTGTTTCTCGGTGTCCGTGATCAGGGCGCAGGTGGTGGGGCCGCGCAGGTCGACGTACGCGGTGTCGTTCGTCAGGCGCAGGCGGACGGTGTCGGTGGGCGGGGGCGCGGGGGCGTCACCGAAGGTCACCTTGCCGAAGAGGCCGAGGTGGATGTGCACGTGGTCGCTGTCGCGGAAGCGCAGGAAGAGGTGCTTGCCGTGGGCCTCGGTGGCGGTGAGGACGGAGCCGGTGAGGAGGTCGGCGGCGTCGGAGAACTTGCCCTGGGGGCTGGTGACGCGGGGCGCCGTGCCCAGGAAGCGGGCGGCGTAGTCCTGCGCCAGCCGGTGGATCGTGTGCCCCTCTGGCACGGCTGCCGTCTCCTCTCGTGACCGTCCCGGGGCTCCGCCCAGGACCCCGTGGGTCCGGGGCGGGGCCCCTCGGCCCGGCTACTGCTGCGGGTGGTGGGCCGGGATCGGCGGCAGGTCGCCCGTCGTCTCGTAGGACGACAGCATGCCGATGCGGCGGATGTGGCGCTCGTCGCCGGAGAACGGGGTGTTCAGGAAGATCTCGACGAACTTCGTCGCCTCTTCCTGCGTGTGCATGCGGGCGCCGACCGCGACGACGTTGGCGTCGTTGTGCTGACGGCCGAGCGCCGCCGTCTCCTCGCTCCAGGCGAGGGCCGCACGCACGCCCTCGACCTTGTTCGCGGCGATCTGCTCGCCGTTGCCGGAGCCGCCGATCACGATGCCGAGGGAGCCGGTGTCCGCCGCGGTGCGCTCGGCGGCGCGCAGGCAGAAGGGCGGGTAGTCGTCCTGGGCGTCGTAGATGTGCGGGCCGCAGTCGACGGGGTCGTGACCCGCCGCCTTCAGCCATTCGACGAGGTGGTTCTTGAGTTCGAAGCCGGCATGGTCCGAGCCGAGATACACGCGCATGGGACGAGTGTGACATGCGCGGGCGCGGGCAGCAGGGCGGGGTGGAGGCCCGGGAGGGGGTGCACCGAGCGTAGGGACGAGACTACAGAACCTCAGGAAAACCTCAAGTAACAATCCGGATTCAAAGGTTCCCGAATTCCGTCACCTCGGATTCACTGGTCCGACTCGTACACCGCTCCGTACGGGAGATGGATCACAACAAGATCACGCGGCGCAAAGGAATTCCGTCCCAATGACCTCGCAGCCGTCCATGACGCAGGCCGGACACGGCCAGAAAAGCCCCGGTGCCCCCGGCGATCCCGGATCGGGGCTCCAGGCAGGACTCAAGAACCGTCATCTTTCGATGATCGCCATCGGCGGTGTCATCGGCGCCGGGCTCTTCGTGGGCTCCAGCACCGGTATCGCCACCGCCGGACCCGGCATCCTCCTCTCCTACGCGCTCGTCGGCACGCTCGTGGTGCTGGTGATGCGCATGCTGGGTGAGATGTCGGCCGCCAATCCGACCTCCGGGTCGTTCTCGGCCCACGCCGACCGCGCGCTCGGCCCCTGGGCCGGGTTCTCCATCGGCTGGCTCTACTGGTTCTTCTGGGTCGTGGTGCTCGCGGTCGAGGCGACCGCCGGTGCCAAGATCCTCGAAGGCTGGATCCCGGCCGTGCCCCAGTGGGGCTGGGCCCTGATCGTGATGGTGGTGCTCACCGCCACCAACCTCGTCTCCGTCGGCTCCTACGGCGAGTTCGAGTTCTGGTTCGCCGGCATCAAGGTCGTCGCGATCGGCGCGTTCATCGTGATCGGCGGACTCGCCGTCTTCGGTGTGCTGCCCGGCGCGCACAGCGACCAGGCGGGCCTGTCCAACCTGACCGCGCACGGCGGCTTCCTGCCCAACGGGCCCGGCGCGATCCTCACCGGTGTGCTGCTCGTCGTCTTCTCCTTCATGGGCAGCGAGATCGCCACCCTCGCGGCCGGTGAGTCGGAGGACCCGCAGCGGGCCGTCACCAAGTCGACGAACAGCATCATCTGGCGCATCGGCGTCTTCTACCTCGGGTCGATCCTCGTCGTCGTCTGTCTGCTGCCCTGGGACAGCAAGGCGATCGCCGAGAAGGGCTCGTACGTCGCCGCGCTGGACTCGCTCGGCATCGCGCACGCCGGTCAGATCATGAACTTCATCGTGCTGACCTCGGTGCTGTCCTGTCTCAACTCCGGCCTGTACACCGCCTCCCGCATGGCCTTCTCGCTCGGTCGGCGCGGCGACGCCCCGAAGGGCTTCGCCCGGACCACCCCGCGGGGCGTGCCGCAGACGGCGATCCTGGTGTCGGTGGCGTTCGGCTTCGTCGCGGTGTTCTTCAACTACAAGTTCCCGGACACCGTCTTCCTCTTCCTGCTGAACTCCTCCGGTGCGGTCGCGCTGTTCGTGTGGCTCGCCATCTGCTTCTCGCAGCTGCGCATGCGGAAGATCATCCAGGCGGAGGCGCCGGAGAAGCTCGTCGTGAAGATGTGGCTGTACCCGTATCTGACCTGGGCGTCGGCCGCGCTGATCGTCTTCGTGCTGGGCTACATGCTCACCGACACCGAGCACGACGGTCGCGAGACCGTGCTGCTGTCGCTGGGCGTCGCGGCGGTAGTCCTCGTCATCGCCTTCGTCAAGCAGAAGGTGGCGGGCGACCGGCGGGCCGCCGTGGCCGCGCAGGCCACGTCCGGGGCGGCCGAGCCGGTCTCCTCCGACACGCGCGGATAATCTGACGGCAGCTGTCAGGTTATGCGGCCAGCATCGGCCGTATGGACTTCACGGACCTCGGCGCCGATCCGGCGCAGCTGCCCTTCCTCGGGCCCGGCGACCCCGCCTATGACGCGGAGGTCGCCGGGTTCCAGACCGGATTCACCCAACGGCCGGACCTGATCGTCGCCGCCTCGAGCGCCGACGACGTGGTCGCGGCCGTTCGGCATGCCGCCGCCCGGGATCTTCCCGTGCGGGCGCAGGCCACCGGACACGGGCTGCCCGGCGCCGTGGAGGGCGGGGTGCTCGTCACCACCTCGCGCATGGACCGGGTGGAGGTCGACACGGCGGCCCGCAGCGTGCGGGTGCAGGCGGGGGTGCGGTGGGGGCAGGTCGTGGCGGCCGCCGCCCCGTACGGGCTGGCGCCGCTCAACGGCTCGGCACCGTCCGTCGGTGTCGTCGGGTACGTCCTGGGCGGCGGACTGGGCATCCTGGCCCGGCAGTTCGGATACGCCGCCGACCACGTGCGCTCCCTCGACGTCGTCACCGGCGACGGCGCCCTGCGCCATGTCACGCCCGGGGACGAGCTGTACTGGGGTCTGCTCGGCGGCGGGCACGGCCTGGGCGTCGTCACCGGGCTGGAGATCGGCCTCGTGCCCGTGCGCACCCTGTACGGCGGCGCGCTCGCCTTCGACGGGCGCCAGGTGGACCCGGCGGCGGCACTGCGCGCGTACGAGGCGTGGACGCGGACCGTGCCGCCCACGCTGACCTCGTCCTTCGCCGCCGTACCGTATCCGGATCTGCCCGCGCTGCCGCCGCGGTTGCGGGGGCGGTACGTGGTGTCGGTGCGGGTGGCCTACACCGGGGAGGACGGCGAACGGCTCGTCGCGCCGCTGCGGGAGATCGGGCCGGCGCTGTCCGACTCGCTGCGCGTGATGCCGTACGCCGACAGTCACACCATCCACAGCGACCCGGATTTTCCGCACGCCTACTACGGGGACAGCGCGGTGCTGCGCGAGCTGGACGTCGCCGCGGCCGCGGAGGTGCTGGCGCGTACCGGTCCGGACGCCGGAGGACCCATGTGTGTCGTGCAGATCAACCAGCTCGGCGGCGCGCTCGCCACGCCCGCGCCGAACGCCGTCCCGTGGCGCGAAGGGCGCTTCCTGGTACGGCTGTTGTCCGTCGGCGAGCGTCAGGCCGCCCGCGCGGTGCTCGACCCGGCCTTCGCTCTGCTCGCACCGCACACCCTCGGCCGCTCGGCGAGCTTCGCCTTCGGCGCCGGCGACCGCACACAGGGCCTGCACGACGCCGGGACGACGAAGAGGCTCGCCGAGCTGCGGTCGACGTACGACCCGGCGAGCCTCTTGCGCAACTGATCGGCGCGGCGGTCAGTCCCGGTTGGCGAACTTCCAGGCCGTGGGCAGGACGCCCATCGCCAGGGCCGCCTTCAGGGCGTCGCCGAGCAGGAACGGAGTGAGACCCGCCGCGATCGCCTGGGACAGGGACAGGTGGGCGGCCAGGGCCAGGTAGGGCACGCCGACGGCGTAGATGACCGCCTCGCCCAGCAGCATCGTGCCGGCCGTGCGCCACACGCCCCGGTCGGCACCGCGGCGGGCCAGCGCGCCGACCACGGTGGAGGCGAGCAGCATGCCGAGGACGTACCCGAAGGACGGCATGCTCGCACCCGACGCGCCCTGGGCGAACCACGGAACGCCCGCCATGCCGGCCAGCGCGTACAGCGCGAGCGCGAGGAAGCCGCGGCCGGCGCCGAGGGAGGTGCCGACGAGCAGGGCGGCGAAGGTCTGGCCGGTGACCGGGACCGGGGAGCCGGGCACCGGGAGGGAGATCTGGGCCGCGAGGCCGGTGAGCGCGGCGCCGCCGAGCACGAGGGCCGCGTCGCGGACGCGGGAGGCCGGCAGCAGGTCGGCGAGGACCTGCCCGGGACGGGCGGGAGTGGCGGCAGCGGTGCTCATGTGGACTCCGCGGAGGTCGGGGCGGCGTGGGACACCGTGACGCTATCCCAGCGCGCTCGAGCCGATCACCATCAGCGCTCGACAAAGGCCGGGACGGCCTCTTGGTGGGCTTCGGACAACACGCGGTGACGCCATGGCTGCTGACGTGACACCGGTCACGCAGGCCGTGACGTCTTCCTCACCCAGACCCGGCCGGGCGGTCCTGTGGGATCCCGCCAAACGCCTTCGGGTGCCCTGGCCCGATCGCGCGGTCAGGGCCTACCCTTCCAGCCATGGTTGCCCAGGCCCGGTACTTCTCGTCGCGTCGCCATGTCGACCTGCGGCGCGTGGGCGCGGCCATGTGTCACCGCGCGGTGTGAGGCGGCGGGAGCGGCGGCTCCGGCGCGCCTCCTGACGAGGACACCCGACGGCCCCCTCCCCCGAGGAAGCGCATCGCCATGCCCCGTACCGCGGCACCTCCCTCCGCCCTGTCCACCTCCCCGGTTCCCCGGGTCGCCGACCGCGACCGGCGCCGCACGAGCGCCAGCGTCGTCCTGCGGTCCGTGCTGGAGCACGGGCCGGTCGCGCGCAGCACCATCGCCCGGCTGACCGGGCTGTCCCCCGCGTCGGTGACGGACCACTGCGCCCGGCTGGCCGGGGCGGGCCTGGTCCGGGAGGCGGCCGTGCCCCGGCGCTCCGGCGGGGTCGGGCGCCCTCATCTGCCGGTCGACCTGGACACCGGGCACGTGGTGGCAGGGGTGCACATCGCCGTGCCGTACACGACGGTGGCGCTGCTGGATCTGCGCGGGCGGGTGGTGGTGCGGCGGGAGCTGAAGCACGAGGGGACCGATCCGCGCCGGGTGCTGGCGCGGGCCGCCGAGGGGCTCGCGGCGCTGTGCGCGGCCGTGCCGGGGCGGCGTCCGCTGGGGGTGGGGGTGGCGGTCGGCGGCTGGGTGGACCGGGAGACGGGCACCGTCGTCGAGCACGAGCTGCTGGGCTGGCGGGAGGTCGCGGTGCGGGAGCTGCTCGGCGCCCGGACGGGCCTGCCGGTCCATGTGGACTCCCACGCCCGGGCGTTGGTGAACGGCGAGCGGCTGTTCGGGCGGGCCCGGGGCGCCGGCAGCGTGCTGCATCTGTTCGTGGGCAACGTGGTCGACGCGGCGTTCGCCTCCCACGACGAGGTGCTGCACGGTCCGCGCTCGGCGGCCGGGGCGATCGCGCATCTGCCGGTGCCGGGCGGCGGCGAGCCGTGCGGATGCGGCCGTACCGGCTGCCTGCAGGCCGAGTTGAGCGAGCGGACGCTGTGCCGGCGGGCGCGGGCGGCCGGGGTGACCGGCTCGACGAACCCGATGCATGTGGTGGCCGCGGCGGCGGGCGGGGACGCGGTGGCCCGGCGGCTGCTGGTGGAGCGGGCGCGGGCCACCGGGCGGGCGGCCGCGCTGCTGCTGGACGTGCTGAACCCGGAGACGGTGGTGGTGACCGAGGTGGGTGTCGTCCACTTCGAGGACTGCCTCGCCGCGCTGCGGGAGGCGGCCGGCAAGGAACGTACGACGCAGATCCTCCCGACGAGTTTCCCGGCGGATTCCGTGCTGGCGGTGGCGGGCGGATCGGTGGTGCTGGACGCGTTGTTCCGGGACCCTTTGGGTGCCTGGCCTGAGGTTATTTAATTCAGAAACTCCGAATGTTGACAGGGCTCACTCATGGCCGGGAACATCCTGGTCATGAGCCCTCTCACCAGCTGTCGCACCGTCTGTTGCTGACATATTGCCGCGCATGAAGCGCGTGTTTCCCGCTGTGTGAGTTTTCCTTCCCGGGGCCTACTTCCCCGGCCTTCTTCCGGGGCCCGCCGTCCGGTTTCCCGGATTTCTCTTTCCGTCTTTTCGTTCTGGGAGTCCTCCCGTGCACCGTCGTGCCTTTCTCACCTCCGTGCTGGGCGCGTCCGCCGCCGTGACCGGCCTCAGCGGCTGCGCGAACGGCCGAGCCGCCGCCGACACCGCGGGGGCCGCCACCCGGCCACTCGCCCACCGGGTCCCGGCCGGGACCAGCCTGAAGATCGCCTCCTATCTGGGCCAGCAGCAGCTGCAGTTCAAGCTGGCGAAGCTGCCGGCGCTGCCGTTCACCGTCTCCGGCTGGCTGAACATCGGTGCGGGCCCCGATGTCATCAACGCCTTCCGCGCCAAGTCCCTCGACCTCGCCAACAACGCGGGCATCCCGCCGATCCAGGCCCACTACCAGGGGTTCGCCGCGAAGATCGTGGCGATCGACGTCACCCGCAAGCCGAACTACCTCTTCGCCACCAAGCCCGGCAGCGACATCCGCACGGTGGCGGACTTCAAGGGCAGACAGCTCGCCTTCTCCCAGGGCCAGGCCCAGGGCGTTGTCCTGCTGCGGGCGCTGAAGAAGGCGGGCCTGTCCTACGACGACGTGAAGCTGGTGCCGCTGACCAGCAACCAGTTCCTGACCGCGCTGCAGTCCGGGCAGGTCGACATCGCCCCGCTCGGCATCAGCCAGGCGCCCGCCTATCTCAAGCAGTACGCGGCCAAGGGCGCCCGCACCATCGCCACCGACGTCGTCGACCTGCTCAACCTGCTGTGGGCGCCGCAGTCCGTGCTGAACGACCCGGCCAAGGCCGCCGCGATCGCCGCCTACATCCCGCACTGGGCCAAGGGCCAGGTCTGGGCGTACGAGCACCCGGACGTCTGGAACGAGGAGTTCTACGTCCGGACGCAGAACCTGAGCCTGGAGCAGGCGAGGTCCATCACCGCGCTCGCCAACAAGCCGTTGTTCCCGCCGAGCTGGGGCGAGGCGATCCGGTGGGAGCAGGAGACCGCCGACCTGCTCGCCGAGGGCGGCTTCGTGAAGAGGTTCGACGTCTCCTCCCTCTTCGACCATCGCTTCGAGCCGATCGCCGCCCAGGCCGTACCCGAGGAGTACCGCACATGACCACCCTCACGACGAGCGCCGTCGCCGCGCCGGAGGCCGGGGCGCTCCCCCAGGTCCGCAGGCGCCGCCGCCTCTCGCCCGGCCGCCGGCTGCCCGCCGCCCGGCTCATCGGCCCGCTGACCGTGCTCGTGCTGTGGACGGCCGCCTCGGCCGCCGGAGCCCTCGACCCCGGCGCGATCCCCGCACCCTGGACGGTGCTGCGCACCGCCGGGCGTCTGTGGACCGACGGCACCCTGCCCACGGACGTCCTGACCTCCCTGAAGCGGGCCGGCTCCGGCTTCGCGATCGGCCTGACGGCCGGGGTGCTGCTCGCGCTCGCCGCCGGGCTCAGCCGGGCCGGGGAGGCGCTGATCGACGGGACGGTGCAGCTCAACCGGGCGATCCCGACCCTCGGCCTGATCCCGCTGTTCATCCTCTGGCTGGGCATCGGCGAGACCTTCAAGGTCGCCATCATCGCGATCGTCGTCTACGTCCCGATCTATCTGAACACCCACGCCGCGCTGTCCGGCATCGACAGCCGCTTCGTCGAACTCGCCGAGGTGCAGGGCCTGTCACGGATCGCCTTCGTCCGCCAGGTGGTGATCCCCGGCGCGCTGCCGGGCTTCTTCGTGGGCCTGCGGCTCGGCGTCACCGGTTCCTGGCTGGGTCTGGTGGTGCTGGAGCAGATCAACGCCACGTCCGGCCTCGGCTATCTGATGTTCCAGGCGCAGAACTACGGCCAGAGCGACGTCATCCTGGTCGGCCTGCTCATCTACGGCGTCTTCGGCCTGGTCTCCGACAGCGTGGTCCGGCTCGTCGAACGGAGGGTGCTGTCATGGCGCCGCACACTGAGCAACTGACCCGGCCGGCCGTGCGGCTGCGCGGCCTGAGCCGGTCCTTCGCGGGCCGTACGGTCCTCGACGGCATCGATCTCGATCTGCCCGCCGGGCAGTTCACGGCCCTGCTCGGACACAGCGGCTCGGGCAAGTCGACGCTGCTGCGGGCGATCGCGGGCCTGGACCACGGGGTGACCGGCGGCGGGCAGCTGACCGCCCCGGAGCGGGTGTCGGTCGTCTTCCAGGACTCCCGGCTGCTGCCCTGGCGGCGGGTGCTGGAGAACGTCCTGCTCGGCCTGGACGGCAAGGAGGCGACGGCACGCGCCCGGGCCGCGCTGGCCGAGGTGGGACTGACCCACCGCGAGCGGGCCTGGCCGGGCGAGCTGTCCGGCGGCGAGGCGCAGCGCGCCGCGCTCGCCCGCTCCCTGGTCCGCGAGCCCGAACTGCTGCTGGCCGACGAGCCGTTCGGGGCGCTGGACGCGCTGACCCGGATCAGGATGCACGCGCTGCTGCGCGACCTGTGGCAGCGCCACCGCCCGTCCGTGCTGCTGGTCACCCATGACGTGGACGAGGCGATCGTGCTCGCCGACCGGGTCCTCGTCCTCGACCAGGGCCGCATCGGCCTCGACCTGACCATCGACCAGCCCCATCCGCGCTCCTACCGCGAGCCGGTCCTGGGCGAGTACCGCGAGCGGCTGCTGGCCGCGCTGGGCGTCACGGAGGACCACGCGTGACCCGACCGGCCCGCCCGGCTCCCCGGGGCACCCGTCGCCGGCCCGGCCAGGCGGCGCGCACCCGGCGTCCCGCGCCGCCGGCCGCCTCGGGCGCCGCCGAGGCGCTCGTGGCCGCCGACGGGGCCTTCGCCCCCGGCCGGACCTTCGCCTCCGACCGCGGCCGCACCGGTCCCGGCACCGCGACCGACCACCCCCATTCCCGCCCGCACTCCCCCTGCGCGCCGCTGCCGGCCGCGCCGGGCGTCACGGAGGATCACCAGTGACAGGCAGAGAACTCCACCTCAACGCGTTCTTGATGAACACCGGGCACCACGAGGCCTCGTGGCGGCTGCCCGAGAGCGACCCGTACGCGCACGTCGACGTCCGGCACTACGTGCGGCTCGCCCGGGCCGCCGAGCGCGGCACCTTCGACTCGCTCTTCCTCGCCGACGGCCCCCAGCTGTGGAGCAATCTGGCCCAGCGCCCGGCCGGCGCCCTGGAGCCGCTCACCCTGCTGACCGCGCTGGCGACCGCGACCGAGCACATCGGCCTGATCGCCACCGCGTCCACGTCCTACAACTCGCCCTACAACCTGGCCCGCAAGCTGGCCTCCCTGGACATCGTCAGCGGCGGCCGGGCCGGCTGGAACATCGTCACCACGGCGGGCGCCGAGGCCGCCCGCAACTTCGGCCTGGACGCCGAACCCGCGCACGCGGAGCGGTACGCCCGCGCCGCCGAGTTCCTGGACGTGGCGCTGAAGCTGTGGGACAGCTGGGAGGACGACGCGGTCGTCGCCGACAAGGCGGCCGGGGTGTGGGGCGACGACGGCAAGATCCATCCGCCCCGCCACCAGGGGACGTACTTCAGCGTGGCGGGAGCCCTGAACGTGCCGCGCACCCCGCAGGGCTACCCGCTGCTGGTGCAGGCGGGCTCCAGCGAGGACGGCAAGGCCTTCGCCGCCCGGTACGCGGAAGCGGTGTTCACCGCCCAGCAGACCCTCGCCGACGCGCAGTCCTTCTACGCCGACCTCAAGTCCCGCACCGCGCGGGCGGGACGGGATCCCGAGCAGCTGAAGGTGCTGCCCGGCATCGTCCCCGTCCTCGGCTCGACCGAGGCCGAGGCGCGGGCGGCGGAGCGGCTGCTGGAGGACCACATCGTGCACGACCACGGGGTGGCCCGCCTGGAGAGCCTGCTGCATCTGGCGCCCGGCACGCTGGAGCTGGACGCCCCGCTGCCCGCGGACCTGCCGCCGGAGGCGGCTATCGAGGGAGCGAAGAGCCGCTACACGCTCGTGGTGGAGCTGGCCCGGCGCGAGTCCCTGACCGTCCGGCAGCTGATCGGCCGGCTCGGCGGCGGGCGCGGGCACTTCACCGTCGCCGGTACGCCCGAGCAGATCGCCGATGTGATCGAGACGTGGTTCACGCGGGGCGCCGCCGACGGCTTCAACGTCATGCCGCCCGTCCTGCCCTCCGGCCTGCACGCCTTCGTCGACCACGTGGTGCCCCTCCTGCGCGCCCGCGGCCTGTTCCGCACGGAGTACGGCCCGCGCCGCACTCTGCGGGAGCGCTACAGCCTGCCCCGCCCCGCCAACCAGTACCTGACCCCCGCGCCCGCCCTCGCCTGAAAGGACCCCGTCATGTCCCTGCAGATCACCAAGGTCACCGCCCGTATCGGCGCCCGTGTCACCGGCGTCGACCTCACCGTGCCGCTCGCCCCGGAGGAGGTCGCCGCGCTCCGGGAGGCGCTCAACGTCCACAAGGCGCTCGTGTTCGACGCGGGCGGCCTGGACGACGCGGGCCAGCAGGCCTTCCTCCGCCACTTCGGCGACCTGACCACCGCCCACCCGACGGTCGGCGCCGTCGAGGACGCCCCGAACGTGCTGCCCGTGGACAGCGAGCGGGGCCGGGCCAACCACTGGCACACGGACGTCACCTTCGTGCTGAACCCGCCGCAGATCACCAGCCTGCGCTCGCTCACCGTCCCGCCGTACGGCGGGGAGACGCTGATCGCCAACGCGGCCGCCGCCTACCGCGACCTGCCCGAGCCGCTGCGCCGCCTCGCCGACGGCCTGTGGGCCGAGCACACCAACGACTACGACTACGCCGTACCGCGGGAGGAGCTCGACGAGGAGAAGGCCGCCCAGCGGGCCCAGTTCACCTCGATCGCGTACCGGACCGCGCACCCGGTGGTCCGCGTGCATCGGCTGACCGGCGAGCGCGGGCTGTTCATCGGCGGCTTCGCGCAGCGGATCGTGGGCCTGTCGGCCGGCGAGTCGCGCAAGGTGCTGGAACTGCTCCAGGCCTATGTCACGCGCCCGGAGAACGTCCTGCGCCACCGGTGGACGGAGGGGGAGCTGGTGCTGTTCGACAACCGGATCACCCAGCACTACGCCATCGACAACTACGACGGGCTGCCGCGCCGGCTGCACCGGGTGACCGTCGCCGGGGACGTGCCGGTCGGCACCGAGGGCAAGGAGAGCTGGTCGATCGAGGGCGATGCCGCGCACTACACCCCCGTGGCGGCGTAACCGGAGGATCACCCTGCGCACTGACGGTGTCCGGATACTGGGCGGTCCCTTCGCGTGAGCGGACGGGCCGCCCAGACTGGCGGGGTTTTTGCCCGCCCCTTGCCTCGTGGAGAGCCGCGCCCCATGCCCAGCCGCACGACCACGGACACCCCGCCGCAGCAACAGGACGGACCCTCCCTCTCCCACGGCCTCAAGCAGCGCCATCTGTCGATGATCGCCCTCGGTGGCGTGATCGGCGCCGGGCTGTTCGTCGGCTCCGGCGCGGGCATCGCCGCCGCCGGTCCGTCGATCGTGATCGCGTACACGGTCTCCGGCCTGCTGGTGATGCTGGTGATGCGGATGCTCGGCGAGATGTCCGCCGCCTACCCCTCGTCCGGCTCCTTCTCGGCGCACGCCGAGCGGGCGATCGGCCCCTGGGCCGGCTTCACGGCCGGCTGGTCGTTCTGGGTGCTGCTGTGCACGGCGGTCGGCCTGGAGGGCATGGGCGCCGCGAACATCGCCCAGGGCTGGTTCCCCGGCACCCCGCAGTGGATGTGGGTCGCCCTGTTCATGGTGGTGTTCTGCGGGGCGAACCTGCTCGCCGTGAGCAACTTCGGCGAGTTCGAGTTCTGGTTCGCCACGCTGAAGGTCGTCGCCATCGGCCTCTTCCTGATCCTCGGCGTGCTGGCCATCGCTGGTGTCCTGCCGAACACGGACGCGCCCGGCACCTCCAACCTGACCGACTTCATGCCCCACGGCAGCGAGGGCCTGCTGGTCGGCCTGCTCGCCTCGGTGTTCGCCTACGGCGGCCTGGAGACGGTCACCATCGCGGCGGCCGAGTCCCAGGACCCGGTCCGGGGTGTCGCGTCCGCCGTCCGCACGGCGATGTGGCGCATCGCCCTGTTCTACATCGGCTCGATGGCCATCGCCGTCACCCTGGTCCCGTGGGACTCCAAGGAGGTCGTCGACAAGGGCCCGTACGTCGCCACGCTCGACCACCTGGGCATCCCCGGCGCGGGCCAGGTGATGAACGTCGTGGTCTTCGTGGCCCTGCTGTCCGCGATGAACGCCAACATCTACGGCTCCTCGCGCATCGCCTACTCGCTGGTCCAGCGCGGTCAGGGCCCCAAGGCGCTGGCCCGGCTGTCCGGCGGGGTCCCCCGGGTCGCGGTCCTCACCTCGTGCGTCATCGGCTTCGTCTGCGTGCTGCTCAACTACTGGCGCCCGGACGACATCTTCAAGTGGCTGCTGAACATGATCGGCGCGGTCATCCTGGTCGTCTGGATCTTCATCGCGGTCTCCCAGCTGATGCTGCGCCGCCGGATCGAGCGCGAGGCTCCGGAGAAGCTGGTCGTGCGCATGTGGGCCTTCCCGTGGCTGACCTGGATCGCGCTGGCCGGCATGGCCGCGATCTTCGTGCTGATGGCCCGTGACCCGGCCAACCGCGTGCAGCTGTACTCGACCGGCGCGATGACCCTGGTCCTGGCCGCCCTCGGATACGCCTGGCAGAGGGCGCGGGCCGCCCGCGGCTGACGGCACGCCCGGGCCCGATCGCTCCCCGCCCGCAGACAGCCCCCGTGTGATCCGCACGGGGGCTTTTTGCTGTTAACTTGTTGTTGCGACTTACTTGCAATAAGAGCTCGGAGGGGACCTGAGCATGCCCGTCTACACGCTGCCCGACCTGCCGTACGACTACTCCGCACTCGCCCCCGTGATCAGCCCGGAGATCATCGAGCTGCACCACGACAAGCACCACGCCGCCTATGTGAAGGGCGCCAACGACACGCTGGAGCAGCTGGCCGAGGCGCGCGACAAGGAGACCTGGGGCTCGGTCAACGGCCTGGAGAAGAACCTGGCCTTCCACCTGTCCGGGCACATCCTGCACTCGATCTACTGGCAGAACATGACCGGCCCGAAGGAGGGCGGCGGCGAGCCGCTGGCCGCCGACGCAGTGGGCGAACTGGCGGAGGCGATCACGGAGTCCTTCGGATCCTTCGCCGGCTTCAAGGCGCAGCTGTCCAAGGCCGCCGCGACCACCCAGGGCTCCGGCTGGGGCGTACTGGCGTACGAGCCGCTCAGCGGCCGGCTGATCGTCGAGCAGGTCTACGACCACCAGGGCAACGTCGGCCAGGGCGCGACGCCGATCCTGGTCTTCGACGCCTGGGAGCACGCCTTCTACCTGCAGTACCGCAACCAGAAGGCGGACTTCGTCGAGGCGATGTGGCAGGTGGTCAACTGGCAGGACGTGGCCCGCCGGTACGCCGCCGCCAAGGCCCGCACGGACGTGCTGCTGCTCGCGCCGTGACGTGAGCCCGCAAGCTCCTGCCTCGTGATCGTCTTCTCACCCTTCACCTGGCAGGCGGAAGAAGGGAGGCCCTTGCGAGGACGGGACTCGCAAGGGCCTCCTTCATGCCCGCCGCAGGGCCGTGCGCCGCGCCCGCCCCGGTGGGTCGTATGCGCATGGTGCTGCGGATGTGGCGGGAACAGGGCACATTGGGAGACTGCGGCGGACGCGTCCGCCTGTCTTGAGGAGACGCTCATGGCGAACGTGCGATGCCCCAGCCCCACCTGCAAGGACCGGATCCAGCACTTCCGCGACCTGCGCGGGCAGGAGGTCGCGGCGGCCGGGCCGGCGCTGGCCGCGAAGCTGGACGGGGAGATGTTCGTCGCCCGGGCCTTCCACCGCTGCACGGCCGCGGGCTGCCGGCGAGTGCAGGCCAAGACGCGATGGTGGGTGGGCGGCTATCTGCCGGAGGAGTTCCAGCACCCGTCCGGCAGCGGCCCGGCCGGAACTACAGGTTGCTGAAGTCCGGGCCCTTCGTACGGGTGCGCTTGATCTCGTAGAAGCCGGGCACCGAGGCCACGGCGAGGGTGCCGTCCCACAGCTTGACGGCCTCCTCGCCCTTCGGGGCGGGGGTGACGACCGGGCCGAAGAAGGCGATCTGCTCGCCGTCGGCGCCCGGCACGGCGATCACGGGGGTGCCGACCTCCTGGCCGACCTTGTCGATGCCCTCCTTGTGGGAGGCGCGCAGCTCGGCGTCGAACTCGAAGTCCTCCTGCTCGGCGTACTCGATCAGGTCGGCCGGCAGCCCGGCGTCGGCCAGGGCGCCGGCGATCGCCTCGAGGGTCGCGCCCTCGCCCTTGTTGTGGAAGCGGGTGCCGAGCGCGGTGTAGAGCGGGCCGAGGACCTGCTGCCCGTGCTTCTGCCAGGCGGCGGTCACCACGCGCACCGGCTGCCACGCCTTGGTGGCGAGCATGTCGCGGTACTCCTCGGGCAGCTCGTCCAGCTTGTCCTCGTTGAGGACGGCGAGGCTCATCACATGCCAGCGGACCTCGATGTCCCGGAGCTTCTCCACCTCCAGCACCCAGCGCGAGGTCATCCACGCCCAGGGGCACAGCGGATCGAACCAGAAGTCGACAGGGGTCTTCTGCGACATGTCTCTCCTCAAGCGGACGTCTTTCCCCGGACAACGCCGTCGCGCGCCCCGGCCATTCCCGGCGGCGACGCGTCAGGTGCGCATGGCAGGATCGGTCCTGTCCTGCCGTAGTCACGACACACGAGGGAGTGCCGCCCGTGCCCGGTGAGAATCTGTCCCGCGACGAGGCCCGGGAGCGGGCCGCGCTGCTGTCCGTCGACGGGTACGAGGTGTCCCTCGACGTCCGCTCGGCGGTCGGTGAGCAGACCGGGGAGGGTGCGCGCACCTTCCGCTCGGTCACCACGATCCGCTTCCGCTGCAGCGAGCCCGGCGCCTCCAGCTTCGCCGACCTGATCGCGCCGAGCGTGACGGCTCTCTCCCTCAACGGCCGCGACCTCGACCCGAGCGAGGTCTTCGACGGCTCCCGCATCCTGCTGGAGGACCTGGCGGAGGAGAACGAACTGGTCGTGGACGCGCAGTGCGCCTACTCCCGCACGGGTGAGGGCCTGCACCGCTTCGTCGACCCCGAGGACGGCGAGGTCTACCTCTACACGCAGTACGAACCGGCCGACTCCCGCCGCGTCTTCGCGGGCTTCGAGCAGCCCGACCTCAAGGCGCCGTTCCGCTTCGAGGTGCGGGCGCCCGAGGGGTGGACGGTGTGGAGCAACGGCGCCGGTGAGCGGACCGAAGGCGTGTGGCGGTTCGCGGAGACCAGGCCGATCTCGACGTACATCACCTGCGTCGTGGCCGGCCCGTACCACTACGTCACCGACTCCTACGAGCGCACCCTCGCCGACGGCAGCACGCTGCGCATCCCGCTGGGTGCGCTGTGCCGCAAGGGGCTGGCGAAGCACTTCGACGCCGACGACGTGTTCCTGGTGACCAAGCAGGGCCTGGACTTCTTCCACGAGCACTTCGACTACCCGTACCCGTTCGGCAAGTACGACCAGGCGTTCGTGCCGGAGTACAACCTCGGCGCGATGGAGAACCCGGGGCTGGTGACCTTCCGCGAGGAGTACATCTTCCGCGGCAAGGTGACGCAGGCGTCGTACGAGGCGCGGGCCAACGTCATCCTGCACGAGATGGCGCACATGTGGTTCGGCGACCTGGTCACCATGGTGTGGTGGGACGACCTGTGGCTGAAAGAGTCCTTCGCGGACTTCATGGGCACCTTCGCGAACGTGGGCGCGACCCGCTTCGAGAACGCCTGGATCACCTTCGCCAACCGCCGCAAGGCATGGGCCTACCGCGCGGACCAGCTGCCCTCCACGCACCCGATCACCGCGGACATCCGCGACCTGCAGGACGCCAAGCTCAACTTCGACGGCATCACCTACGCCAAGGGCGCCTCGGTGCTCAAGCAGCTGGTGGCGTACGTCGGCCAGGACGCGTTCCTGGAGGGCGCGCGGCGCTACTTCAAGCGGCACGCGTACGGCAACACGCGCCTCGGCGACCTGCTGTCGGTACTGGAGGAGACCTCGGGCCGGGACATGACCGCGTGGGCACGCTCCTGGCTGCAGACCGCCGGCGTGAACGCGCTGACCCCGCAGGTCCTGCTGGACGCCGAGGGGCGCGTCCAAGAGCTCGCGGTACTCCAGGAGGCCGCCGAGTCACACCCCGAGCTGCGGCCGCACCGGGTCGCGGTGGGCCTGTACCGACGCCAGGGCGACGCCCTCGTCCGCTACGCCCGCGCCGAGACGGACGTCGAGGGCGCGCGCACGATCGTCGCGGAGCTGGCCGGGGCGGAGGCGCCGGAGCTGGTACTGGTCAACGACGACGACCTGACCTACTGCAAGATCCGCTTCGACACCACCTCGCTGGAGACCCTCAAGGGCCACCTCGGCGCGATCACCGACCCCCTCGCGCGCGCCCTGTGCTGGTCGGCGCTGTGGAACATGACCCGGGACGCACTGCTGCCGGCACGGGAGTTCACGGACCTGGTGCTGCGGTTCGCGGGCAGCGAGTCGGAGATCGGCGTGCTGCAGATGCTGCACGCCTGGACCGGCTCGGCGCTGGTGCACTACGCGGCGCCCGCCTGGCGCGAGACCGGGGCCGCGCTGCTCGCCGACGGCGCCCTGCGCGAGCTGCGCGCGGCCGGGCCGGGCAGCGAGCACCAGCTGGCGTGGGCGCGGTTCTTCGCGACGGTCGCCTCCCGGGACGCCGATCTCCAGCTGCTGAAGGCGCTGCTGGACGGCACCGAGAAGATCGACGGGCTGGAGGTGGACCAGGAGCTGCGCTGGGCGTTCCTCGAGCCGCTGGCCGCGCACGGGGTGGCCGACGAGGACGTGCTGGCCGCCGAACTGGCCCGGGACGACACCGCCTCCGGCAAGCGGCACCAGGTGCGCTGCCTCGCCTCCCGGCCATCGGCCGCGGTCAAGGCGCAGACCTGGGCGCAGGTCGTGGAGTCGGACGCGCTGTCCAACGCGCTGACCGAGGCGACCATCGCGGGCTTCGGCCGGCCGTCGCACCGGGAGCTGCTCGCGCCGTACGCGGACAAGTACTTCGCGGCGATCGAGCGGGTGTGGGCCGAGCGGTCGATCCAGATCGGGATGCACGTGGTGTCGGGCCTGTTCCCGATGCTCCAGGACTCCGAGCAGACCCTGCACGCGGCCGACGCGTGGCTGACCGCGCACGAGCAGGCCGCGCCGGCGCTGCGCCGCCTGGTCCAGGAGGCCCGCGACGACCTGGCCCGGTCCCTGCGCGCCCAGACCTGCGACGCGGCCGCCGCGAGCTGAGAGGGCCCCCGCTCCGCCGTCGAAGGCGCGCCACGGCGTTGGTGCAGTCGCCGACGACGGGAAGGGGACGGGGTGGGGGGTGTCCGCCCGCAGCGGCCGGCACCGGCACACGGTGAGGCCGTCGGAAACGGGCGGCCGGACCGAGGACGGACACCCCCCACCCCGGCCCCGACCCACAACGAACCGCAGGCGCTACCGCAACCGGCCACCGGACAGCAACGGGCCGCCGCAGGCATCAAAGGGGCGCGGGGCTGTATTCGACATGCGGCTCCGCCGCGTGGGCGCGAGCAACCACAACGAACCCCGCAGACAAGCGACAACCCACCCAACCTTTGGCCGACGCCCAGCGCCCCGTAGCCGTTACGGAATTCAGGCAATCGGAACCGTAACCCCTGACCCCCAACCGATCGGACCAGGGGTTTTCCGCCCCTACTCGGCATCCGAACACCCGTCCTTTAGTGCAGGGTTGTCCGGATTTGCCGACGGGTGTGTAACAGCGGTTAAGGGATGGATCAGGCGCGGGAATCTCGGGGACATGAACCACAACACCCCGCTCCCCCCGGCCACCCCCCGCCCCCTGCGTCACCTGCGCCACCTGCCCGACACCCACCGCCGGGTGCTGACGGTCGCCCAGCTGCGCGCCCACGGCGTGACCACCGCCGACATGACCGAGCAGTGCCGCTCCGGCGGTTCCTGGCAGCAACTGCTGCCCGGCGTGATCCTGCTGCACCCCGGCCCGCCGACCGCCGACGAGCGGCTGCACGCGGTGCTGACGTACGCGGCCCGGGAGTCGGGGCCGGCCACCTCCGGCGTGCCGGTGCAGCCCGGCGCGGGGGACGCGCACCGCCCGCCGGCCTACCGGGAGGCGATGATCACCGGTCTCGCGGCCCTCACCCTGCACGGCTTCGCCATCACTCCCCCGCTGCTGTCCCTGGACAAGATCGACGTGCTGGTCCCGCGGCTGCGCCGGCTGCGCTCCACCGGCTGCGCCCGGATCGTGCGCACCGCCGTCCTGCCCGACCCGGAGCAGGTCACCGGGGTCCCGGTCGCCCCGGTGCCGCGCGCCCTGGCCGACGCGGTGGCCGGGCTGTCGGACGCGGGCGTGGTGCGCCGGCTGCTCACCGAGGCGGTGCGCGCCGGGCACTGCGATCCGGCCCCCCTCGTGCGCGAGCTACAGGACGCGCGGCTGCTGACCCGCCCGCACGTGGTGGACGCCATCGACCTGCTGCTGGCCGAGGGCCGCGCGATCGCCGAGGACCGCCTCTACACGATGGTCCGCGACCACGCCCTGCCCGACCCGGTGTGGAACGTCGACCTCCGGCTGCCGGGCGGCCCGCACCTCGGCGGTGTCGACGCCTACTGGCCCGAGCAGGCGGTGGCGGTGGAGCTGGACACCCGGGCGCCCCGGCAGGACGACGACGCGCTGTGGTCGGAGTACGCCCGCAAGCGCGAGACGCTGGAGCGGCTCGGCATCACGGTCGTCCATGTGACGCCGAAGAAGCTGCGGGAGTCGGCGGAGCAGCAGGCGACGGTGATCCGTACGGCGCTGATGGCGTCCGCGGACCGTGATCCGGCCGCCTATGTGGTGGTGCTGCCACGGTAGTTGGGAACCCGGACAGTGCGTCAGGAGGGGACGGGAGGGGCCGCCGGCGGGGAGTCGGCGGCCCCTCTCGCTGGGTGGCGTCAGCCGCAGAACTCGGCCTCGACCACCGCGTCGGTGTCGCCGGTCCAGTCGCCGTTGAGGTTGAGCGCCAGCGAGTGGCGGCCGTCGGCGGTGGTGACGGCCACCGAGGAGGAACCGTGGATGCCGCCGTCGTGACCCCAGACGTGGACGCCGCAACTCAGCTTGCGGTCGATCAGGCCGAGGCCGTAGCCCGCGTCGGGGATGTCCCCCGCCTTCACCGTCGTCTTCATCTCCTTCAGCTGCTGCGGCGGGAGCAGGGCGCCGCCGAGCAGGGCCCGGTAGAAGCGGTTCAGGTCGGCGGAGTCGGAGACCATCTCGCCCGAGCCGTAGGCCAGTGACGGGTTCAGCTCGGTGACGTCGTAGGTCGGGCCGGTGGTCTCCCGGGCGAGCTTGCCGTAGGCGCGGCTGCTGGGCTGCGGCAGGGCGGGGCGGGTGCCGGGCACCGAGGTGCCGGTCAGGTGCAGGGGGGCGATGACGCGGCGGCGGATCTCCTCGCCGTAGGGGCGGCCGGTGACCTTCTCGACGATCTGCGCGGCCAGCAGGTAGTTGGTGTTGGAGTAGTTCCAGGACGTGCCCGGCGCGAAGTTCGGCCGGTGGGCCAGGGCGATCGCGAGGAGCTGCCCTGGGGTCATGCGGTCGAAGCGGTGCGCGTAGAAGCCGTCCTTGGTGAAGTACGTCCGGATGACGGTGTCGTCCGCGGTGTAGTTGAAGACGCCGCTGGTGTGGTTGAGCAGCATCCGCACGGTGATCTTCGAACCGTCGTAGCCGTTCGTGTCGAGCACGCCCGGCAGCCACTTCTCCACGCTGTCGTCGAGCGACAGCCGGCCCTCCGCCTCCAACTGCAGCAGCACGGTGGCGACGAACGTCTTGGTGATGCTGCCGACGCGGTAGCGGTCGGCCGTCGAGCGCGGCGCGCCGGTGCGCAGATCGCCGACGCCCGCCGTGTCCTTCCAGGTGTGCCGTCCGTCCTGGGCCGTGACGGTGACGCCCGGGACGCCTGCCGCCACCTGGGCCCGGACGGCCGCGCGGGTGGCGTCGTGCCGGTGGTCGCCGCCGGTGGTCGCCGCCATCGCGGGCGCGGCGAGCGCCAGGGACAGCAGGGCGGCGGCGGTACCCGCCAGCGCGGAACGTGCTCTCATGTCTTCCCCCTTCGTGGTGGCCGGGTCACCCCCGTGATGACCCGGTCGGGGGGAGGGACCGGCCGCCGCGCCCCCGGGTTGAGCGGCCCTGGGACGGTTGACCGTTTTTCAGCCGTTGTCGTCGGCGGGCACGAACACCCTCCCCGTGGCGGGCCGTTCGCGCCACAGCCGCAGACCGACCGCGACCATCCGGGCCCGGGGCAGGCCGGGCACCGCGTCGAGGTCGTGCCAGGCGGCCATGTCGGTGGAACCGTTCGCCTCGAACCGCAGCTCGCCACCGGTCACCCGGGCCTCGTAGACCAGGCGCAGCCCGTGGTGGTCGACGGGGCGGCGCAGGCCGCGGCGGGGAAAGAGGCGGTGGGAGGAGTGCACGCCGAGCAGGGCGCTCACCTCGACGTCGTAACCGGTCTCCTCGGCGAGTTCGCGCACCACGGCGTCCGCCGGGTCCTCGCCGTGCTCCACCCCGCCGCCGGGCAGCACCCACTCGGGGCTGCCGTCCAGGCCGGGTGAACGGGCCAGCAGCAGCTGTCCGTCCCGCACGCACACGGCGTACGCCGCCACCCTCGATTTCCGCCGCACGTCTGCCCCTCCATAGCGGGTTTTCCCCATACATCCATTTCGATTCGGTCAACTCTCCCCAAACAATCGGACCTTGCGTAAAGCTGTCCGCTCATCCGGGATCGCTCTCCGGACGCTCCCCGACCTGGACCGATCGGTCCCGGTCGGTCCTCGCACGCTCCTTTACCGACAAGGGATGCCGATGACCCTCATCCCCCAGCGCGACCCCATACCGGGCGCCAGACGCCTGGCGCGCATCGCCGTGGCCGCCGGTGTGGTGGCCGCCCTCTGCGCCGCCGGGCCGATACCCCTGGCGCTCGCCGCGGACGGCGCCGCCACCAGCGTCCCCACCGCCGACCCGGGCGTGAAGCCCGCGCACGACAAGCTCGGCGCCGACGACGCCGACCGGCTCGCCGAGGCCAAGGCCGACGGCGACAAGACGGTCACGATGATGATCGCGACCGCGCCGGGCCAGACCGAGCAGGTCGCCGAGAAGCTGGACGACCAGGGCGGTCTCGTCGGCCGTACCTACGACAAGCTGGGCTACGTCCGCGCCACCGTCCCGACCGGCAAGGCGGACGCGGCCATCGCCGCCGCCGCGAAGCTGTCGTCGGTGCACGCGATCGACCTGAAGCAGGAGATCCCGCTCGACGACCCGGCGCCCAACGCACAGGCCGCCAAGTCCTCCGCGGGCACGGCGAAGTACCCGGGACCCGGCAAGGACACTCCCGCCGAGAACCCGTACAACCCGTCCTTCGAGACCGGTGCCGTCGACTTCGTCGAGGACCACCCGAAGGCGGACGGCCGCGGCGTCACCATCGGCATCCTCGACTCCGGCGTGGACCTCGGCCACCCGGCGCTGCAGAAGACCACCACCGGTGAGCGCAAGATCGTCGACTGGGTCACCGCGACCGACCCGGTCGTGGACGGCGACGCCACCTGGCGGCGGATGAGCACCAAGGTCGACGGCCCCACCTTCACGGCGGCCGGCCAGACCTGGACCGCGCCCGCCGGGAACTACGGCTTCAACCTGTTCAGCGAGGCCGCCACCACCGGCGGCGACGCCAAGGGCGACGCCAACCGCGACGGCGACACCACCGACACGTGGGGTCTGCTGTACGACGCGGCGGCCGGCACGGTCCGCGTCGACCTGAACAACAACCACGACTTCACCGACGACACCCCGATGAAGCCGTACAAGGACGGCTTCCAGGTCGGGTACTTCGGCACCGACGACCCGGCGACGGACGTCGTCGAGCGGCAGCCGTTCGTCGTCGAGGTCCGCAAGGACGTCGTCTACAACTCCTCCGGCGCCAAGGCCGACTACGTCAACATCGGCGTCATCGAGTCCGAGCACGGCACCCACGTGGCCGGCATCACCGCCGCCAACGGCCTGTTCGGCGGGAAGATGAACGGCGCCGCCCCCGGCGCCAAGATCGTCTCCTCGCGCGCCTGCACCTGGAGCGGCGGCTGCACCAACGTCGCGCTCACCGAGGGCATGATCGACCTCGTCACCAACCGCGGCGTCGACATCGTCAACATGTCGATCGGCGGTCTGCCCGCGCTCAACGACGGCAACAACGCGCGCGCCGAGCTGTACACCCGCCTCATCGACACCTACGGCGTGCAGCTGGTGATCTCCGCGGGCAACTCCGGCCCCGGCGCGAACACGATCGGCGACCCCGGTCTGGCCGACAAGGTCATCTCGGTCGGCGCGTCCATCTCCAAGGAGACCTGGGCCGCCAACTACGGCTCGGTCGTGGAGAAGAAGTACGCGATGATGCCGTTCTCCTCGCGCGGCCCGCGTGAGGACGGCGGGTTCACGCCGACGCTGACCGCGCCCGGCGCCGCCATCAACTCCACCCAGACCTGGCTGCCGGGCTCCCCGGTCGCCGAGGCGGGCTACCCGCTGCCGGCCGGCTACTCCATGCTGCAGGGCACCTCGATGGCCTCCCCGCAGGCCACGGGTGCGAGCGCGCTGCTGCTGAGCGCGGCGAAGCAGAAGGGCATCGACCTCACCCCGGCGACCCTGCGCACGGCGCTCACCTCGACCGCCGACCACATCCAGGGCACGCAGGCGTACGAGGAGGGCGCGGGCCTGATCAACATCGTGGACGCCTGGGACGCCATCAAGGACGGCGCCACCGCCCACGACTACACGGTCAAGGCCCCGGTCGACACCGCGCTCGACTCCGCCCTGAAGACCCCGGGCTTCGGAACCGGCCTGTACGACCGCGAGGGCGGTCTGAAGGCCAGCCAGAAGAAGACGTACGACATCACCATCACCCGTACGTCCGGCCCGGACAAGGCACTCCGGCACGAGCTGCACTTCGAGAACAACGCCGGCGGGACCTTCCGCATCGTCGGCGACGACGAGGTGAAGCTGCCGCTGAACCAGCCGGTGACCGTGCGGGTGCAGGCCGCCCCGAAGTCGGCCGGCATCAAGAGCGCGATCCTCGAGGTCGACGACCCGAGGACGGAGGGCGTCGACCAGCAGATCCTGTCGACGGTCGTCGTCTCCACGCCGGTCGCCTACACCGTCACCAAGTCCTCCTCGGTGCAGCGCAACAGCACCCAGTCGTACTTCGTGACCGTGCCCGAGGGCGCCAAGTCGCTGGAGGTGGCGATCGGCGGACTGAAGGACAAGAGCCAGACCCGCTTCATCGCCATCCACCCCTACGGCACGCCGGTGGACAACACCTCCACGCCGTACTGCTACAACAACTACCTCGACGGCAACGGCTGCAAGCCGGACGTGCGTTCCTACGCCGACCCGCAGCCGGGCGTGTGGGAGATCGAGGTCGAAGCGCGCCGCACCTCGCCGCTGCTGGACAACCCCTACACCCTGGACGTCGCCGTCCTCGGCGCCGCGTTCGACCCGGAGACGGTGACGGTCGCCGAGGCCAAGGTCGGCACGCCGGTCGCCGCGTCCTGGACGGTGACCAACAAGTTCGCCGCGCTGGAGGGCAAGCTGGTCGGCGGTCCGCTCGGCTCCGCCAAGAGCGCCCGCCCCTCGATCAAGCAGGGCGAGACGCAGACCTCCACGGTCGTGGTCCCCGAGGGCGCCAAGTCCCTGGACGTCGCCATCGGCTCGGTCTCCGACGCGTCGGCCGACCTGGACCTGACGGTCAAGGACGCCTCCGGCAAGGTCGTCGGCCAGTCCGCCGACGGCGACTCGGAGGAGGCGGTCTCCCTCGCCTCGCCGGCCGCCGGTACCTACACGATCGAGGTCGCGGGCTACTCGGTGCCGGCCGGCACCACCGCCTACGACTACCGTGACGTGTTCTTCGCCGCCTCCCTCGGCACCGTCTCGGTGGACGGGGCGGCGCCGGTGAAGCTCGGCACGGGCCAGAGCGCGTCGGTGACCGCCACGGTCACCGCCGCGTCGGCCGCGCCGGAGGGCCGCGAGTTCTTCGGCCAGGTCCAGCTGGTCGACGCGCGCGGCACGGCCGCGGGCACCGGCAGCGTGAAGATCGAGAAGGTCACGTCGTAGTCGTTCGTACGACGGTGGGGCGGGCGTCCGGCAACGGGCGCCCGCCCTTCGTCGTACCGTCCGCGGTGGCGTCACGGGCAGGCCGTGGCGGTGGCCGCGGGCAGTCCTCCGCCGAGCCAGTCCCGCTCCTGGACCAGTTCCTGCGGGTCGACGACCCAGGTGTCGGGCACGTCGGCGTTGCGCGGGATGCCGACGAGCGCGTGCCGGCCCTTGACGGGCCGTGGGTCGAGGAACTCCTCCCAGGTGAAGGTGATGTCGGCGGGCGCCTTGGCGGGCTTGTAGGAGCGGGTGACGTGCAGCGTGACCCGCTGCTGCCCGGCCCTGGGGCCCGGCCGTACGGCGGTGACCGTGCCCTCGACGACCAGCCGGGCGCAGGCCAGGTAGGCGGCGGCACTCTGCCCGGCCGCCCCCGCATCGGCGTCCGCCTTGGACGAGGCTCCGTCCGCGGTGGCGTTCCCGCCGGGCGAGTGGGTGACCAGCCAGCCCGTGCCCAGAGCTCCCGTGACGACGACGGCCGTGACCAGCGTGCCGAGGGAGAGAGCGCGCACACGGGACCGCCGGCGCGAACGCCCGGGACCACCGGGGCCCGAGTGAGCGGCGGGGCCGGTGGGACCTGCGGCGCGTGGCGCGGGCTCGGGGGCCGGGGCCGGGGGCGGGGGTGGGAGCGGGGCCGGCACGGCGTCGGCCAGTGTGTCGCCGAGCAGCGTCAGCTGGTCGCGCAGCAGGGTCACGTCGGCCTCGGCGGCGCGGTACGCGGCCAGGCGGGCGGGATCGGCTCGGGCCTCCTCGGGCAGCGGTTCGCCGGTGAGCACCGCCATCAGGGGGTCCGGGCCGTCGTGTCCGGCCGGCATGTGTTCGGCGGGCATCTCACACCACCTCGTCCTCGTGCAGACGCTCTCGCAGCGCCCGTACCGCCGTGTGCAGGCGGCTCTTGACGGTGCCCTCCGGGATGCCGAGCTGTTCGGCGATGGTGCGCACCGGCAGGTCGCCGTAGAAGCGCAGGACGAGGATCTGCCGTTGGGCGGCGGGCAGCTCGTCCAGGCCCCGGGCGACGGCGAGGGAGAGCACACGGGACTCCTCGCCGCTCGCGGCGGGCTCCCGCAGCGCGGCCAGGCGTTCGCCGAGGCGTTCCTGGCGGCGGCGGGCGCGGTGCCAGTCCATGGCCAGGTTCGAGGCGACGACCGCCGCCCACGCGGAGACGTCCCGCGGGCTCTCCTCGCCCTTGGCGGCGCGTTCCAGCAGCCGCAGGCGTACCTGCTGTACCCCGTCCGGCAGGTCCGCCTGCGGCACTCCCCCGAGCGCGAGCACCGCCCGCACCCGGCGTTCCTGAGCCGCGTCCAGCGGGTCGTCCTCGGCGTACGTCCCCCGGCCGCGCCGGGCCCTTCTGCGCAGCACCAGCCACCCCCTCACCCTGTCGCTCCTACGACGCCGCGGCGGTACGGAACGTTCGGCCCGCCCGCCGGGGCGTCGGCGAGGCGTACGTCACACTCCGTGTGGGCGAGGGCGCGATGGGCAGGGGAGCTTGCGGTGCGGGAAGCCCGCGGAATGAATTTCTCCAGCTCAGCCGGGGTGGACGCCGAATGTCCGGAACCGCTTGCGGGCCCGGGGCGTCCCATTCCGCGGGCACACCGCGCAAAGAATTGGACAGGCGGACCGGGGTCGGCCGCATGATGGAAAGGCCTCGGCCACATGAGCCTCGGCCAAGTGTGAGAGACAGGGAGTCGCCGTGAGGGTCGGAATCGTCGGAGCCACCGGACAGGTCGGCACGGTCATGCGCAGGATCCTCAAGGAGCGGAACTTCCCGACGGACGAGCTCCGCCTGTTCGCCTCGGCCCGCTCGGCCGGGTCGGTCGTCGACGGCATCACGGTCGAGGACGCCTCCACCGCCGACTACTCCGGCCTGGACATCGTGCTGTTCTCGGCGGGCGGCGCCACCTCCAAGGCGCTGGCCGAGAAGGTCGCCTCCCAGGGCGCCGTCGTGATCGACAACTCCTCCGCCTGGCGCAAGGACCCCGAGGTCCCGCTGGTCGTGTCCGAGGTGAATCCGCACGCGATCGCGAACCGCCCCAAGGGCATCATCGCCAACCCGAACTGCACCACCATGGCCGCCATGCCGGTGCTGCGTCCGCTGCACGCGGAAGCCGGTCTCGAGGCGCTGGTCGTCGCCACCTACCAGGCGGTGTCCGGCTCCGGCCTCGCGGGCGTGGCCGAGCTGCACGGCCAGGCGCAGAAGGTGATCGCCGACGCCGACCAGCTCACCCACGACGGCGAGGCCGTCGACTTCCCCGAGCCGGGTGTCTACAAGCGCCCCATCGCCTTCAACGTGCTGCCCTTCGCCGGCAACCTCGTCGACGACGGTCTGAACGAGACGGACGAGGAGCAGAAGCTGCGCAACGAGTCCCGCAAGATCCTGGAGATCCCCGGGCTGAAGGTCTCCGGCACCTGCGTGCGCGTCCCCGTCTTCTCCGGCCACTCCCTGCAGGTCAACGCCCGCTTCGCCCGGCCGATCAGCCCGCAGCGCGCGGTCGAGTTGCTCAAGGACGCCCCCGGCGTGGAGCTGTCCGACATCCCCACCCCGCTGCAGGCGGCCGGCAAGGACCCCTCCTACGTGGGCCGCATCCGCCAGGACGAGACCGTCGACAACGGCCTCGCCCTGTTCATCTCCAACGACAACCTGCGCAAGGGCGCCGCGCTGAACGCGGTCCAGATCGCGGAGCTGGTGGCCGAGGAGCTGCGCGGCCAGGCGTAAAGCTAGGGCCTGCGGACCTCGTAGAAGAAGCAGCCGTACTCGACGGCCCGGACGTGGACCAGTGCCACGGACGGGTCGTCGAACACTTTCTCGAGGTCCTGCTCGCCGAAGCCCTCCTCGACCAGCTCTCCGCCCATGATGTGCCCCTCGGCCGAGTAGCGGCGCACGACACGGTGGGCGTTCGTGAACGCCAGGCCGTCGCCCCGCGGGCCCGCGCACTCCTCGGCGTGGATGAACACCGGGCCCTGCTCGTCGTACGGTCCCGGCTTTGCGCCGGTCTCGGACGCCCAGCGGCGCAGGGGCGCGTACGAGACCAGGGCGATCCGCTCCCCCGGCTCGCTGTGGCGCAGGCAGCAGCGCAGCGGGGCCCCGCCCTCGTCGTCGGTGATCGCGGACGGGGCGCGGCCCGCGTCGTCGGTGGTGCGCAGGTCCTTCAGGACCTCGGGTGCGATGGGTCGTGCGGTGTACGTGGTCATGTCCTCAGCCTCGCGCACGCGGGCACGCGGCACCGGCGGAATTCGGACCTCGTGCCACCCGCGCCGGATCAGCGCCGAAGCCGGAGCTGACGTGGAAGGATGGCGCAACCGACACATCACGAGGAGATGACCGCGTGCCTGGCACAAACCTGACTCGCGAAGAGGCGCAGCAGCGGGCAGAGCTGCTCACCGTTGACTCGTACGAGATCGATCTCGACCTCTCCGGCGCGCAGGAGGGCGGCACCTACCGGTCCGTGACCACGGTGCGCTTCGACGTCGCAGCGAGCGGCGCCACGTCCTTCATCGACCTGGTGGCGCCCACCGTCCACGAGGTGACCCTCAATGGGGACGCGCTGGACCCGGCGGAGCTCTTCGAGGACTCCCGGATCGCGCTGCCCGGGCTGCTCGAGGGCCGCAACATCCTGCGCGTCGTCGCCGACTGCGCCTACACCAACACCGGCGAGGGCCTGCACCGGTTCGTCGACCCGGTCGACCAGCAGGCCTATCTGTACACGCAGTTCGAGGTGCCGGACGCGCGGCGCGTGTTCGCGTCCTTCGAGCAGCCGGACCTGAAGGCGACCTTCCAGTTCACCGTGAAGGCGCCCGAGGGCTGGACCGTCGTGTCGAACTCGCCGACGCCGGAGCCCAAGGACAACGTCTGGGCCTTCGAGCCGACCCCGCGTATCTCCAGCTACATCACCGCGCTGATCGTCGGCCCGTACCACGCGGTGCACAGCGTGTACGAGCAGGACGGGCAGTCCGTACCGCTCGGCATCTACTGCCGGCCCTCGCTCGCCGAGTACCTCGACGCGGACGCGATCTTCGACGTCACCCGGCAGGGCTTCGACTGGTTCCAGGAGAAGTTCGACTACGCCTACCCGTTCGCCAAGTACGACCAGCTCTTCGTGCCCGAGTTCAACGCGGGCGCGATGGAGAACGCCGGTGCGGTCACCATCCGCGACCAGTACGTCTTCCGGTCCAAGGTGACCGACGCGGCGTACGAGGTGCGTGCGGAGACGATCCTGCACGAGCTGGCCCACATGTGGTTCGGCGACCTGGTCACCATGGAGTGGTGGAACGACCTGTGGCTGAACGAGTCGTTCGCCACGTACACGTCGATCGCCTGCCAGGCGGCCGCGCCGGGCTCGCGGTGGCCGCACTCGTGGACCACGTTCGCCAACTCCATGAAGACCTGGGCCTACCGGCAGGACCAGCTGCCGTCCACCCACCCGATCATGGCGGACATCCGCGACCTGGACGACGTGCTCGTCAACTTCGACGGCATCACCTACGCCAAGGGCGCGTCGGTGCTGAAGCAGCTCGTCGCGTACGTCGGTGAGGACGAGTTCTTCCGGGGCGTGCAGGCGTACTTCAAGCGGCACGCGTTCGGCAACACGCGGCTGTCGGACCTGCTGGGCGCGCTGGAGGAGACCTCCGGGCGGGACCTGAAGACCTGGTCGCAGAAGTGGCTGCAGACGGCCGGCATCAATGTGCTGCGGCCCGAGATCGAGACGGACGGCGAGGGTGCCGTCACGTCGTTCGCCATCCGGCAGGAGGCGCCCGCGCTGCCCGCCGGCGCCAAGGGCGAGCCCGTGCTGCGGCCGCACCGGATCGCCGTCGGGTTCTACGACCTCGACGAGGCGGGCAAGCTGGTGCGGGTGGAGCGCGTCGAGCTGGACGTCGACGGGGAGCTGACCGCCGTACCGCAGCTGGTCGGCAAGCGGCGTCCGGCGGTCGTGCTGCTGAACGACGACGACCTGTCGTACGCGAAGGTCCGGCTGGACGAGCAGTCGCTGGCGTTCGTCACCGAGCACCTCGGGGACTTCACGGAGTCCCTGCCGCGTGCGCTGTGCTGGGCGTCCGCGTGGGACATGACGCGGGACGCGGAGCTGGCGACCCGGGACTATCTGGAGCTGGTGCTGTCCGGCATCGGCAAGGAGTCCGACATCGGTGTGGTGCAGTCGCTGCACCGTCAGGTGAAGCTCGCGATCGACCTGTACGCCGACCCGGCCGCGCGGGACGCGCTGCTGAGCCGCTGGACCGACGCCACGCTGGCCCACCTGCGGTCCGCCGCGCCGGGCAGCGACCACCAGCTGGCCTGGGCGCGGGCGTTCGCGGCGACGGCCCGTACGCCGGAGCAGCTGGACCTGCTGGAGGCGCTGCTGGACGGCTCGCAGTCGGTCGAGGGGCTCGTCGTGGACACCGAGCTGCGGTGGGCGTTCGTGGAGCGGCTCGCCGCGGTGGGGCGCTTCGACGAGGCGGAGATCGCGGGCGAGTACGAGCGGGACAGGACCGCGGCCGGTGAGCGGCACGCGGCGACCGCGCGGGCGGCGCGGCCCACCCCGGAGGCGAAGGCGGAGGCCTGGGCGTCGGTCGTGGAGTCCGACAAGCTGCCGAACGCCGTGCAGGAGGCGGTGATCGCGGGATTCGTGCAGACGGATCAGCGGGAGCTTCTCGCGCCGTACACCGAGAAGTACTTCGCCGCGGTCAAGGGCGTGTGGGAGTCGCGGTCGCACGAGATGGCGCAGCAGATCGCGGTGGGGCTGTATCCGTCGGTGCAGGTGTCGCAGGAGACGCTGCGGGTCACGGACGAGTGGCTGTCTTCCGCGTCGCCGAACGCGGCTCTGCGGCGGTTGGTGTCGGAGTCGCGGTCGGGGGTTGAGCGGGCGCTGCGGGCTCGGGGGGCGGACGCGGGTCGCTGACGCCTTGCGCTGACGCGGTCTGAGCGGTTGGGGGCCGTCGTTTGGCTGCGGGTGTGTGGGGGCTGGTCGCGCAGTTCCCCGCGCCCCTTTTGTGCCAGCGGCGGCCCCTTGCTGTCCGGTGGGGGGCTGGTGCTCGCCTGCTGTGCGTTGTGGGTCGGGGCCGGGGTGGGTCACTGGGACCCCACCTCGAGCCCCCGAAGTGGCCGGTGCGGGAGGCCACTCGGGCGGGGAAAACGCAACTTCGACATGGCCCGCGGAGATCGCTACCTTCACCTGGTCTTCGGCGATCGCCCACGGTCGCACGGGAGTTCCTTCAGGCTGAGCCACTCAGTTGGTCACGCCCCACGAAGCCTCGCCCCCAGGCGTAATGCCACCGAACCGGGTCCGCACCAGGCACCCTCGACCAGGGAGAGACGCATGCCCCATCTTGCGCTCTACACATTCGGCGTCCTGAAGTCACCTCTCGCCGATCCCGCACCTCTCACGCGCGAGTTCTACGACATCGGTGAGGTCGTCTACCGGGAGATCAGTCAGCAACCCGGGTATCTCGCGCGTGCTGAAGCGGCAGACGGTGACCAGGGCGTGCTCTTCGAGGCGGACTGGGGTGCATGGGGAGAGTTCGCCGTACCGGGTTGGTACGGCAAGGGCCGTACGGCGGAAACCACCGCCCTGGCCGCGACCCTCTCGCTCTGGACCGACCTGCGCCCCGCCTTCGACGCCGTCTACACCGGTCTGCACCGTGAGGCGCTGAACAGGCGTTACGACTGGTTCGAGAGGACAGGGCACCCGAATTACGTGATCTGGTGGGTCCCCGACGGCGTGATACCCACCTGGCAGGACGGGGTTTCCAGGCTGGAACACCTCCACGACCACGTCTCCGCGCCGCACGCCTTCACCTTCCACCACTCGTTCACCCCGGACGGAACTCCGACCGGGATCAAAGGCATCGGGCCGAAGAGCGAGCAGGTTCGCTGACAAACACCCCGCCGGCGCCGGGGCCGCTACCCGTTGGACGCCTCGCGTAGGGCCTGGAGCAATCGGGCCACCGCCGGCGCTTCCGTTGTTCCTCGGCGGGTCGCTGCCAGGACGTGGCGGACCGGGCTGTCCTCGGAGAGGCGGCGCATGGCCACGCCCGTTCGCGGGACCGCCGCCATGCGGGGGACCAGGGCCACCCCCATGCCCGCCTCCACCATCGCCAGGATCGCCGTCCAGCCGGACGCCGCGTGGCCCTGGGCGGGGCTGAAGCCGGCCGCCTCGCAGGCGGCCCGGGTGATGTCCGACCAGGGGCCGCTGCCGCCGAAGATCCACGGCTCGGCCGCCAGGTCGGCCAGGCGGAGCGTCGGGGAGGAAGCCAGCGGGTGGTCCCGGGGCAGGGCCACGTCGAGGGGGTCGGCCAGCAGCGGCACCAGGTGGAATCGGGTGTCATGCGCGGTGGGCGCGTGGGCCGCAAGGGAGAGGGCGAGGTCGACGTCGCCGGCCGCGAGGAGGTCGTACGCCTCCGCCGCCTCCGCCTCGCGCACGCGGACGGTCACCCCCGGCGCCGACGTCTTCAGGCTGCGGACGGCCGGTACGACCAGCGCCGGTACGGCCGTGGAGAACGCGCCCACTCTCACCTCACCGGCCTCACCCTGGACGTAGGCCGTCAGTTCGCTCTCGGCGCGCCGGAGTTGTTCGAAGACGGCTTCCGTGTGCTGCAGTACCAGCCGGGCCGCCGCCGTCAGCCGCACCCGGCGCCCGTGGGCCTCCAGCAGGGGCACGCCGAGCTGCCGGGCGAGGTTGGTGAGCTGCTGGGAGACGGCCGACGGGGTCATCCGCAGGGCCTCGGCGGTCGCGGTGACCGTGCCCTCCTCCCGCAGGGTGCGCAGGATCTGCAGTTTCCGGATGTCCCAGTCGACCATGGACGGCAACCTATCCGGCCGGGTGAGGGGGGCCGCGGTCAGCGGCGGGACGCGGCGCCCAGCATGACGCCGCCGAGGATCAGTGCCATGCACAGCACCTGCCAGGGGCCGATCGCCTCGCCGAGCAGCGCCCAGGACAGCAGGGCCACGCACACCGGCTGAAGGTAGTAGACGACTCCGGCGCGGCTCGGGCCGACCAGCGAGACCGCCTTGTTCCAGGCGAAGAAGGCGACGGCGGAGGACGCCACGCCGACGTAGAGGAGCGGCAGGACGGTGCCGGAGGTCAGGGGGAAGCCGCCCTGCACGGCCACGCTCGCCGCCTGTGCGGGGAGCAGCATCACCGTGCCGAGGAGGAAGGTGGTGAACAGGAACGTGGCACCGTCGATGCCGGCGGGGCGGCGGCGCAGCAGGGCGCTGTAGGAGCCGAAGCAGCAGGCGGCGACGATCATCCACAGGTCGCCGCTGGAGAAGCGGGCCGTGCCGCCGCGGCCGACGAGCAGCAGGACGCCCGCGCAGGCCAGGAGCAGTCCGGCGATGCGGCGCCCTCCGAGCCGTACGCCGCCCGCCCGTTCGTAGACCGCCATCAGGACCGGTGATGCGGCCATGATCATGCCCATGTTGGCGGCCGGGGTGGTCACGCCCGCCTGGTTGACGAGGGTGTTGTAGACGGTGATGCCGAGGAGCGAGGAGAGCAGGATGCAGCCGAGGTGACGGCGGATCAGGTGCCGTTGCCGCCAGGCGTCGCGGGCGCCGAAGGGGGCCACCGCCGCGAGAGCGATCACCCAGCGCCAGAACGCGTGCTGCACGGGCGGCACGGTCTCGCCCAGGGCGCGTGAGGCGACGAAGCTGCCGGACCAGATGAGGGTGGCGACGACGGCGAGGGCGATCCCCAGGGTGGCGGCCCTGGGGATCGTGGTGGTGGTGCGGGGTGAGTCGGTGCGGGTGACGGCGACGGTCACGAAGCTCCTTCCTGGGGTGGTGCCTCTACCGTCGCAGGGTGGCGCTTGTCAGGTCCATCGAAAGTTTCTGAGCGTTTTGTTCAGGTGAGCTGAATGGTTGGGGAGCGCGGTGTCCCAGCTGGCCCGCGAGGGTCGCGGTGAACGCCAGCGCCATGCCCGCCAGTTGCAGGGGCGTGAGGCTCTGGCCGAGCGCGGCCCATCCGACGATCGCCGCGGTCAGCGGGGAGAGCGGGCCGAGGAAGGTGACCTGGGTGGCGCTGAGGCGGCCGATGCCGCGGAACCACAGCCAGTAGCCGACGGCCGTGTTGGCGAGCGCCAGGTAGAGGTAGCCGCCGACCGCCGGGGCGTCCAGGTCGGGCGGTGCGCCCTCGACGAGGAAGGCGAGCGGGGCGATCAGCAGTCCGCCGGCCGTCAGCTGCCAGCCGGTCAGCGCCAGCGGCCCGACGCCTTCGGGGCGGCCCCACTTCTTCGTCAGGACGGTGCCGGCCGACATCGACGCGGTGGAGGCGAGCGCGGCGAGCACGCCGACGGTGTCGAGCGCGCCGGCCGCCTTCAGGACGACCAGGCTCACCCCGAACGCGGCGGCGGCCCCCGTGGCGACGGACCGGACCGTGGGCCGCTGCCCGAGCAGCAGCGCGGACAGGCCGACCACGAACAGCGGGCCGATCGAGCCGACGACTGCGGCCATTCCGCCGGGCAGCCGGTAGGCGGACAGGAACAGCAGCGGGAAGAAGGCGCCGATGTTCAGCGCGCCGAGCACGGCCGCCTTGCCCCACCAGGTGCCGCGCGGCAGCACCCGGGTGAGGGCGAGCAGCAGCAGACCGGCGGGCAGGGCCCGCATCAGGCCGGTGAACAGTGGACGGTCGGGCGGCAGGAACTCGCTGGTGACGGCGTAGGTGGTGCCCCAGGACACCGGGGCGAGAGCGGTGAGCAGGACGGTGGTGGCGCGGGACATGGCTGTGTCTCCCGGGGGTTACGCCGCGGCCGGCGCGGTGGCGGTGGCGGTGCCGTGGGCGACGGTTGCGGGGCGGGGCCGTACGGCCTCGGCGGGCAGGTGGCGCTCCACACGGATCAGCAGGGCGGCGGCGACGGCCGAGGTGGCGATCAGGACCACCCAGGGCAGCCGGCCGTCCGCCGCGAACAGGGTGGTGAACAAGGAGGGCGCGACGGCCTTCGCCAGCGACCAGGAGATCTGGTAGGCGGCCATGTAGCGGCCGCGCGCCTCCTCGGGCGCCGCCGACACGGCGAGCACCTCGGCGGCGCGACTGTGGATCAGCTCGCCGAGCGTGTAGACGACGATCACGGCGGTGAGGGCGGTGCCCAGCACCGGGCCGGAGGCGGGCCGCAGGGTGCCGAGCACGATCTGCGCGGCGAACGCGGCCGAGAACAGGGTGCCGCCGAGGGCCGCGGCCCGGGTGCGCCGGGCACCGGCCCGCCGTACGCGGCTGCCGACGTACACGCCGGCCAGCGCGCACAGCACGGTGTTGACCGTGAACGCGGAGCCGGTGAGCGCGGCGGGCGCGTGCAGCCACTCCAGCAGGAACAGCGGGAAGAGGATGGACAGGGCCGAGTAGCTGAGCGCGTTGAGGAAGTTGGCGCCGGTCACGACGAGGAACGGCCGGTCGGCGAGGACCATCCGGTACCCGGCGCGACGCCGGGTGGTGGCGGACCGTAGCGGCTTCAGCGGGCGCAGCAGCAGCGCGGCCAGCGCGAAGGACAGGGCGTTGCCCCAGGCGGTGTAGGTGTAGCCGGTGGGACCCGCGAAGGCGATGACCAGCGAGGCGAGGAGCGCGCCGGCGCCGTTGCCGCCGTTCTGCAGGGCGCGGGTGGCCGCCTGCAGCCGGTCGCGGTCCGCGCCGCGGGCCACCTCGCCGACCAGGGCCTGCTGTGCGGCGGGGAAGGCACGGTCGGCCGCCGCGGTGACCAGGGCGACGGCGGCGAACGCGGGCAGGGCGTGGGCGAAGGGGTACAGCGCGAACCCGGCGACCCGCACGCCGTACAGCACGTACTGCACGCGCTTGGCGCCGTACCGGTCGACGGCCGCCCCGGCGAGCGGGAGCGATCCGAGGCCGATGAGCCCGGTGACGGTGAGGACGGCGCCGACGACGGTGAAGGACAGTCCGGTCACGCTGTGGAAGAACACCAGCGTGAAGGGCACGTACAGACCGGTACCGACACCGTTGACGGCGGCGGCGACGGGCAGGGCCCACTGGCCCGGTTGACGATCCGGCTTCTTCACGGCGGTATCCCCCTCATGGCTTGCTCGGCAGAAAATAGCTTAGCCGTAAGCTACTTATAGTCAAGCTACTTAGAGCGGAGCTACTTTCTTGCAACCCATCGGTGTGATGCGGATACTTCGGCCCATGACTGCGAAGCCTCAGCCGGGCTCCCCGCCGCCGGCCCCCCGGGACCCGGTCGACACGATCATCGAGCAGTGGGCCGCCGTGCGGCCCGACCTCGACACCCGCGCGATGGAGGTCTTCGGGCGCATCTACCGGCTCGCACGGACCATGGGCGACCGCATGGAGAAGGCGTACACCCGGTTCGGGATCTCCCGCGGCGAGTTCGACGTGCTGGCCACGCTGCGCCGCGCGGGCGAGCCGTACACCCTCTCACCGCGCCAGCTCTCGGCGACGCTGATGCTCACCACCGGCGGCATGACCGGCCGCCTCGACAAGCTGGAGCGCGCCGGCCTGCTGCGCCGCTCCCCCGACCCGCACGACCGCCGCGGGCTCCAGGTGACACTGACCGACGAGGGCCTGCGCCTGATCGACGAAGCCGTCGGCGCGGGCCTCGCCGTCCAGACGGAGGCCGTGTCGGCGGCCCTCGACGAGGAACAGGCCGGCCACCTGGCCGACCTGTTGCGGGAGTTGCTGGCGGGGACGCAGCGGTCGGGGAGCTGACCGGCGCGCTCAGCCCACGTGGGCCGCGAGCGCGGCTTCGGTCGCCGTCGGGGACGGCTCGTCCGAGGCCCAGGCCGCATAGCCGTCGGGGCGGACCAGGAGGGCGGTGCGCCGGGCGCTCGCCCACCGGGTGACCGTCAGACGGTCCTTGCGGGGGGCGCCGGGGTCATGGGCGTCCGGGGTGATCAGGACGAAACGGCCGTCGCGCAGGGCCTCGTTCAGGCGGCCGCCGCCGGCGAGGGCGACATCGGGTACGCGCGTGCCGGTCAGGGGGTGGGCGCCGCGCGGCGCGGGGTAGCGGTAGCCGATGCCGGTGATCTGGCCGACGGCGCGGCGGCGGGCGGGCGCGGTGTGGTCGAGCAGGACGGTCAGCGCGGCGCGCAGGGCGAGGGTCCAGGGGCGCTTGGCCATCGCCAGACGGACGATGCCGCCGCTGCTGCGCAGCACGGACCTGCCGACCGGGTGGCGTTCGCTCTGGTAGGTGTCCAGCAGGGCGTCCGGGGCGTGGCCGTGCAGCACCTGGGCGAGCTTCCAGCCGAGGTTGGCCGCGTCCTGCAGTCCGGTGTTCATGCCCTGGCCACCGGCCGGGGTGTGCACGTGCGCGGCGTCCCCGGCGAGGAAGACCCGGCCCACGCGGTAGGCGGGCGCCTGGCGTTCGTCGCTGTGGAAGCGGGACATCCAGCGTGCGCCGTGCATCCCGTAGTCCCGGCCGAGGGCGAGCCGGGTGATCTCCTTGACCTCCGCCAGGTCGAGGGGCGCGTCGTCGGGGACGTTGCGGCCCCGGTGCCAGCCGATGACCCGGTGGTAGCCGTCGCCGAACGGCGCGAGGAAGGCGAACGCGTCGCCGACGGCGTTGACCGTCAGCACGTTCGCCGGCTCCTCGGCCAGTCGTACGTCCGCCAGCACGACCGAGCGGATCGCACTGCGGCCGGGGAAGGGCAGGCCGAGGGCCGCGCGTACGGCACTGCGCATACCGTCGGCGCCGACGACGTACGCCGCCCGGAGTTCCTCGGTGGCACCGGTAGCGGTGCGGACCTCGGCCGTCACCCCGTCCGCGTCCTGGGTGAGGCCGGTCAGCTCCGTCTCGTACCGGAAGTCCACGCCCGCCGCCACGGCCCGCTCCTGAAGGGCCTTCTCCACCTCGTACTGCGGGATGACCAGCAGGTGGTTGAAGCGGGAGGGGAGGCCGGCGAGGTCGACGGTGAGGCGGCCGAAGAGGCGGAGACGGTCCAGGGGGCGGCCGACGGCTTCCAGGCCGTCGGCGAGTCCACGGGCGTCGAGCTGCTCCAGGGTGCGGGCGTGCAGGACGAAGGCGCGGGAGAGGTTGCTGATCTTGCGCGGGCGCTTCTCGACGAGGGTGACGGGGACTCCGGCGGCGGCCAGGTCACCGGCCAGGAGCAGGCCGGTGGGGCCGGAGCCGACGACGACGATCTTTCCCGTGGTGCCGTTCATGGGGGCCTCCTGGGCGCCTACGCTCACTCACCAACGCTTGTTGGCCAACACCTGTTGACCAACGCTCGTTGACCAACGTAGGGGCGGGTTACGGCGCTGTCAACGCTTGTTGGCCAACGAGTGTTGGCCTACGCTCGTGACATGCAAGCAAGCACCTCCGGCACGCCCCGCCCCGGCACCCCGCGCTCCGACGCCACCCGGGCCGCCATCCTCGCCGCCGCCCGCGAGCGGTTCGCCGCCGACGGATACGAGCGGGCCACCATCCGGGCCATCGCCAAGGACGCCCGCATCGATCCGTCGATGGTGATGCGCTACTTCGGCAGCAAGGACGGCCTGTTCGCGGCGGCCGTGGCGATCGATCTGCGGCTGCCCGACGTGTCCCGGCTGCCGCGCGGTGAGGTCGGGCAGGCGCTGGTGCGCCACTTCCTCGGCCTGTGGGAGGAGAACGAGGAGCTGACCGCCATGCTGCGGGTGGGCGTCACCAACCCCGCGGGCGCCGAGCGGATGCAGGGCATCTTCCGCAACCAGTTCCTCCCCGTCGCCCGCCGGATCTGCCCCGATCCCGAGCAGACCCCGGCCCGTGCGGCGCTGGTCGCCACCCAGATGCTCGGCCTCGCGCTCACCCGCTTCGTCCTGCGGCTGGAGCCGGCCGTGGCGCTGGCCCGCGAGGAGGTCGTGGCCTGGCTGGCGCCGACCGTGCAGCGGTACCTGACCGCGCCGCACCCGTGACCCGCTGCGACCCGTGTGATGCCAGCAAGGGGCACGTTGACCCGTATGCCCGGGTCTGTGGCGTATACATAGGCGTAGGCATAGGCGGGGAAACCGTCGATCTCGGCGTCCTTCGTACCGGGGACGTCTGCCGTCGCGCCCGCTGGGTAGGGCTGCGGTAACCCGTTCCGACGCCGCACCCGGCGCACGCGACAAGGAGACCCCTGTGGCCGCATCGGCACACCTTCTGCTCTCGGCCCTGTCCAAACCCGGGCCGGAGGCGGCACTGCCCCGCCAGGCTCCGCCCCCGGACATCGAGTACGACACCGCTCTGGCCTGCGTCTTCAGCGCCGAGAGCGCCTGCGTCGAGGCCCCGCTGACCAGCGAACCTCCCCTGCCCGACGCCGAGCCCCTGACCAGTGAGCCGCCCCTGTCCGACGCGGCGCCGCTCACCAGCGAGTCCGACGCGTCCCTGGACCCCGGCACCACGAGGCCGTAGATGACCGCACCCGCGCCGCACGCCCCAGCCCCGGACCCCGACCTGGCGCGCCTCGCCGAACTGCATGGCGTGGCGCCCTCCTACCAGCCCGCCCCGGACCGCACGGTGGCCGCGTCGCCGGCCGCGCTCGTCCGCGTGCTCGGCGCCCTCGGGGTGGACGCGAGCAGTCCCGCGGCCGTGGCCGCCGCGCTCGCCGCGCGGGAGCGGGAGCTGGCCGAACAGCTGCTGCCGCCGACACTGGTGAGCTGGGACGGCGCTGTCCCCGAGACCCTGGCCGCATTGCCGCCGGGCACTCAGGTCGAGCTGTTCACCGAGCAGGGCGAGACGCGTCCCGACCTGCACGTGCTGCCGCACGGTGTGCACCGGCTGACCGCCACCGCGCCCGACGGCCGCCGGGCGAGCGCGCACCTCGTCGTGGCGCCGCCCCGGCTGCCCACGCCCACCGCCCGCTCGTACGGACTGCTGGTGCAGCTGTACTCGCTGCTGTCCCGGCACTCATGGGGCATGGGCGACCTCGGTGACCTCGGCGAACTGGCGGCCTGGGCCGGGCGGGCGCTGGGCGCCGGGTTCGTGCAGGTCAACCCGTTGCATGCGGCCGTACCGGGCTCGCCGACCGACCCCTCGCCGTACCGGCCGTCGTCCCGCCGCTTCCCCGACCCGGTGCATCTGCGGGTGGAGGACGTCCCGGAGTACGCCTACGCCGACGACCACGGCGCCCTGCACGGTCTGCTCCAGCGGGCGGCGGGGCTGCGCGAGGCGGTGCTGTACAAGGGCGCGCTGATCGACCGGGACGCGGTGTGGGACCTGAAGCGCGCCGCCCTGGAGACGGTGCGGCAGGTGCCGCTCGGTCCGGGCCGGCGGGCCGCCTACGCCGACTTCCTCGCCGAGCAGGGGCAGGCCCTGGAGGACCACGCGACGTGGTGCGCGCTGGCGGAGGTGCACGGCTCGGACTGGAGCCACTGGCCCGAGGGGCTGCGCGATCCCCGGTCGGCCGAGACGGCACACGCGCGTGCGGAGCTGAGGGACCGGGTGGACTTCCACAGCCATCTCGCCTGGCTGACCGACGCCCAGCTGCGGGCCGCGCAGCGGGCGGCGCGGGACGCCGGGATGGACGTGGGCGTGGTGCACGACCTGGCGGTCGGGGTGCATCCGCAGGGCGCGGACGCGTGGGCGCAGCAGGAGTTCTTCGCCGCGGGGATGTCGGTGGGGGCGCCGCCGGACGCGTTCAACGCGCGCGGGCAGGACTGGGGGCTGCCGCCGTGGCGGCCGGACCGGCTGGCCGCGTCGGGGTACGCGCCCTACCGGGATCTGCTGCGGTCGCTGTTCCGGTACGCGGGAGCGCTGCGCATCGACCATGTGATGGGGCTGTTCCGGCTGTGGTGGGTGCCGCAGGGCGAGGCGCCGACGGAAGGCGCGTACGTCCGCTACGACGCCGAGGCGATGCTGGCGGTGCTGGTGCTGGAGGCGTCCCGGGCCGGCGCGGTGGTGGTCGGCGAGGACCTCGGCACGGTGGAGCCCGGGGTGCGCGAGGCGCTGCGTGAGCGCGGGGTGCTGGGCACGTCGGTGCTGTGGTTCGAGCGGGACTGGACGGGCGACGGGCGTCCGCTGCCGCCGGAGCGCTGGCGCGCGGACTGTCTGGCGACCGCGACGACGCACGATCTGCCGCCGACCGCGGCCCGGCTCACCGGTGAGCACGTGGACCTGCGGGAGCGGCTGGGGCTGCTGACGCGTCCGCTGGAGGTGGAGCGGGAGGAGGCGGCGGCGGACACCGGTGAGTGGCTGGCGCTGCTGGCCCGGCTGGGGATGCTGCGCGGGGCGGGCGGTACCGACGTGTCGTCGGAGGAGGCGGAGATCCAGGCGGTGCACCGGTTCCTGCGGCGCACGCCGGCCCGGCTGGTCGGGGTGTGGCTGCCGGACGGCGTCGGGGACCGGCGCCCGCAGAACCTGCCGGGCACCTGGGACCAGTACCCCAACTGGCGGCTGCCGATCGCGGACGCGACGGGCCGGCCGGTGACACTGGAGGAACTGGCCGCCTCACCGCGGCTGCACGCGCTGATCGAGGCGGTGCGGGCCGAGCCGTGAGCCCCGTACGGCACCCCGGGCGCGCGGCCCTCGGAGGCGTTCGCTACTTTGGCACCGTGGACAAGAAGAACGCCCTGCGCGCCGGCGCCCTGGCCGCCGGTACGACGCTGATGATGCTGCTCATGTCGTCTCCCGCGCTCGCGCTGACGCGCGACGACGGTGACGACCCCGGCAAGGGCCTCAGTGTCGGTGAGACGCTGGGCCTGTACGTGTTCACCCCGCTGGTGATCTTCGCGGTGATCACGGGCCTGGTGATGGTCCTGGACCGCTCCAAGATCCGCGTGTCGAAGCCGAAGGCGCGCGTCTGACGAACGCCCCGTGAAGACCCGGCCGCACTCACGCGGCCGGGTTTTCGCGTGGCGTTTTTTTCGCTCCACTATTCACTCAGTACATATAGCGAGTACATACTGATCTCCATGAGCACCCGCCACGTCCTGCTGGGGCTGCTCGCTTCCGGGCCGGGCCATGGCTACGACCTCAAGCGACGCCACGACGAGCGCTTTCCGCAGGCCCGCCCCCTCGCCTACGGGCAGGTCTACACGACCCTGCAACGCCTCGTCCGCGACGGTCTCGCGGCCGTGGAGGGCACCGACTCCGACGGCGGCCCCGAGCGCACGACGTACCGGGCGACCCCGGACGGCGAGGCCGAGCTGGCCCGCTGGGCGGCCGAGGTCGCGCCGCCGGCGCCGTTCGTCGCGAACGAGATCTTCGCCAAGGTGGTCGTGGCGATCCTGTCCGGCGGCGACCCGGCGGCCTATCTGCGGGCGCAGCGCGCCGCGCACATGGCCCGGATGCGGGAGCTGACGGCCGTGAAGACCGCGCCGGGCGCCGACCTGGCGAGCGTGCTCTCGGCGGACTACGCCCTCAACCACCTCGACGCCGACCTCCGCTGGATGACCACCACCGCGGACCGGCTCACCCATCTGACCGCGGAGGTCGACACGGCATGAACACCAAGGGGGAGGACACGGCGGCGCTCCTAGTGGCCCGTGACCTGGTCAAGTCGTACGGCAGGACACCGGCCCTGCGTGGCGCCGGTCTCGAGCTGCACGCCGGGGAGATCCTCGCGGTGACCGGGGCGAGTGGCAGCGGCAAGTCCACGCTGCTGCACTGCCTGGCCGGGATCGTCCGGCCCGACGCGGGGTCGGTGGTCTACGACGGCGACCATCTGGAGCGGCAGCGGGAGCGTCGGCTCGGTGAGCTGCGGCGGACGGAGTTCGGGGTGGTGTTCCAGTTCGGGCAGCTGATCCCGGAGCTGACGGTGCTGGACAACGTGGCGCTGCCCCTGCTGCTGGGGGGCCTCGCGCGGACGGCGGCCCGGGAGCGAGCGGGCGCGTGGCTGGAGGGGTTCGGGGTGTGCGCACAGGGCGAGCTGCGCCCCGGTGAGCTGAGTGGCGGTCAGGCGCAGCGGGCGGCGCTGGCGCGGGCGCTGGTGACGGGACCGCGGATCGTGTTCGCGGACGAGCCGACGGGGGCGCTGGACTCGCTGGCGAGTGAGCAGGTGATGACGGCACTGGTGCACACCGCACGGGAGACGGGCGCGGCGGTGCTGCTGATCACGCACGACGCGCAGACGGCGGCCTACGCGGACCGTGAGGTCCGGCTGAGCGACGGCGCCGTCTCGGGGCTGGGGGTGAGCGCGTGGGCGACCACGGGGGTACGGCGGGGCTGGGCACGGATCCGCGGCGGGATCCCGGGGGCGCGCCCGGGTTCGGGAGCGATTTGCGGCTGGCCTGGGCGCTGACGCGGGGGTCGGACCGGCGGGAGTGGTGGCGGGTGGGCCTGACCGCGTTGGGGGCGGTGCCGGCGACGGCGTTCGCGCTGGCGGCGGCCGTCCTCGGCGGACTGCGCGGCGGGCATGACGTGCCCATGGGCGGGGGCCTGCTGAACCAGCCGGGCACCCGCTCGGGGGTGATCGTCGCTCTGCTCCTGCTGCTGGTGCCGGTGCTGGGTTTCCTCGGACAGTGCGCCCGGATCGGCGCCGTGCACCGCGACCGGCGGCTGGCGGGGCTGCGGCTGGCCGGGGCGACTGCGGGGCAGGTGCGCCGGATCGCGGCGCTGGAGACGGGTCTGGCCTGTCTGCTGGGCTCGGTGCTCGTGACGGCCGTCGCCGTGCCGGTGCTGGCGGCGGGCTGGACGGACGCGCCCGCCCGGGCCTGGGCCGCGGTCGCCGTGGTGGCGGTCGGGGTGCCGGTGCTGGGAGCGGGGGCGGGAGCCCTGGCGCTGCGCCGGGTGGTGGCCTCGCCGCTGGGCTGGGTGCGGCGGGTGCGGCAGCGCACGGGGCGCGGTCCGGCCCTGGCGTTCCTGGCGGGGCCGGCGCTGGTGGCGCTGATGGCCGTCGCGGCCGTGACGGGCACGGGCGGCACATCGCCGTGGCGGGCGTACGCCGAGGGGCCGCTGCTGGTGTCCGGGCTGCTTCTCGCGGTGGGTGCGGGAGCGGTGTGGCTGAGCGGTGCCACGGCCCGGCTGACGGGGCGGCTGCTCGCCCCGCGTGCGCGGTCGGCGGCGGCGCTGATCGCGGCGGAGCGGCTGCGGGACGACCCGTGGGCGGCGGCGCGGACCCATGCCGCGGTGCTGCTGGTGACGGTGGCCGGCACCGGCTTCGTCGGCGTGCGGCAGGCGCTGCTGGCCGTGCTGCGCCGGATGAGCCGGGAGGGCAGCCTCGGATCGGACATCGGGTACTACACCGGCGGCCTGAACCTCACCGCCGCCGCGCTCGCCGTCGCCCTGGTGATCACCCTGTCCGGCCTGGCCGTCGGCACCGCCGAGTCGGTGGCCACCCGGCGCCGGGGCCTGGCCGCGCAGACGGCGGCCGGTGTGCCGCGAGCGGTGCTCGGACGCGCGCTGTTGCTGGAGACGGCGCTGCCGCTCGCTCCGGCGGTGCTCCTGGCGGGCGCGGGCGGCATGACGGTCGGCACCTGGTACGCCGCGCTCACCACCGGCCCGGGTGCCCCGACGGTGCCGTACGCGGCGCTGCTGGTGCCGGTGGCCGTCTACGCCGTATGCCTGCTGGCGGCGGCCACGGCTCTACCGCTGCTGCGACGCATGGCCGACCCGGCTCAGTTGCGCTACGTGTGACGGCCGGGCAGCGCGCGGCCGGCCGGTACGCGTGATCGCGGGGGCAGGGCACGGCCCGGCGGCGCGCTGGGTCGCCGCCGTGCGGATGGGCCGCCCGAGCGGCCGTCCCGGGGGCGCAGGGGACTCCCGGGGCGGCCCGGCCCGGACGCCGGCCCCCCCGGCGGCGTTCGACCCCGCCGGAGGGGTCGGCACCGCCAGGACGGTCGGTGCCGCCGGGTGGCGGCTTGCGGCCGGTGGACGGGCGAGGCCCGGATCGGGGTCAGGCGGAGATGCCGTCGATCCGGGCCAGGGCGTCGTCCGCGCCGAACGGCTGCAGGTAGGGCAGCCAGCGTGGATCCCTGTGGCCCGTGCCGATGATGCGCCAGGCCAGCCCGGTCGGCGGCGCCGGTTTGTGGCGCAGCCGCCAGCCCAGTTCGATCAGGTGGCGGTCGGCCTTGACGTGGTTGCAGCGGCGGCAGGAGGCCACCACGTTGTCCCAGACGTGCTTGCCACCGCGCGAGCGCGGGATGACGTGGTCGACGCTGGTTGCGACGCCACCGCAGTACATGCACCGGCCCCCGTCCCGGGCGAACAGCGCCCGGCGGGTCAGAGGAACGGGCCCCCGGTAGGGAACCCGCACGAATCGCTTGAGCCGGACCACGCTGGGTGCGGGGACGGTGACGGTTGCGCTGTGCAGAAAGGCGCCGGACTCCTCGAGGCAGACTGCCTTGTTCTCGAGGACGAGGACGAGCGCGCGGCGGAGCGGTACGACGCCGAGCGGCTCGTACGACGCGTTGAGGACCAGGACATGCGGCACGGATGCCTCCTTGTACGCCGGCGGCGCGTGGCTCGCGCCGGGACGATCCGTAGTCAGTCTCCCCTCATGCCTGGTGGCGGCGCCACCATGTCCCGGTAACGGGCTGGGAGTGTTTTCGACCACATCTGGTTCATCCCCCGGGCCGCGACCGGTTCAAGCCCAGGTGAGCACGGTCTCTCCTTGCCGCATCCGGCAGATGCACCCACCATGCCCCGTTAGTGTGGTGCTCCTGCCCTCCGGTGACCTTTCCGTGACCTTGACGACCGGGACCACCGTCCCGTGCCCGGGGGCAGACCGCTGCACCTGGAGGTATCCGCCGTGTCCTTGCCCGCCGTCCTACTGGCCGCCGGTCCCTCGCCGTCGCCGTCCGGTTCCCAGACGCCGCCGGTGACCGTACCCACGCTCCAGGACGCGCAGGAGAGCGCGACGAACGCGGCGAGCTGGATCGAGCAGAACTGGTCGACGTGGCTCGCGATCGGCCTGCGCGTGCTGCTGATCCTGGTGATCGCGACGGTGCTGCGGGTGGCGGTGCGGCGGGCGATCACCAAGCTCATCGACCGGATGACCCGTACGGTCCAGGCGGTGGACGGCACCGCGCTCGGCGGCCTGCTGGTGAACGCCGAGCGCCGCCGCCAGCGCTCGCAGGCGATCGGCTCGGTGCTGAGGTCGGTGGCGTCGTTCCTGATCCTCGGCACCGCCGCGCTGATGGTGCTGGCCACTTTCGACATCAACCTCGCCCCGCTGCTGGCCTCCGCCGGTGTCGCGGGCGTGGCGATCGGTTTCGGCGCGCGCAACCTGGTCACGGACTTCCTGTCCGGCGTGTTCATGATCCTTGAGGACCAGTACGGGGTCGGCGACACGATCGACGCGGGTGTCGCGTCGGGCGAGGTGATCGAGGTCGGCCTGCGCGTGACGAAGCTGCGCGGCGACAGCGGCGAGATCTGGTACGTCCGCAACGGCGAGGTCAAGCGCATCGGCAATCTCTCGCAGGGCTGGGCGACGGCCGGGGTGGACGTCACCGTCAAGACGTCGGAGGACCTGGACCGGGTGAAGGCCACCCTCGACGAGGTCGCCGAGACGATGGGCAAGGAAGAGCCCTGGAACGAGTTGCTGTGGAGCCCGATCCAGGTGCTCGGCCTGGACAGCGTGCTGATCGACTCCATGGTCGTCCGGGTCTCCGCCCGGACCATGCCGGGCAAGTCCCTCGCGGTGGAGCGGGAGCTGCGCTGGCGTATCAAGCGCGCCTTCGACGCCGCCGACATCCGCATCGTCGGCGGTGCGACGGCTCCCGCGGAGGATGCGGTTCCGGACCCGTCGGCCTCGGTCGCCGCCCCGTCCGCGTTCGCCAACTCCACCTCCACGCAGGCCCAGGCGACCACGCCGCTCGTCCCGCCGCCGAGCGCTTCGAAGTAACCGCCCACGGCTCGTCGCCGACGCCGCGCAATGCGTCGCCGACGCCCCGCTCGGCTCTTCCCCGACGCCCCACTCGGCCCTTCCCCGGCGCGCCCGCGGCTCTTCCCCGACGCCCCCGCAGGTAACGACTCCGTTGCCGCGGGGGTGTCGTGTCTTGACGGCCGCTTCACGGCGGGCTTACGTTCCTGACCGGCGATAGGAAACTTTCCTAACAGTGTCGGAGCCGGGTGGACAGCCCTCCCCGCGCACTGGAAGGCTGTCCCGCTGGAAAGGCAGGTGCGCACCCCATGGCAGGAACCGCCGGTACGCCGGGCACCCCGCGCGTGCTGCGCGCCATGAACGACCGTGCCGCCCTGGACCTGCTCCTGGAGCACGGCCCGCTCTCGCGTACCCGCATCGGCAAGCTCACCGGCCTGTCGAAGCCGACCGCCTCCCAGTTGCTGGCGCGTCTCGAGGCGGCCGGGCTGGTGCTGGCCACCGGCAGGGCCGAGGGCCGCCCCGGCCCCAACGCCCAGCTGTACGAGGTCAACCCCAGCGCCGCCCACGCCGCCGGCCTCGACGTCACCCCGGGCCGCATCCGGGCCGCCGTCGCCGACATCACCGGGCGCACCGTCGGCCGCTACGAGCTGGCCACGCCCGGCCGGCGCCCCGCGCAGCCCGTCACCCAGCAGGTCACCGACGCCCTCGACGGTGCCGTCAAGGCCGCCGGGCTGGCCCGCTCCGACGTCCACCGGCTCGTCATCGGCACCCCCGGCGCCTTCGACCCGGGCACCGGCCGGCTGCGCTACGCCTCGCACCTGCCCGGCTGGCACTCCCCCACCCTGCTCGACGAACTCGCGGCCGCGCTGCCGATGCCGGTGGAGTACGAGAACGACGTCAACCTCGTCGCGCTCGCCGAGCAGCGTCTGGGCGCCGCCCGCGGGCGCGAGGACTTCGTGCTGCTGTGGAACCAGGAGGGCCTGGGCGCCGCACTGGTCCTCGGCGGCCGGCTGCACCGCGGCTTCACCGGCGGCGCGGGAGAGGTGGGTTTCCTTCCGGTCCCCGGCACCCCGCTGGTGCGCGGGGTGAGGAAAGCCAACAGTGGTGGCTACCAGGAACTGGCCGGCTCGCAGGCCGTCCCCCAGCTCGCCCGCGAACTCGGCATGAGCGACGTCCCGTCCGGGCCGCACGAGGAGGCCGCGGCGGCGCTGGTGGCCCGGGCCGCCGCCGAGGAGACCGTGCTGGGCCGGCTGCTGCTGCAGACGTACGCCACCCGGCTGGCCACCGGTCTCGCCTCGCTGGTCTCCGTGCTCGACCCCGAGCTGGTCGTGCTCTCCGGCGCCTCGCTCACCAGCGGCGGCGAGGTGCTGCGCGCCCTGATCGAGGACGAGCTGCAGGAGCTGGCCGCCTCCCGGCCCCGGCTCGTGGTCGGTGAGGTCACCGACCAGCCCGTCCTGCGCGGCGCACTGGAGCGCGCGCTGACCGTCACCCGCGACGAGGTCTTCGACACCTCGCGCTAGCCCCTCGGAGCACCTCCTCCTTCCCGACCCCGCCCCCTCAGAGCACCTCCTCCTTTCCCGACCCCGCCCCCTGGGAGGCCTCGCCATGCCCGAAGTCATACCGTCACTCGCCCGAAAGACGGCTTTCGCCCTGACCGCGTCGCTGGCCCTGCTGGCCACCGCCTGCACCGGCCAGTCCGGCGCCGGCGTAAGCGACGACCCGTCGAAGGACACGACGATCACCTTCTGGCACGCCTGGAGCGCGCCGAACGAGGTCAAGGCCGTCAAGGAGCTGGTCGCCGGCTTCGAGAAGGCGCACCCGAACATCCACGTCGACGTCGTCGGCAACATGACCGACGACAAGATCAACCAGGCGCTGCGCGCGGGCGGCACCAAGGCGCCCGACGTGATCTCCTCCTTCACCACGAACAACGTGGGCAAGTTCTGCTCCTCCGGCGCGCTGGTCGATCTGAACCCCTTCTTCAGGAAGGCGAAGATCGACCCGCAGCAGACCTTCCCGAGGGCGATGAACGAGTACACGCAGTTCGAGGGCAACCGCTGCGCGGTCCCGCTGCTCGGCGACGCCTACGGCCTGTACTACAACAAGACGGCGTTCGCGAAGGCAGGCATCACCTCCCCGCCGAAGACCTGGTCGCAGTTCGAGGCCGACGCCAAGAAGCTGACCGTCCCTCAGGGCGACTCCTTCCGGCAGCTCGGCTTCATGCCGGACTACCACGGCTGGGAGTCGACCACCGAGCACTACCTCGGCCAGTTCTCCCCGACGTACTTCGACCGGGACGGCAAGTCGAACATCGCCGGGGACCCGGCGTTCGAGAAGGGCTTCACACTGCAGAAGCGGCTCGTCGACGCACTCGGCGGCTTTCAGAAGCTGGAGCGCTACCGGGCGAAGCTGGGCGACGAGTGGGGCCCCAAGCACCCCTTCCACACCGGCCAGGTCGCCATGCAGCTCGACGGCGAGTGGCGGCTCGGCATGGCCCTGGACGCCAGGCCCGGCTTCGACATCGGCGTGGCCCCGCTCCCGGTCCCCGACGACCAGGCCGACCAGTACGGCAAGGGCTACATCACCGGCACCATCGCCGGCATCGCCGCCACCAGCACGAAGCAGAACGCCGCGTGGGAACTGGTGAAGTACATGACCACCGACACCGACGCGGTGGCGGGCTTCTCCAACGCGATCCACAACGTTCCCTCCGCCCTGGCCGCCCTGAAGTCGCCGAAGCTCCACTACGACCCGCGCTTCAAAACGTTCCTGGACATCGCCGCGAACCCGCACTCCACGAGCACGCCCGCATCCGTCAACGGCGGGCAGTACCTGGTGACGATCCAGCAGCTCGGCTACGACTACGAGAGCGGCAAGGTCACCGATATCAAGGCCGGTCTGAAGCAGGCGGCCGCGCAGATCGACACGGACATCGCGCAGGCGAAGTAGCGATGAGCGCGATCACCCTGGCGTCCAAGCGCCGCCGCGCGGCGCTGCGCAACCTCGCCTTCCTGTCGCCCTGGCTGATCGGGTTCGCGGTCTTCTTCGCCTACCCGCTCCTGTCCACGGTCTACTTCTCGTTCATGCACTACGACGGCTTCCGGCCGCCGACGTGGAGCGGGACGAAGAACTGGTCCTACGTCTTCGCGCACTACCCGCTGTTCTGGCCCGCCCTGCGCAACACGCTGTGGCTGGTGCTCGTCATGGTGACCCTGCGGGTGGTCTTCGGACTGGGCGTCGGGCTGCTCATCACGAAGATCAAGACCGGTACGGGCGTCTTCCGCACGCTCTTCTACCTGCCCTACCTGGCCCCGCCCGTGGCCGCCACCATGGCCTTCGCGTTCCTGCTCAACCCCGGCACCGGGCCGGTGAACTCGATCCTGGAGAAGGTGGGCGTGCCGGCGCCCGGCTGGTTCAACGACCCCTCCTGGTCCAAGCCGGCGCTCACCCTGCTCGCGCTGTGGGGCATCGGCGACCTGATGGTGATCTTCATGGCGGCGCTGCTCGACGTGCCCACCGAGCAGTACGAGGCGGCGGAGCTGGACGGGGCGTCGGCCTGGCAGCGGTTCCGGTTCGTCACGCTGCCGAACATCTCCCCCATCGTGATGTTCGCCGTGGTCACCGGCGTGATCCAGACGATGCAGTACTACACACAGCCGCTGATCGCCGGGAAGGTCGCCTCCGGTGTGATCCAGGGCGCGGGCACCCAGTTCGAGCCCGGCTACCCGGACAAGTCCACGCTCACCCTCCCGCAACTCGTCTACAACCTCGGCTTCCAGCGCTTCGACTACGGCTCCGCCTGTGTCGTCGCCCTGGTGCTGTTCGCCCTGTCGATGGTGTTCACCGCGTTCCTGATGCGGCGCCGCGGCGGTCTGATCCAGGCAGGTGACTGACCCATGACCCAGGTTCTGGACCAGCCGGTGCAGGTCACCGTGCGACCCGCGGCCGAGCGCACCGCCCGCCGCCGGGCCCTGCTGGAGTGGATCGCGGTGCACTCCCTCGGTGTCGCCGCCGCGCTGTTCTTCGTCCTGCCGTTCGTGTTCGTGTTCCTCACCTCCCTGATGAGCGACAGCCAGGCCCTCAGCCGGGACCTCGTCCCGCACACCTGGGAATGGGGCAACTACCGGAAGGTCTTCGACACCCCCGGTTTCCTCACCTGGTGGAAGAACACCCTGCTCTACGCGGGACTGGGAACCATCCTTACGGTCGTCTCCTCGATCCCCGTGGCGTACGCGCTCGCCAAGTTCCGCTTCCGCGGCCGCAATCTGGCGCTGATGCTGGTGATCTCGATGATGATGCTGCCGCCGCAGGTCGTCGTCATCCCGATGTACCTGTTCTGGGCCAAGCAGCTGGACCTGTCCGGCTCACTGTGGCCGCTGATCGTCCCCATGGCGTTCGGCGACGCGTTCTCCATCTTCCTGCTGCGGCAGTTCCTGACGACCATCCCGAACGAGTACCTGGACGCGGCGAGGGTCGACGGCTGCGGCGACCTGAGAACCCTGCTGCGGGTCGTCCTGCCGATGGCGAAGCCCGGCATCGCCGCCGTCGCCCTGTTCCAGTTCTTCTACGCCTGGAACGACTACTTCGGCCCGCAGATCTACGCCTCCGAGAACCCCGGCGCCTGGACGCTGAGTTACGGCCTGGAGTCCTTCAAGGGCGCGCACCACACCGACTGGAACCTCACCATGGCCGCCACCGTGCTGGTCATGGCCCCCGTGATCCTCGTGTTCTTCTTCGCGCAGAAGGCGTTCGTCGAGGGCGTCACGCTCACCGGAGTGAAGGGTTAACCGCATATGAAACTCACCGTGGTAGGGGGCGGCTCGACCTACACCCCCGAACTCGTCGACGGCTTCGCACGCCTGCGGGACACCCTCCCCGTCGAGGAACTGGTCCTCGTCGACCCGGCCGCAGAGCGGCTCGATCTGGTGGGCGGCCTGGCCCGCCGCATCCTCGCCAAGCAGGGCCACCCGGGCCGCGTCGTCATCACCGCCGACCTCCACGCCGCTGTGGACGGCGCGGACGCGGTGCTGCTGCAGCTGCGGGTGGGCGGGCAGGCGGCCCGCGAGCAGGACGAGACATGGCCGCTGGAGTGCGGCTGCGTCGGCCAGGAGACCACCGGCGCGGGCGGCCTCGCCAAGGCGCTGCGCACCGTGCCCGTGGTCCTCGACATCGCCGAGCGGGTCCGCCGCGCCAGCCCGCACGCCTGGATCATCGACTTCACCAACCCGGTCGGCATCGTCACCCGCGCCCTGCTCCAGGCCGGCCACAAGGCGGTCGGGCTGTGCAACGTGGCGATCGGGCTGCAGCGCAAGTTCGCCGCCCACCTCGGCGTCTCCCCCGCCGAGGTGTACCTGGACCACGTCGGCCTGAACCACCTCACCTGGGAGACCGGGGTGCGCCTGGGCGGCCCCGAGGGCGAGGAGGTGCTGCCCCGCCTGCTCGCCGAGCACGGCGACGCCATCGCCGCCGACCTGCGCCTGCCCCGCCCGCTGCTGGACCGCCTCGGTGTCGTCCCGTCGTACTATCTGCGCTACTACTACGCCCACGACGAGGTCGTCGGCGAACTGCGCACCAAGCCGTCGCGGGCGGCCGAGGTCGCCGCGATGGAGAAACAACTGCTCGAGATGTACGGCGATCCGGCGCTGGACGAGAAGCCGGAGCTGCTGGCCAAGCGGGGCGGGGCCTACTACTCGGAGGCCGCCGTCGACCTCGCGGCGGCGCTGCTGGGCGGCGCGGGCAGCCCCTACCAGGTGGTGAACACCCTGAACAACGGCACGCTGCCCTTCCTGCCCGACGACGCGGTGGTCGAGGTGCAGGCCGCGGTCGGCGCCAAGGGCGCCGCGCCGCTGCCCGTGCCGCGCCTGGACCCCCTGTACGCGGGCCTGATCGCGAACGTCACCGCGTACGAGGACCTGGCCCTGCAGGCGGCCCTGAAGGGCGGCCGCGACCGCGTCTTCCGCGCGCTGCTCGCCCACCCGCTGATCGGCCAGTACGCCTACGCCGACACCCTCACCGACCGGCTGATCGCGCACAACCGGGAGCACCTTCCGTGGGCCTGACGGGGAGCGTCCTCGCCATCGACGCCGGCAACAGCAAGACCGACGTGGCGGTCGTGGCCGCGGACGGCACCGTCCTCGCCACGGCCCGCGGCGGCGAGTTCCGGCCACCCACGGTCGGCGTTCGGGCGGCGGTGGACACGCTCGCGCGGGCGGTCGCGGAGGCGTACGCGCGTGCCGGGGTGACCGCCGTCGGGCATGTCTCCGCCTGTCTGGCCAACGCCGATCTGCCGGTGGAGGAGGAGCAGTTGGCGGCGGCCCTGCACGCGCGTGCGTGGGGCTCGTCCGTCGAGGTGCGCAACGACACCTTCGCGATCCTGCGGGCCGGCGTCGCCGAGCCGCGTGGGGTGGCCGTGGTGTGCGGCGCCGGGATCAACTGCGTCGGCATGCGCCCCGGCGGCCGTACCGCTCGCTTCCCGGCGATCGGCCGCATCTCCGGGGACTGGGGCGGCGGCTGGTTCCTGGCCGAGGAGGCGCTGTGGCACGCGGCGCGCGCGGAGGACGGGCGCGGCGGCCCCACCGAGCTGGCCCGCACCCTGCCCGCGCACTTCGGCCTGGACTCCATGTACGCGCTGATCGAGGCCCTGCACCTGGGACACGTGGAGCACGCCCGCCGGCACGAGCTGACGCCGGTGCTGTTCGCCACCGCGGCCGCCGGCGACCCGGTGGCCCGCCGGATCGTCGACCGGCTCGCCGAGGAGATCACCACCATGGCGGTGGTCGCGCTGACCCGCCTGGACCTGCTGTCGGAGGAGACCCCGGTGCTGCTCGGCGGCGGGGTCCTCGCCGCCGGCCACGCCCAGCTCGACGACGCGGTACGGCAGCTGCTGGCCGAACGCGCGCCCAAGGCCGTACCGCGGGTGGTTCGGGAGCGGCCCGTGCTGGGGGCGGCGCTGCTGGGCATGGACCGGCTGGGAGCGGCGGCCGCGGCGCAGGAACGGCTGCGGGCACACTTCGCGCATGACGCGAGCTGAGCGGTACGGCGACGTACGCGATGGGGTGACCGTCCGTCACCCGTGAGTGACGTCGGGGGAACCGATCCGGTTCCCCCGACGTATTCATGGGCAGGGCAGTTTCAGGACGGGCAGGCACGGGACATCCGGCGCCGGGCCGCGCACCACGCTGCGATCGGATCAAGATCGGGTGACGGCCGGTGCGGATACGGGCCCCGGCAGCGATACTTGCGGCGACGGATGACCATGGGGGAGGTCAGCAGTGACACACCCGCAGCGAAGCAGTGCGGCGCCACCGCCGGGCCCCGGCACGCCCACGATGCCGGCGATCCCCCCGCAGCCCGCCGTCCGTCCCCCCGCGCCCGCGGCGACCACGGGCCCCGTCTCCCCCGCACCGGGCCGCCCCGCGCGCCGTACGGCGTTCGCGGAGGGCGTGGAGCGGCTGCGCACCGCCGCCGTCACGGAACCGGGCCGGCTGCGCACCATCGGAGCCGTCCTCGCGCTGCTCGTCGTCGCGTTCGGCGCGGTCACCGCCTGGCAGGTCACCGAGCGGGCGGCCGCCGCCGACGACGTCCTGCACAAGAGCCGGCCGCTGAGCGCCGCCGCGGCCGACATCTACCGCTCGCTCGCCGACGCCAACACCGCTGCCTCCAGCGGCTTCCTGGCCGGCGGCCAGGAGACCAAGGCATCCCGCGACCGCTACGAGCGGGACATCCGCACGGCGGCCACCGGCCTGGTCACCGCCGCCGGCAGTTCCGACCCCGGCTCCCCGGCCGCCGCCACCATCACGAAGCTCAACCGGCTGCTGCCCGAGTACAAGGGCCTGGTGGAGCGCGCCCGCACCTACAACCGGCAGGGCTTCCCGGTCGGCGGCGCCTACCTGAGGTACGCCAACGAGAAGATGCAGCAGCAGATGCTCCCGGCGGCCGAGGACCTGTACACCAAGGAGAACGAGCGCCTGAGCGCCGACTACGCGGACGCCACGCCCTACCCTTGGGCGGCGATCGGGCTCGGAGTGCTGGCGCTGGCCGCGCTGGGCTGGGCCCAGCACCGGCACTACCGGCGCACCCACCGCGTCCTCAACCAGGGCCTGGTCGCCGCCACCACGGCGGCCGCGGTGGTGCTGTTGTGGCTGGTCGTCGGCCACAGCGTCGCCCGCGCTGACCTGAACGACTCCCGCGAGAGGGGCGTGCGCTCGCTCAACGTCCTGCAGGACGCCCGTATCGCCTCCCTGAAGGCCCGCAGCAACGAGAACCTCACCCTGGTGGCGCGCGGCGCGGAGACGACCAAGGACGGCAAGGACCGATACGACGCCTCCTTCCGGACGGACATGGCCGCCCTGGACAAGAGCCTGGCCGCGGCCCGCCGGCTCGCCGACGACACCGCCGGCGCGAAGCCGGTCACCGCGGCCGTCGGCAACATGGCGGAGTGGAACCGGCGCCATGACGCGGCCCGCGGCCAGGACGAGTCCGGCGAGTACGAGAAGGCGCTGAACGGCGTGATCGGCGCCAAGGGCGCCACCGGTGAGTGCTTCGACAGCGTCGACGCCAACCTGGCCGCGGCGCTGGCGCACGAGGAGACGGAGTTCCGGCAGGCGGCCGGCGACGGCCTGGACGCGATGGCCGGCCTGGCGTGGGGCGCCGCCGCCCTCGCCGTGCTGGGCGCGGCCGGCGCGGTCCTCGGCATCGGCCGCAGGCTGTCGGAGTACCGATGAGGGACGCACGGGTGGAAGGGGGCGTGACGATGAGGCTGCGACACCTGCGGGCCGAACTCAGGGGCTGGGGCGGGGTCGGCGCGATGGCGGTCGTGTGCGCCCTGGCGCTGGCGTGCGCGCTGCTGCTGCCCCTGACCCAGCGCGGCGGCGGGAGCGCTCCGGCGAGGGACGACGCCTCCGGGGTCGCCGTCGGCACCCAGGCGCGCGCCGGGACGTGCGCGGCCCCCGAGAAGCAGACGCCGGCGCCCTCGGCGGCCGACGGGCCCACCATCGCCCGGATCAAGGCCAAGGGGAAGCTGGTCGTCGGCGTCGACCAGAACAGCTACCGCTGGGGCTACCGCGACCCGAACAAGAAGGGCGCGCAGCTGGAGGGCTTCGACATCGACCTGGTGCACGCCATCGCCCGGGACCTGCTCGGCGACCCCGACGCGGTGCAGTTCAAGGCCATCCCGACCAACCAGCGCATCCAGGCGATCCAGAGCGGCGTCGTCGACATGGTCGTCCGCACGATGACGATCACCTGCAAGCGCCTGCAGGACGTCGCCTTCTCCGCCCCGTACTTCCGCACCGGCCAGCAGGTCCTCGCGCCCAAGGACTCGCCGATCACGGGCTACGACGACACGCTCGCCGGCAAGAAGATCTGCACGGCGGCCGGTTCGACGGCGTACACGACGCTCGCGGACGACCGGAAGGCGGGCCGGCTGCCCGCCTCCGCGGACATCTCCACCACCGTCCCGAACCAGCTGGACTGCCTGGTCCGCCTGCAGCTCGGCGAGGTCGACGCGGTGGTCACCGACGGCGCGCTCGCCGCGAGCCAGGCCGCCCAGGACCCGACGGTCGAACTGAAGGGAAGTGCCTTCACCACCGAGTACTACGGCGTGGCGATGAAGAAGGACGCGGACGATCTGGTACGCCGGGTCAATCGCATCCTGGTCGCCTACAGCGCGAGCGGCTGGCAGACGTCGTACGGCACCTGGCTGTCGGCGACACTGGGGAGCGACGCGGCGACGTCCAGACCGCCCGCGCCGCAGTACCTGCGCACGAGCTGAGCGAAGCGCGGACACGAGCACCGCAACGACCCACACAGCAGCGAGAGGTGATCGATGGGCGTCACGGACCCCGCCGGGCCGGTGATGGACCGGGACGAGGTGGACCGTGCGCTGGCGCGGCTCGGCCAGGAGCACGAGGCGATCGAGACGTCGCTGCTGGCCCTGCAGGACCACGCGGGCCGCAGGCTGCTGGAGGGCGCCGAACTGACCGGCGTCACCCGTGAGCGCTGGATCGCCACGGAGGCGTCGATCATGCTGCTGTGGACGTACTTCGACGCCTACACGGCCGCGCTGCGCACCGCCCGCGAGATCCGCTCGCGGCGCCGCTGGTCCAGCCGCGAGGACCTGGTGGAGCTGACCGAGCTGCTGCGCGGCGACTGTGTGACCGTCGCCGACGCCCCCGCCGGGCAGGGTGGTTCGGGCAAACTGAGCGAGCGGTACTCGCTGGCGGAGCTGGTCGACCGGATGAACGAGCTGTACGCCGCCGGCCTGGACATGGTCGTCGCCGCCGACGCGGTGTGGTCGGCGCTGCCGGCCCGTATCGATTTACTCGCCGCCGAACTCCAGCGCACCCGGCAGCTCGCCCACTCCGTCGGAGTGCGCCCCGGCGAGCATCCGGCCGGTGACGACCTGGAGCGCATCACGCGCACGCTGACGAAGCTGCGCGAGGAGGTGGTCAGTGACCCGCTGGCGTACTGGCTGCCCGCGCAGGGCAGTTCGGCGCCCGGCGGCGGCCGCCCGGACACCGCGGTCTACGACCGTGAGGCGCGGGCCCTGGACGAGGTGCGCCGGGAGATCGAGGCCGTGCTCACCGTCCGGCAGGACGCCGAGAAGCGGCTGGTGCGGCTGCGGGACGTGCTCTCCCGCGCCGACCGCACCCTCGCCGAGGCCCGCACCGCGCGCGGTGAGGTGCTGGCGAAGATCGCGGCGACCGAGGTGCCGGTGGTCAGCGGCCCGCCGACCGCGCTGCACGAGCAACTGGCCGCGGCCGCCGAGTACCGCCGGCAGGCCCAGTGGCACCGGCTGTCGCCGCTGCTGGAGTCGCTGGAGCAGCGGGCGGAGGACGAACTGCTGCGGGCTCGCGAGTCGTTGACCGCGGTCACCGCGCCGCTCGCGGTCCGCGCCGAGCTGCGCGGCCGCCTGGACGCCTACAAGGCGAAGGTGGCCCGGCACGGGCTGGCGGAGGACCCGCTGCTGATCGAGCGGTACGAGAAGGCGCGCCGCATGCTGTGGAGCGCGCCGTGCGATCTGCGCGTCGCCGGACAGGCCGTGCTGCGCTACCAGCAGGCGGCCGCCGAGGCGCTCGCCGCGCCGCGGGTGCCGGAGCAGCAGAGCCGGTCGGAGGACGTCAGGGGGGAGCCGTCATGAGCCGTGCGGGACAGAGCTGTCAGCGGCCGGGCTGCGACGGGGCGTACGAGGACGTCGGCGGCGGCGAACTGTACTGCGACACCTGCGGGCTCGCGCCGGTCGTCTCCCCGACCGGCATGGTCGGCTCGGTGCCGACCGGCCTCACCGCGGGCGGCCGGGGCTCCAAGGGCTCCTCCAGCACGAGCGCGCGCAGCTCCCGTACGTCCTCGCAGTCGTCGAAGTCGCGGCGCTCGGTGTCCGGGCGGCTGTCGCGCTCGCTGTCGGGGAAGTCGACGGGCCGCTCGGTGTCGGTGCGCAGCTCGGGCTCGGGCGCGGCCTCCTCGGGCCGTTCCCGGCTCGGCGCGGGCCTGGTGCAGGTGCCGCCGATCCCGCGGCCCGACCCGCGCGCCATGGTGCTGGACGACGCGGAGGTGCCCGAGCGCAAGCGGTTCTGCTCCCGCTCGGACTGCGGGGCGCCGGTCGGCCGCGCGCGCGGGGACCGGCCGGGCCGCACCGAGGGGTTCTGCACCAAGTGCGGGCACCCGTACTCGTTCGTGCCGAAGCTGAAGGCCGGGGACGTGGTGCGCGGCCAGTACGAGGTCGTGGGCTGCCTGGCGCACGGCGGCCTCGGCTGGATCTACCTCGCCGTGGACCGGGCCGTCGCGGACCGGTGGGTGGTGCTCAAGGGCCTGCTGGACACCGGTGACCAGGACGCGATGGCCGCCGCGATCTCCGAGCGGCGCTTCCTCGCGGAGATCGAGCACGCCAACATCGTGCGGATCTACAACTTCGTCGAGCACCTCGACCAGCGCACCGGCTCCCTCGACGGTTACATCGTCATGGAGTACGTCGGCGGCAAGTCCCTCAAGGAGATCGCCAACGCCCGCCGCACGCCCGACGGCCACCGCGACCCGCTGCCCGTGGAACAGGCCTGCGCGTACGGCATCGAGGCGCTGGAGGCCCTCGGCCATCTGCACAGCCGCAACCTGCTGTACTGCGACTTCAAGGTCGACAACGCCATCCAGACCGAGGACGAGCTGAAGCTGATCGACATGGGCGCCGTGCGCCGCATGGACGACGACGAGTCCGCGATCTACGGCACGGTCGGCTACCAGGCGCCCGAGGTCGCCGACGTCGGCCCGTCGGTGGCGAGCGACCTGTACACGGTCGGCCGGACGCTGGCCGTCCTCACCTTCGACTTCCAGGGCTACACCACCGTCTACGCCGACTCGCTGCCCGACCCCGACACCATCGAGGTCTTCCGCCGGTACGAGTCCTTCTACCGCCTGCTGGTGCGCGCCACCGACCCGGACCCGGCCCGCCGGTTCGCCTCCGCGCAGGAGATGGCCGAGCAGCTCACCGGGGTGCTGCGCGAGGTGGTGTCGCTGCAGTCGGGGCGGGCGCGGCCGGCGCTGTCGACGCTGTTCGGACCGGAAGTGAAGGTCACGGACACGGAGTTGTTCCCGCGGCTGGAGGGCGAGGTGTCCCGGCTGGGGGCGCGGGCGGTGCGCGGGCGGCGGGGTGCGGGAGGCGCAGCGGCGGCGGGTGCTGCCGGAACGAACGGTGCCGGTGCCTCCGGTGTTTCCGGGATCCCCGCGTCGCTGGTGCGGCCGGTGGACATCCGTGCGGCCGCGCTCGCCCTGCCCGTGCCGCACGTCGACTCCGGGGACCCCAACGCCGGTTTCCTGATGGGCCTGATGACCTCCGCGCCCGCCGAGCTGCTCAACGCGCTCGCCGCCGCGCCGGCGCCGTCGGTGGAGACCCGGCTGCGGCAGGCGCGCGCCTGGCTGGAGCACGGCGACTTCGACGCGGCGCGCATGGCGCTGGCCAAGCTGGACGACGAACGTCCGGACGACTGGCGGGTGGTCTGGTACCGGGGCGTGGCCGCGCTGGTGACGGGCGACCACGAGGACGCCGCGCTCGCCTTCGACGCGGTCTACGACGCCTTCCCCGGCGAGATCGCGCCCAAGCTGGCGCTCGGCCTGTGCGCGGAGGTGCTGGGCCAGCTGGACAACGCCGCCGAGTACTACCGGCTGGTGTGGGCGAGCGACCCGAGCCATGTCAGCGCCGCGTTCGGCCTGGCCCGGGTGCGCCTCGCCTCGGGTGACCGCGCGGGTGCCGTCCACACACTGGAGTCGGTGCCGGAGGCGTCCATCCACTACACGGCCGCCCGCGTGGCGGCGGTGCGGGCCCGGCTGCGCCGGCGCACGGCGGACGGTGCGTTCCTGGACGACCTGACGGCCGCCGCCGCACAGGTCGAGGCGCTTCAGGCGTACGGTCTGGACCAGGGGCGGCGCGAGCAGTTGGCCACGGAAGTGCTCGGGTGCGCCCTGGACTGGATACTCTCCGGGGGCCAGGGCGGCACGCCGGCCGCCCGGCGAGTGCTGCTCGGCAGCGAACTGGACGAACGCGGGCTGCGCTTCGGACTCGAGCGCTCGTACCGCACGCTGGCCCGGCTCGCGCCCGGCGGCGAGGAAAGGATCGACCTGGTGGAACGTGCCAACCGTTACCGCCCCCGGACGTGGGTGTAGTTGATGTCGCAGATGCCCCAGCAGGCAGCCCTGTCGAACTGCCCGAGCTGTGCGGAGCCGCTCGAGTCGGGTGACCGTTTCTGCGGCGCGTGCGGATACGACCTGTCCGCCGTGCCGGCACCGCCGCGGGACCATCCGCCGGTCGCGAGGAACGGCTCGGCGTCACAGCCGGACCCGGGCACGGCAGCGCAGCCCGGCCCCGGCACGGCGGGCCCGTGGCCGCAGGCGGCCGAGCCGGGCGGCTCGCACACCCCGCCCTCGGTGCATCTGCCGACGGATCTGCCGGGCACCGACTCGGGCGGCGGCGCACTCCCGGGCCCGGCACCGCAGATGCCGCCCACGGCCGCGCCCGCTCCCCCGGTGGTGCCCCCGCAGGCCCCGTCCGCGGCCGCCGCGGGCCCCGCCGTACCGCCGCAGGCACCGGCCGCCGTACCCCCGCAGGCTCCCGCCGCTCCCGCCGCCGGCGTCCGCTTCGACCGGCCGGACGAGCCCGACGAGTACGCGTTGCAGGCGCCCGACCCGCGCGCGGCAGCGGAGGCCGCCGCGGCCGCGCCGGAGACCTCGGTGTGCGTGGCGTGCCGGGCGGGCCGGGTGGACAGCGACGGCTACTGCGAGAACTGCGGGCACGCCCAGCCCCGCGAACGCGACCACATGGAGCAGGAGTCCGGTCCGGTGGCCGCCGTCAGCGACCGCGGGCTGCGCCACCACCGCAACGAGGACGCGTTCGCCCTCGCCACCACCGCGCTGCCCGACGGCTCCCCGGTGTCCGTGGCGATCGTCTGCGACGGCGTGTCCTCCGCGACCCGCCCCGACGACGCCTCCCTGGCCGCGTCCCGCGCGGCCGGCGACGCGCTGCTGACCGCCCTGCCGCGCGGCACGCACCCGCAGCAGGCGATGCACGACGCGATCGTCGCCGCCTCGCAGGCCGTCAACGCCCTGGCCGACGAGCCGGAGACGGCCCGCGAGCACGCCCCGCACCAGAACGCACCGGCGTGCACCCTGGTCGGCGCGGTGGTGACGAACGGCCTGCTGGTCGTCGGCTGGGTCGGCGACAGCCGCGTCTACTGGGTGCCGGCCGACCGCAGCGCACCCCCGGCCCGGCTTACCGAGGACGACTCCTGGGCCGCGCAGATGGTCGCCGCCGGGCTGATGAGCGAGGCGGAGGCGTACGCCGACGAGCGCGCCCACGCGATCACCGGCTGGCTCGGCGCGGACGCCTACGAACTGGAACCGCACACCGCCAGCTACAAGCCGGACCGGCCCGGCGTGGTCGTCGTCTGCACCGACGGGCTGTGGAACTACGCGGAGGGGGCGGAGGAGATGGCCGAGGTGGTTCCCCTGGACGCCGCCGTGCGTCCGCTGCACAGCGCGCGGGTCCTGGTCGGCCACGCCCTGGACGGCGGGGGCCACGACAACGTAACAGTGGCGGTCGTGCCGTTCCCCGGGCCGCCGCAGGGGGCAGGATCGGCCTGAGGCCCGCGCGCGGGACCACCCCGGGCCGGCCTCGCACGGGGAAGCCAGCGGGCCGGAGGGGACCGGTCCGCGCCGGGTCCACACCCATGCGTGTGGTTGAGGGGGAAGCGAACAGGCATGGCCAATTTCTCGAAATCCACGGTGCCGCAGTTCTCGGTGGACGTGTACCAGAACGAGTACCTGCCGGAGGGCGGCCGCGAGGTCAACGCCATCGTCACGGTCACGGCGACCGGCGGCGGCACGATCGGCAGCGCGGTGAGCGCGCCGCACCTGTTCGCCGCCGGGCAGGGTCCGTCCGCGGCGGTGGCGATCATGGTGGACTGCTCCGGGTCGATGGACTACCCGCCGACGAAGATGCGCAACGCCCGGGACGCGACGGCCGCCGCGATCGACACCCTGCGCGACGGGGTCCACTTCGCGGTGGTCGGCGGCACGCACGTCGCCACCGAGGTCTACCCGGGCGGCGGGCGGCTCGCGGTCGCCGACGCCACCACCCGCGAGCAGGCAAAGCAGGCGCTGCGCCGGCTGAGCGCCGGCGGCGGCACGGCGATCGGCACCTGGCTGCGGCTCGCCGAGACGCTGCTGTCCTCGGCGGACGTCGCCATCCGGCACGGCATCCTGCTCACCGACGGCCGCAACGAGCACGAGTCGCCCGCCGACCTGAAGGCCGCCCTCGAGCACTGCGCGGGACGGTTCACCTGTGACGCGCGGGGCGTGGGCACCGACTGGGAAGTGAAAGAAGTCACAGGGATCGCCTCGGCGCTGCTCGGCACGGCCGACATCGTCGCCGATCCCGCGGCCCTGGCCGCCGACTTCACGCAGATGATGGAGACGGCGATGGGCAAGGAGGTCGCCGACGTCGCCCTGCGGGTGTGGACGCCGGTGGGCACGACCATCAAGTTCGTCAAGCAAGTCGCGCCGACGGTCGAGGAGTTGACCGGTCGCCGCAGCGAGGCGGGGCCGCGCGCCGGGGACTATCCGACGGGCTCCTGGGGTGACGAGTCCCGCGACTACCACCTGTGCGTCGAGGTCCCGGTCGCGCACGTCGGCCAGGAGATGCTGGCCGCCCGCGTCTCGCTGGTCGTGCCACAAGGGGACGGCGGTGCGCAGAACCTGGGCGCGCAGGGTCTGGTGCGGGCCGTGTGGACCGACGACATGGTCGTCTCCACCTCCCTCAACCCGCAGGTCGCCCACTACACCGGGCAGGCCGAACTGGCACAGGTCATCCAACAGGGGATGGATCTGCGCAAAGCAGGTGATATGGATGGAGCAACGGCCAAACTGGGCCGGGCCGTTCAGCTCGCGAGTGCCTCCGGGAACGCGGATACTGCGAAACTGCTCGCGAAGGTGGTGGACGTGGTCGACGCGGCGAGCGGTACTGTGCGACTGAAGGCGAAGGTCACGGAGGCCGACGAGATGACGCTCGAAACCCGGTCGACAAAGACTGTTCGTGTAAAGAAGTGACGCGCTGAAGACCACTGAAGCCCACCGACGACCACTGAAGAAGTGACCTAGCAGGAACGAAGGGACGCACCGACATGCCGACCTGCCCGAACGGACACCAGTCGGGTTCCGACGACTGGTGCGAGGTCTGCGGTCACCGCATGGCCGGTGCCGTACCTCCGCCGCCTCCCCCGCCGCCTCCCGGCGGTGGCTACGGCTTCCCGCCGCCCCCGCCGGGCGCGCAGCCCGGTGGCCAGCCGGGCGGACGTCATCTGTCCGCCGTGCCGGAGCCCGAGCCGGAGCTGTGCCCGCAGTGCCGTACACCGCGCGAGGGCGGGGCGCCGTTCTGCGAGGAGTGCCGGTGGAACTTCCTGACCAACACGGCGACCACGTACACCCCGGCCGCGCCGCCGCGCCCCTCGGCACCGGGCCCCTCGGCGCCGGGCGCGCTGCGCTTCCCGCAGGGTCCCGGGCCGTCCTTCGGCGGCAGTGACTCCTTCGACTACCAGAGCTCCCGTCCCTCCCAGGTGAACCGGCCCGCCGAGCCGATCCCGCCGAGCCCGTTCGGCGGCGAGCCGTCGGGTCCGGGCGGGGGCGGTGCCTCCGGCGGTCCGGGCGGTCCGTTCGGCGGCGGTGGGCCTTCGGGCCCGGGTGGTTCCGGGGGTCCGTTCGGCGCCGTTGGGCCCGGTGGGCCTTCGCGTCCGGGTGGCCCGGGCGGTCCGTTCGGCGCGGGTGGTCCCGGTGACCAGGGTGGTCCCGGAGGTCACGGTGCCCCTTCGGGTCCCGGTGGCCAGGGCGGGCCCGGTGCTCCCGGTGGCCCCGGCGGTCCCTTCGGCACGGGTGGCCCCGGTGCTCCGGCAGGTCCCGGCGGCCCGGTCACACACGGCGGTCCCGGTGGCCCGAACGGCCCCGGCGGTCCGGGTGCGCCCGGCGGTCCGAACGGCCCCGGCGCCCCCTTCCCCTTCGGCAGCGACCCGTCGCGTCCGGTGCCCCCGCCCCCCGGCCCCACGCCGCCCGCCGGTCCCGGCACGGCACCGGGTGGCCCCGGCGGTCCGGGTGCTCCGGCAGGTCCCGGCGGCCCGCAGGGCTTCCAGCCCCCCGCGTTCCCGCAGGGCCGGGGCCCCTCGGCGCCGCCGGCTCCCCCCGCCCCGTCCGGGCCGTCGTTCGGCGGCGGTGGCGGTGGCGACGACTGGGTGATCTCCCCGCCGTCGGGCCCCGCCACCGGCCCCGGCGGCCCCGCCCCGTCCGGCCCGAACGGCCCGAACGGTCCCGGCGGCCACGGCGGTTACGGCTACCCGCAGGCCGGCGCCACCCAGGCACCCCCCGCGCAGACGGGCCCGAACGGCCCGGGCGGTGGCCGGCCCGGCGGCTACGGCTACCCACAGCCCGGCGCCACCCAGACACCCCCCGCGCCCTCGGGTCCGAACGGCCCGGGCGGTGCGCAGCCCGGCGGCTACGGCTACCCACAGCCCGGCGCCACCCAGGCACCCCCGGCCCCCGGGTTCCCGCAGCAGCCGCAGGGCCCGGCCACCTGGACGGCGACCATCGGTCCGGACCGCGAGTACTTCATGGCGATGATGCAGCGTTCCGGCCCGGAGGCCGCGGGGCTCAACCTGCCCGCGTACTCGCCGGAGCAGCAGCGCACCCTCACCGGCAACCAGGTCAGCATCGGCCGTCGCCGCCATTCCACCGGCGAGACGCCCGACATCGACCTGTCCGTGCCGCCGGAGGACCCGGGCGTCTCGCATCAGCACGCGGTGCTGGTGCAGCAGCCCGACGGCGGCTGGGCCGTCGTCGACCAGAACTCGACGAACGGTACGACGGTCAACGGCTCGGACGAGCCGATCCAGCCGTTCGTGCCGGTCCCGCTCCGGGACGGCGACCGGGTGCACGTGGGCGCCTGGACGACGATCACGGTCCGCCGGGGCTAGGCCCGCTCGTTTGGATCATCCCGGCGTCGCGGGGTCTGGCAAGCACTCCCCCGAGCTCTTCGAGCAGGGGGGACCCCCAGCCGCGTTGTCGTCGGTTGCCAACTCCCCCAAGCTCTTCGAGCAGGGGGGACCCCCACCGCGTTGGCGCCCTCCTCCGCCTTGCAGCTGCACGCACCAGACCCCGCTCGGGTCGGCCGAAAGGCACCGCACCTCACAGCCGGCCTGATCCAAACGACAGGGCCTAACCCGGCTCCGGGAGGGGCCACACGTACGGCCCCTCCGGATCGTCCAGCCACGCCCACTCGCGTTCGCCGCGGACCGTGAGGCCGTAGCGCTCGCGGGTCGGCATGCCCTCGCGCTCCCACAGGGCGTAGGCCTCCTCCGCCTCGAGGGTGCCGCGGGTGAGGGCGAGCAGGAAGCGGAACAGGTCGCTCTCGCGGGCCCGGCGCGGCAGTCCCGTCGGCCGCGGCGGCAGGGCGGCGGGCCGGGCCGTACCGCGCAGGGGCACGAAATAGGCGGGCGTCGCCAGGAACCGGCCCTCGGCGTGCCCGGCGCCGTGCACGTCCAGCGCGGCCACCCCGGTGGCGAACGGCGTCACGATCCGGCCGCCGGGGCGGCACTGGGCGAGCCAGGCGCGCGGGATCACCGGCAGCCCGCAGGTGGCGATGATCCGGTCGTACGGCGCGTGCCCGGGCACCCCGCGCGCGCCGTCGCCGGTGACGACGAGCGGGTGGTACCCGGCGGCGTCGAGGTGCCGGCGCGCGGACTCGGTGATGTCCGGGTCGAGGTCGATCGTGACGACGTTCTCCTCGCCCAGCCGGTACGACAGCAGCGCCGCGTTGTAGCCGCTGCCGGCGCCGATCTCCAGCACCCGGTCGCCGTCCGCCGGGCGCAGCGCCACCAGCATCGTCGCCATGAGGGACGGCTGGCTGCTGGAGGAGAGCAGTTCCCCGTCGCGCAGGCGGGTGGCGAGGGGGGTGTCGTCGTAGGCGCCGCGCAGCCAGCGTTCCCGGGCGTGGGGGTCGGGGTGCTCGCCCCAGCGGCGCTCGTAGCCCCCGGGCACGCCGACGTAGTAGGACGGCACGAAGAGGTGGCGCGGCACCGCCGCGAACGCCTCCCGCCAGCCGCGGTCCCCGGCGAAGGCCCCGCTCGCCGCGATCTCCCGCACGAGTGCGCCCCGCGCCACGTCGGCGACCTCCTGCGACCCCCGCGCACGGGCATGGACAGCCATACCTCCACTGTCCTGCGTGCCACGCCCCCGGGCGAGCGCCGCGGCCGGGTCCGCGGGGGCCGGTCCTACGTCTTCCGGCCTCGGTCCGCGCGTCTGAGAGCATGGGAGGCGTGACAGAGATTCGGCGCGGCACGCTTCAGGAGCAGACGTTCTACGAGCAGGTCGGCGGGGAGGAGACCTTCCGCCGGCTGGTGCACCGTTTCTACCAGGGGGTGGCGGAGGACCCGCTGCTGCGGCCGATGTACCCGGAGGAGGACCTCGGTCCGGCCGAGGAGCGGCTGGCGCTGTTCCTCATGCAGTACTGGGGCGGCCCCACCACGTACAGCGAGAACCGCGGGCACCCGCGGCTGCGGATGCGGCACGTCCCGTTCACCGTGGACAAGGCGGCGCACGACGCGTGGCTGAAGCACATGCGGGTCGCCGTCGAGGAGCTCGCCCTGTCCGAGGAGCACGAGCGCACGCTGTGGAACTACCTCACGTACGCCGCCGCCTCGATGATCAACACCCCCGGCTGAGCCGAGCCGTCGAGCGATCGCACCCCGAGTCCATCCCGGCCCTCCGGGCCCGATGAACTCCGCATTCCGGTCGTAGTACGCCGGATTCCGGTCACAATCCGGTCAAGCTGCGTCCACAACCGCTTACCCGTGCCCACCCCCTCTGACAACATCGCCGACAGGTCTGGACAAGACGAACGGCGGGGGGCCGGGGGTGGCGGGGTTCGGGGGGCTTGCGGGTTTCGTGCTGCTGCGCGCCCGGGCGCACCGACTCCTCCTCGCGGCCACGCTGCTCACCGTCCTGCTCACCACCTCCGTCCTGGCCGGCCTGACCGCCTACGCCGGCGCGATCGGCGACGCCGCCCTGCGCCACGCCCTGGCCCGGCCCGTCGACGCCGCCGACGCCGCCCTGGTCGTCAAGGCCGACGTACCCGCCGACCGCCGTGGCGCCGCCGACACCGCTGTACGCCAGGCAGCGCGCACCGCGTTCGACGGGCTGCCGGTGACCGTGCGGACGCTGGTGCGGTCCGGCCCGTACGCGCTGCCCCGCTCCGTGCAGCCGCCGGCCGAACGCTCAGGCGACCCCGATCTGACGCACTTCGCGGCCCTGGACCCCTCCCAGGTGCGGCTCAGCGAGGGCCGTACGCCCCGCGCGGGCACCGGGGACGTCGAGGCCGCGCTGCCGCAGGCGGCCGCGCGGCGCCTGGGCCTGAAGCCCGGCGCCCGGCTCACCCTCACCGACCGCTTCGGCGGCAAGGCGGTGACCGTGCGGATCACCGGGGTGTACCGGCCAGCCGACGCCGCCGCGCCGTACTGGCGGCTGGACGACGTCGGCGGGCGCGGCGTGAAGAAGACCGGCTTCACCACATACGGCCCCCTGCTCGCCGACCCGCGCGTGCTGACCGGCGCGACCGTGAGCGCGGGTCCGTCGGCGTGGGTGGTGAGCGCCGACTTCTCCACGCTGACGACCACCCGTATCGACGCGCTGCGTTCCTCGGCGGCTCGCGCCGGTGCCGCCGTGCGCTCCGCCCCGGCCCTCGCCGGGTCGACGACCGCGGTCACCTCCCTGCCCGGCGTGCTGGACGGCATCGAGCGCTCGCTGCTGGTCTCCCGCTCCACGCTGCTGATCGTCGCCCTCCTGCTCGCCCTGCTCGCGGCCTGCGCGCTGCTGCTGGTGGCCCGGCTGCTGAGCGCCGAACGCGCGGCCGAGACCCGGCTGCTGCTGGCCCGCGGCGCCTCCCGCGCCCGCCTGGCGGGCCTGGCCGCGCTGGAGGCGCTGCTGCCGGCCGTGCCGGCGGCGCTGTGCGCGCCGCTGCTCGCCGGGCCGCTGACCCGGCTGCTGGCCGGGCAGGGGCCGCTGGCGCGGATCGGACTGCGGCTGGACGTGCCCGCCGCCGGCCGGCCGCAGGTGTGGCTGGTGGCCGCGGGCGTCGCCCTCGGCTGCGCGCTCGCCGTCACCGTGCCCGCGCTGTCCGCGAGCGGTGGGCGCGCGGGCCGGGCGCGGGCGCTGCCCGGTGCGCTGCGGGCCGGCGCCGATCTGGGGCTGCTGGCGATCGCGGGGCTCGCGTACTGGCAGCTCGCCACCCGCGCCGCCGTCAGCGGTGACCGCACCGGCGCCCTCGGCATCGACCCGCTGCTGGTCGCCGCGCCCGCGCTGGCCCTGCTCGCCGGGACCGTGCTCACCCTGCGGCTGCTGCCGCCGGTGGCCCGGCTCGCCGAGCGCCGCGCGACCGGCGGACGGGGGCTCGCGACCGCGCTGGCCGGCTGGCAGTTCAGCCGCCGCCCCATGCGCGGCGCCGGGCCGATGCTGCTGCTGGTGCTCGCCGTCGCGCTGGGCATGCTGGCCATCGGGCAGGGCGCCTCCTGGAACCGCTCGCAGCAGGACCAGGCCGACTTCCGGGCGGGTGCGCCGGTACGCGTGACGGCCGCCGGGGACGCCGGTCCCGCCCGCACCGAACAGCTCGCAGCACTGCACGACGTCACCTCGGCCGCCCCCGCCGTACGCACCGCGCTGCCGCTGTCGGACAACCGCACCGCGACCGTCCTCGCCCTGGACACCGCGCACGCCGCCGACACCCTGCTGCTCCGCCACGACCTGGCGGACCGGCCCGTACGACCGCTGTCCGCCGGCCTCGCCCCGGCACATCCGTCGGCGGGCGTGGCCGTTCCCGCCGGCACCGCCCGGCTGCGGCTGACCGCGACCCTGCACGGCTCCGACCCCGAAGGGGGCGCCGACGTGACGCTCACCCTTCAGGACCGCTGGGGCGTGCCGTACCAGCTGCCGTCCGGGCGGCTGCCCGCCGACGGCCGCCCGCACCCGCTCAGCCCGGACCTCGGCGGCGCCCGCGGCCCGCTCGCCCTGACCGGCGTGCAGCTCGTCATCGCCCAGCCCGCCGGCCGCGCCGAACAGCACCGGCTGACGCTGGACGCGCTGACCGCCACGGCCGCCGACGGCACCGGCCGGCGGCTGCCCCTGCCCACCGCGTGGACCGCCGTCTCCCGCGCCGACGGCACCGTCGCAGGACCCGACGACAGCTCCATCCCGTCCCGGCCGCGCCTGACGTCCACCGCGCCGCCCGCCTTCGCCTACTCCACCGGTCACCTGCCGGCCGGCGACCGCTGGCTGTCCGCCGCGGTCACGGTCCGGCTGCGGGTCGCGCAGCCGCCCGCGCCCGAGGTCACGGGCGTGGCCACCGACCGCTTCCTCGCCGCCACCGGCGCGCGGACCGGGCAGCGGGTGGACGCCGTCTTCGGCGGTCAGAGCGTGCCGGTGCGGATCGTGCGCACGGTACGGGAGCTGCCGACGACCGGTGACGCCGAGGGCGGCGGCGCCCTCCTGGTGGACCTGCGCACCGTCGACCAGGTGCTGCAGACCCGCTACGGCGCGAGCGTCACGCCGACCGAGTGGTGGCTGGCCACGAAGGCCCCGGCCGAGGTGGCCGCCGCCGTCCGCGCCTGGCCCGACATCGATCCCTCGCAGGTCGTGGTGCGCGCGGAGATCGCCGAGGAGCTGCGGGACGACCCGTTCGGCGCCGGGCCCGAGGCCGCGTTCGCCGCGGCGGCCGCGGTCGCCGCCGCGCTGGCCGCGGTCGGTTTCGCGGTCAGCGCGGCCGGGGCGCTCAGGGAACGCGACGCGGAGTTCGCGGTGCTGCGTGCGCTGGGCACCCCGCGCCGCCGCCTGGCCCGCATGATCGCCGCCGAGCACGGGGTGCTGGTGGTGCTGGCGCTGGCCGTCGGCGCGGCGCTCGGCGCGGTGCTGACCCGCGCGGTGATCCCGCTGATCCTGCTCACCGCCCGGGCCACCCGCCCGCTGCCCGAGGTCCTCGTCCAGCTGCCGGCCGGGCAGGTCGCCGTCCTGCTCGCGGCCGTCGCCGTCGTCCCGCTGGCCGTCTCCCTGCTCCTGTCGCTGCGCCGCGCGGACCCCGCGTCGGCGCTGCGGGAACAGGGAGGTGAGTGAGATGCCGGCGCTGCGTTCGACGCCCCGCGTGCCCGCCGTACCCGCGCCCTGGATCCGCACCCGGCTGCGGGCCGCACCGGCGGCCGCCTGCGCGCTGGCGCTGCTGGTGGCGCTGACGGCCGCTCTGGCCGCCGCGTTCCCGCGCGCCGTCGACCGTTACGAGGACGCCGGTCTCGCCCACGCCGTCGAACGGGCCACCCCCGGCCGCACCACCCTGTGGGTGGCCGCCCCGGCGCCCGACGGCGCGTCCTCCGTGCAGGAACTCGAACAGTCCCTGCGTCGGGACGCGTTGGGCGCCCGGAACCGCAAGATCCTGGCCGCGGTCCGCGCGCCCCTGTCCGTCGACCCCGCCCAGTCGACGTACGGGGTGCGCACGTTCGAGGAACTGGAGGCGCCGGACGCCTGGCTGCCGCGCCCCTACGGACTGCCCGCGCGCGTGTTCCTCGCCACCCAGGCCCGCCTCGGCGAGCACAGCCGGCTGCACGCCGGCCGGCTGCCCCGCGCCACCGGCCGGGTGACCGCCACGACCGCCGCGGTCGAGGGCGCCGTCACCACGGAAACGGCGAAGGCCCTGCACGTGCAGGTGGGCCGCGTCCTGCACGTCCCGGCCGCCGGACGCCCCGCGCTCACCGTCCGCATCACCGGAATCGTCGCGCCGCGTACCCCCGACGGCGCCTACTGGTCGGCCGACAGCCTGTTGCGCAGCCCCACCCTCAAGCCCGTGCCCGGCGGCGGCACGGACCCGCTGCGCTACTGGCTCGGCACCGTCCTGCTCCCTCCCGACGCGGCCCCCGCCCTGCTCGGCACCCGTGGCTCCCCGCAGCGCTACTGGCGGTTCGCGCCCGACGCCGCCGCCCTGCACGGCCGGGACATCGCCGCGCTGAAGTCCTCGGTCGCCTCCCTGGAGTCCGGGCCCGCCCTGCGCGAGGTGCGCTCAGCGGTCGACCCGAACGCCGACGCCGACACCGACCTCGACACCGTCCTCACCACCTACGACGGCCTGCGCTCCGGTGTCTCCCCGCTCGTCGCGGTCGCCGCGTTCGGCACCGGCACGGTCGCCGCCGTCATCCTGGCCATGGCCGGGGGCCTCGCCGCCGACCGCCGCCGTAGCGAACTGGCCCTGCTACGCGCCCGCGGCGCCTCGCTGCGCGGGATGGCGGGACGCCTGCTCGCCGAGACGGCGGTCGTGGCGCTGCCGGCCGGAGCGCTCGGTCTGCTCGCCGCCGTCCGCGCCGTGCCCGGCGGCCGCCTGCTGCCCGCTCTGGCCGCCGCTCTCGCCGTCACGCTCGTCGCCTGCGCCGCGCTGCCGGCGCGCGCGGCGGCAGCGCACCGCGTGGTCCGCGTCCACTCCGGCCGCCAGGACGTGACGGCCCGGCGCCCCTCCCGGCGGCGTACCGTCGCCGAACTCACCGTGCTGGCGGGCGCGGCCGCCGCCGTGGAGACCCTGCGCCGGCAGGGCGGCGACGGCGGGCAGCTGGTGTCCGTGGCGCCCGTGCTGGTCGCGGTGATCGCGGCGCTGGTCCTGGTGCGGCTGTATCCGTGGCCGTTGCGCGGGCTGGCCCGACCCGCCGGGCGGCTGCGCGGGGTGGTCGGCCCGCTGTCCCTGGCCCGCGCCGGCCGCTCCTCCGCCTCCGCCGTGCTGCCCCTGCTGGCGCTGCTCACCGCGCTGACCACGGCCGCGTTCGGCGGCTCGGTGCTGGCCGGGGTGCGCGAGACCCGCGACCACGCGGCCCTGCTCGCCGTCGGTGCCGACGCCCGCGTGGAGGCGCAGACCACGACCGTGCTTCCGGCCGGCCTGGCCGACCGGGTCCGCCGTGTGCCAGGGGTCCGCTCGCTGGCCGAGGTCAGCATCTCCTACCAGGCGACGCCCGCCGACAGCCCGGCCTCGGTACCGGTCGCGGGCGTGGGCCCGGCCGACTACGCCGCGCTCACCGCCCGCACCGGCCTCGGCGCCCTCCCCGCGAGCGCCCTGCGCGCCCCCGCGGCTTCCGGTGCCGTCCTGCCCGCCCTCGCCTCCCCCGCCGTCGCCCGCACCTACGGCACCCGGCCCTTCCCGGTGCGCCTGGACGACGGCAGCACCGTCACCGTGCGCATCGCGCTGGTCCGGGAGCGCACCCCGGCCGTGCCCGGCGACCGCTTCCTCGTCGTGGACCGGGGCGCGCTCACCCCCGAGGCCGCCCGCCCGGCGGCGCTGCTGCTCACCGGCGACCACATCGACGGCGCGGCCCTGCGCCGGACGGCCGGCGGTACGGCGGGCGTACAGCTGCGCTCGGAGGTGCGCGCCGGGTACGTCGACTCACCGCTGCAGTCCGGCGCGGAAGACGTCTATACGGCGGCGGTCCTGGCCGGCGCCGGATACGCCGTGCTCGCCCTGCTGCTGTCCCTGCTGCGCGCCGCGCCCGAGCGCACGGCGCTGCTCGCCCGGCTGCGCACGATGGGCCTTACCCGGGCCCAGGCCCGCCGTCTGCTGATCCTGGAGTCCGTGCCGCAGGCCGTCCTCGCCACGGCGGGCGGCGCCCTGACCGCCTGGGCGGCCGTCCGCCTGCTCGCCCCCGGCATCGACCTCACAGCGATCGCGCTGGCCGCGAACCCGTCCGCGGGGCCGCCCGCAGCCCTGCACACCGACGCCCTGTCCCTGGTGATCCCGGCGCTGGCGGTACTGGCGGTGGCGGTCGGCGTCGCGGCGGCCCAGGCATGGTGGACGGGCCGCCGGGGGGCGGTACGGGAGTTGAGGGTGGGGGACGCTCGATGAGGAGCCGTGCGGTGCACCGGGGCCACGCCGAGGAGAGGGTCGTGAGCCGAGGCCGTGCTCAGGACCGGATGGCGAACCGGGGCCGCGCCGAGGAGCGTTCCGTGAACCGGGGCCGCGCCGAGGAACCGTGTCGTGCACCGACGCCGCCGTACGCCGAAGAACGCCCTGCGCGTCAGGCCCTGATGACGAACGTCCCGCGCCGGAGGTCACGATGACAACCAACCCCACCCTCGCCGACCTGGCGACCAAGGCGGCGGCCGCCCGCGACACCCCCGCCTACGGCCACGACGCCCTGATCACCTGCGACCGCCTGGTGCGGATCTTCACGGCCGACGGCGTGGAGGTGCAGGCCCTTCAGGGCCTCGATCTCCTGGTCGGCAAGGGCGAGCTGATGGCCCTCGTCGGCGCGTCCGGAAGCGGCAAGTCCACCCTCATGAACATCCTCGCCGGCCTGGACACCCCCACCGCCGGCGCTGCCCGCGTCGCCGGCCACGACCTGCTGGCCATGACCGCCAAGGACCGCCTGGCCTACCGCCGCGAGGTCGTGGGCTTCGTCTGGCAGCAGACGTCCCGCAACCTGCTGCCGTACCTCACGGCGGCGCAGAACGTCGCCCTCCCCCTCCAGCTGAGCGGCAACCGCACGTATGCCCGCCGCCGCGCCCGCGCCCAACGCGCCGCGGAGCTGCTGGAGCTGCTCGGTGTCACCGACTGCCGCGACCGGCACCCGCACCAGATGTCCGGCGGGCAGCAGCAGCGCGTCGCCATCGCCGTGGCTCTGGCCGGCGACCCGGCGGTCCTGCTCGCCGACGAGCCCACCGGTGAGCTGGACTCGCACACCGGGGAGCAGATCTTCGCCGCGTTCCGCACGGCGAACGAGCACCTGGGCACGACCATCGTGATCGTCACCCACGACCAGGCGGTCGCGAGCGAGGTCCGCCGCACGGTCGCCATCCGGGACGGCCGTACGTCCACGGAGGTGCTGCGCCGCAGCGAGGTCGACGCGACGACCGGCCACGAGACGGTGGTGGCGCGCGAGTACGCCATGCTGGACCGCGCCGGCCGCCTTCAGCTGCCCGCGGAGTACACGCGCACGCTGGGCATGCGCGACCGGGTGGCGCTGGAACTGGAGAGCGACCACATCAGCGTGTGGCCGGACCGGGAGGAAAGCTGAACGAGAGCCTCAGCGCACGCTGACGCCGAGCGCGCCCAGCGCCCCGAGCCCCGCCGTGCGCACGGCGACCGAACCGTAGGGCGTCCGCAGCCGCAGCCACGCGCCCGACGAGAAGAGCGTCGGCTCCTCCGCGCTCTCACCGGGCCGCAGAAAGCCCAGTGCCTGCGCGGCGTGCACGACGCGCACCGGCAGCCGGGTCTCCCCCACGGTCCGGGACCAGATGTCCCGCCCGATGAGGTTGAGTTCGGCCCGCGTGCGCCGGTCGGCGGCCAGCTCCTCGGTGCGGGTGCGGAACTCGGCGACGACCGCGCCGACCAAGCCGCGCAACTCGCTCGCGGACGGCAGCCCCGGCTCGCGCCGCCAGCCGCCGCGCGGGGGCAGAACGCCCGCCCACGGCGGACCGGTCACCGCGGCCGGGACGACGGCCGTGGCCCCCGCCTCGTCGACGGACTCCAGCAGCTCACCGGCGGAGACGGTGACGTCCAGGGTGACGTCGAGCCCGTTCTCGTACGGCTTGGCCAGCCGTACGGCGCGGATGGCGAGCACCTCGAACGACGGCGGCCGCCCGAACACGGCCAGCGCGGTGCCCGCCGCCTGCAGGCGCACCGCGGCCGACCGGTCGTAGTGCAGCAGCCGGGAGAGGAAGGCGGCGAGGTCCGCCGCCTCCGTCTCGTCGGCGAGGTGCAGCACGGTCATACGGCGCCGGCCCCCCGCTCGGACGCGTCGTCCATGTACTCCTTGAGGAACGCGCGCTCCTCCTCGGTGATCCGGCGCGGCCGCTGCGCCTCGAAGTCGAACGGCACGATGACCGTCGACGCGCGGACGTAGACCAGGTCGTCGTCCTTCACCTCGTAGGTGAGGGTGAAGGACGCGGCCCGGATCTCGGTGACCCACAGCTCGATGTCCACGGGGTGGTGCCGGTGGACGAGCTGGCGCTTGTAGTCGATCTCGTGCCGCGCCACCACGGACCCCTGCTGGAAGTCCTTGTCCGGGCGGAACAGGAAGTCGATACGGGCCTCCTCCAGGTAGCGGAGGAACACCACGTTGTTGACGTGGCCGTACGCGTCCATGTCCGCCCAGCGCAGCGGGCAGCGGTAGAGATGCCGCAAGATCAGCCCCGGGTCAGCTTCTTGTAGGTGGCGCGGTGCGGACGCGCGGCGTCGGCACCGAGTCGCTCGATCTTGTTCTTCTCGTACGACTCGAAGTTGCCCTCGAACCAGAACCACTTGGAGTCACCCTCGTAGGCGAGGATGTGCGTGGCGACGCGGTCCAGGAACCACCGGTCGTGGGAGACGACGACGGCGCAGCCGGGGAACTCGAGCAGCGCGTTCTCCAGGCTGGACAGGGTCTCGACGTCCAGGTCGTTGGTGGGCTCGTCGAGGAGCAGCAGGTTGCCGCCCTGCTTGAGGGTGAGCGCGAGGTTCAGGCGGTTGCGCTCACCGCCGGAGAGCACACCGGCCGGCTTCTGCTGGTCCGGGCCCTTGAAGCCGAACGCGGACACGTACGCCCGGCTCGGCATCTCGACCTGGCCGACGTTGATGTAGTCCAGGCCGTCGGAGACGACCTCCCACAGGGTCTTCTTCGGGTCGATGTTCTCGCGGCTCTGGTCGACGTAGGAGATCTGGACGGTCTCGCCGACCTTGATGGTGCCGGAGTCAGGCTCCTCCAGGCCCTGGATCATCTTGAACAGCGTGGTCTTGCCGGCGCCGTTCGGGCCGATCACGCCGACGATGCCGTTGCGCGGCAGCGTGAACGACAGGTTGTCGACGAGGACCTTCTCACCGAAGGCCTTGTTGAGCTGGTCGACCTCGACGACGACGTTGCCCAGGCGGGGGCCCGGCGGGATCTGGATCTCCTCGAAGTCCAGCTTCCGCATCTTCTCCGCCTCGGCGGCCATCTCCTCGTACCGCGCGAGACGGGCCTTGGACTTGGCCTGGCGTCCCTTGGCGTTGGAGCGGACCCACTCGAGCTCTTCCTTGAGGCGCTTGGCGCGCTTGGCGTCCTTCTGCCCCTCGACCTTGAGACGGGTCTGCTTGGTCTCCAGGTACTTCGAGTAGTTGCCCTCGTAGCCGTGCAGGCGGCCGCGGTCGACCTCGCAGATCCAGCCGGCGACGTTGTCCAGGAAGTACCGGTCGTGGGTGACGGCCACGACGGTGCCGGGGTACTTGGCGAGGTGCTGCTCCAGCCAGTTCACCGACTCGGCGTCGAGGTGGTTGGTGGGCTCGTCGAGCAGCAGCAGGTCGGGCTGCTGCAGCAGCAGCTTGCACAGCGCGACGCGGCGGCGCTCACCACCGGAGAGGTTGGTCACGGGCCAGTCGCCGGGCGGGCAGCCCAGGGCGTCCATGGCCTGCTCGAGCTGGGCGTCCAGGTCCCAGGCCTCGGCGTGGTCCAGCTCCTCCTGGAGCTTGCCCATCTCCTCCAGGAGCGCGTCCGAGTAGTCGGTCGCCATCAGCTCGGCGATCTCGTTGAACCGGTCGAGCTTGCCCTTGATCTCGGCGACACCCTCCTGGACGTTCTCCATGACGGTCTTGTCTTCCGTCAGCGGGGGCTCCTGCAGCAGGATGCCGACGGTGAAGCCGGGCGCGAGGAAGGCGTCGCCGTTCGACGGCTGTTCCAGCCCCGCCATGATCTTCAGGATCGTGGACTTACCGGCACCGTTCGGGCCGACAACACCGATCTTTGCGCCAGGCAGGAAGTTCAGGGAGACGTCGTCAAGGATCACCTTGTCGCCGTGCGCCTTGCGCGCCTTGCGCATGGTGTAGATGTACTCAGCCAAGAGAAACCGTCCGGCAGCTTGAATCTGGCAGTGGGCAGATACACCCCATCTTGCCTGACCGCCACCCTTGGGGGGAAACGCGTTGGGTCGGCGGGCTGTGACCTGGGGTTTCCTTGAGGCCGCCCTCGGCTCGCCTGTCACTGTCGGTCGCCCTTGGTCGACCTCGGGCGCCCTCGCACGGCCCAGGGACGGCCCAGAGATGACCACCGCAGAGACTCGTCCCACGGCAGACACCATCGATGCGGGATGCCTGAACCTCGGCCGCCGACAGTCAGCCACGACGGCGGGTGCGCCGACCGACCAGGCGTGCGTATGCCTCGCTGCACCTCCACCGGCCTCAGCCACGGTGTAGTGCCGTCGACGGGAGCAAGCCCCGCCGGCCCGACGTGAAGCGCCAAGCAAAGCCCTCAGATGGGAAGCTCGGGTGCTCCCGTACCGGATGCCTTGCTGATCTGCGGTGGAAGCCACGGCCCCCGCTGGCCGGCGCTGCTGTGTCCATCATTCCCCGTGGGTACCCGCACGATCTGGCACGGGCGCTTACGCGTCACCACACCGTGGCCCGCCTCTTGGAAGATGAGGGCACGCCCTGGCGGGGCGCTTTTGATCAACCAGTGCCGCCACCGTCCAGGCGGTCGGGTGCCGCTGCCGTCCGCGGCTGTTGCCGTCAGCGCTGCCGTCAGTTGGAATGCTGTTGGCGCCACAACCGAGCTCATGCTTGGCCGGCGATACCTAGCCGCGGGCAGAGAGTGGAGCCGTTCGCCTTGCACCGCATGGCCCCTTGGAGATAACACGCTCGCCCTAACCGAAGCCCTGCCACAGCCCTGCCACAGCCCTGCGAGCGGGATGGTGGCGTCACCTCTTCGAAGCGACGCGCCCACAAAGACACTACGGGAATTCAACTCGTAGACTTAGAATTTTCCGGCAGGACTCGAATGGCTCGAAATTGAAAGCCGTCCTGCTCCCCGCTTTCCCATTCGAGGGTTACCTTCTGCCCGCCTTCGAGCGACCGGAAGCCAGGCATTTCAATTACGGAGAAGTGAGTCCAGCAGCCACCTGGAGTTTCCTTGGAATCAAGGATTCCCCAGCCTTCTTCTTCGTGCCACACTCGCACGATTGCCTCTGTCATCCTCAGATCGTAGCAGTATCAGAGAGGGTGGAATCTTGAGGCTAGATCAAGGTCACAATGAAGGGGAAGTCGAGGTCAATGGTCCGGGTCCCCCGGGCGATGGGGAACGTCTCGTGAATCTTCAGATCCCAGTTGCAGCGCGTGGCGCCACTGCCCAGCGAAGCCGACGCATGGACAAAATATCGCGGACTGACCGCCGGATGATTGTCGTGCGCGACGCTCCTACCGTTGCAGTAGAGGTTGGCCGTTTCGTTCATGGGGCCGGTGGCCGGGGCGGCCGTTGCGATGCTCAGTTGCCAACCCACATGAAGTGGGATCCCTTTTTGTTTCGGAGAACTTCGCTTGCCGCAAAGCTAGACGATCACAAGCCTGCCAGGTTTCCGATCACAAGTAAATCGTTCATAAAGTCACAATGAGTAATGTGGTACGAGCTCACGGTTTGAAAGCTTTATATGTCAGCGGTTAGGGGTTCAACTCGATCGATAGGTGCGGTTAATGCTTGAGCGACACACCGCGTGATCGACTGGAATGAGTCAGCCTGCCCTCTTGTTGGCTGATATGTGATCATAAAGAATGAGTGTTTCCCACTGAAAGGGCTTGTCGCGTCCGGCTGGACCTCAAGGAAAGGTCGGCGGAGCGGCTTTGGGCTGGAGCCGCTTTGGGGCGAGTGATCATGGCCCCGTAAGCTTCTGGCGCGTCGGGCAGTATGTGGACCTGCTCGAACTGATTACGAAGACGCTCATTGGGATCCTTGCCAGCTTCACCCTCCTGATCCCATACTTCTGGCTCCTTTGGGATCAGAATCGACAGGAGTTGTGGGACAAGATGGCCACTACCCTGGCCGTGAACGACCCGGGAGATCGACTTCATCCACAGCCTTCGAATCAGTAGCGCTGGAACACCACACGTCCGATCTAAGAATGTCGACGTCCTAAGAGTTGTCCCGCACTCGCCGTCGCAGGAGCGGTCCGCGGATGCTCGCCGCCCGGGCGCTAGGTATCGGCCCGTAGACGTGCGGAAACTCCTCGCCGCCCGGCTCCGGGCCTCGTACCTCAACGTCACGCCGAGCCGTTCCGGGTCGATGACCAGGACCACGAGGTCATCCGGGTCCTCGTACGAGCCGTACGGGAAGGCCGCCGCGCGCGGGAGCTGGGCGCGGGTGGAGCAGTGGATGAAGCCCTCCTCCTGGAGAGTGCGGCCACGCGTCGACATCTCGTACGTGCCGGTCTCACTGGCCGCGTCCCAGAGGGAGCGTTACGTGATGTGCGCCAGCTCGCACATGAGCGACACGTCAAGTGATGTCGCCTAGGCGGGCCGCCCGGGCCCGGAGGTAGCGCTGTTCGGGGAGGCTCAGGGTCTTGGCGGCGGCTGACTCGTAGGCGGCTCGGGCGGCCTCGGGGTCGCCGGCGCGTTCCAGGAGATGGGCGCGGACCGAGTCCAGGCGGTGGCCTGTGGTCAACTCCGATGCAAGCGCATCCAGTTCGGCCAGACCAGCCTTCGCTCCATGGACCATGGCGACGGCCACGGCACGGTTGAGGCGTTCGACAGGGCTGGGGACAAGGTGGACGAGGACGTCGTAGAGGCCGAGGATCTCGGGCCAGTCGGTGCTGTCGGGCGAGTCCGCCTCGTCGTGGACGGCGGCGATCGCGGCCCTCAGTTGGTAGGGGCCGGGGCGGCGTTGGGACAGAGCCCAGGTCACCAGGGCCACGCCCTCCTCGATCGCCGCCTTGTCCCACAGCCCGCGGTCCTGCTCGTCGAGGGGGATCAGTTCGCCGCCCGCCCCGGTCCGCGCGGCGCGGCGGGCGTCGGTGAGGAGCATCAGGGCGAGCAGGCCGGTGACCTCACAGTCGCCGGGCAGCAGGCGGTGCACCTTACGGGCCAGCCGGATGGCCTCGCCCGCGAGTTCGGCCCGCCGGAGGGAGGCTCCGGAGGTGGCCGTGTAGCCCTCGTTGAAGATCAGGTAGAGCGTGTGGAGGACGGCGGGCAGCCGCTCCTCCCAGTGATCGGGGCGGCCGAAACGCGTGCCCTTCACCCGCTGCTTGGCCCGGCTGATCCGCTGGGCCATCGTCGCCTCCGGCACCAGATACGCGCGGGCGATCTCGGCCGTCGTCAGACCGCCGACGGCCCGCAGCGTCAGCGCGATCTGGGCGGGCGGGGGCAGATCCGGGTGGCAGCAGAGGAAGAGCAGGGTCAGCGTGTCGTCCTCGGAGGGCGCACGATCGGGCCCGGGCGGCGGCGCGGTGAAGGCGTCGCGCGGTGTGAGCGCCGCCGCCTTCTCCTCACGCAGCCGCCGCGCCTGATCACTGCGCAGCGCGTCCGTGAGCCGCCGCGAGGCGACCCTGATCAGCCAGCCCCGCGGATTGTCCGGAACCCCCGACTCGGGCCACTGCCCGGCCGCTGCCAGCAGCGCCTCCTGTACGGCGTCCTCGGCGGCGTCGAAGTGCCCGTACCGGCGTACGAGCGCGCCCAGGACCTGCGGCGCGTGCAGGCGCAGCAGGTCCTCGACCTCGCTCGTACGTCTCAAACGTCTCCCCTGCTCACACTTCGCCGAGCGGCCGGATGACGACGGGGTACGTGTTCGCGCCCTCGGGAACGGGGCACTGGGTGACCCGCGCGGCGATCTCCGTGACCCGCTCCAGGCTCTCGCACTCCAGGAGCCAGTAACCGGCGATCACTTCCTTGGTCTCGCCGTACGGCCCGTCGGTGATCACGGGCTTGCCGTCCGCGCCGGCGCTGACGAGGCGGGTCCTGGCAGGCTCGGCCAGCCCCTGGGCATCGATGAACTCGCCTGTCTCGGCGAGGTCGTTGTTGATCGCCCCCATGTGCTGGAACATCGCCTGCATGTCCTTGTCGCTCCAGGCCGGGAGACCGGCGGCGGGCTTGCCCGCCTGGGCCTCGTAGTCCGCCTGCGTGCCCTGCACCATCACCAGGTACTTCATGAGTCCGCTCCTTCGGCTCGGGCCGCCCGTGGTGGGCGGCTCTCACAGGGGACGTCGGAGCCGGCCCGCGCTTCTCTACACGCTCGCGGAAGTTTTTTCAGGCTCACGGGAAGAGCGTCAGAAGTCCCGCTGCTTGGCCCTGCCGACCGCCGGTCCGCTCTCCGTCGTGAGGACGGGCTCCGACTCGGTTTCTTCCGCCTCGTACCCCTGGCACTCGGGGTTCTTGCACGGGCCGGGACGCCACAGGGGCACGAACACGCCCAGGGTCTTGTGCCGGCGCACGACCTGCTCGACGAGGTGGCCGCAAACGGGACAGACATACTCACCACTGGCCATGTCCTCAGGATATTGCGTATAGCCCGTGCCGACAGGTGAGCGAGGTGCCCGCGTCAGCTCGGCGCCGTTCTTCGATGCGGCGTACGACGCTCACCGGATGAGCGAGCAAGCCACGCAGTGCGCGACTGCGTCTCAAGCGACCCGAAGATCACTTACGGGACAACTCTCAGGTCGGTACCCCAGTGCTCTCACTCCGCCTCGACGAAGCCCAGCGTGCGGTTCATGGCGATGGCCGTGGTGTTCTTCGGGTGATGGACGGTGCGGACCCGCGTGACGCCGCAGCGTCGGGCGAAGTCCATGCCGAACGTCTTCATGGCGATCGAGATGCCGCGGCCCCGGTAGCCGGCTCGGACGCCGGTCATCTCGTTGAAGACGAAGTCGTAGTGGCGGGATGTCGCCGCCATGCCGACCCAGGTGTCGCCGTCCAGTGCGATCACCACGCCCCGCGGGTCGTACTCCGGGACGGCTAGGCGCTGTTCCACGTACTCGTCGTAGCTGTAGAACGCGCCCCGCCCCGGGATGTCGGCCGAGCACTCCCTGTTCAGCTCGTACAGTGCCCGTCGGTGTTCCGGGGTGTCCCACAGCTCGGCGAGCGTGGTGAGGCGGATGCCCTGGGCCGCGCACCGGTCGAGGTACGGCTCGAAGCGGCCGGCGTCGAACGCGGTGACGTCCAGTTCCAGCCTCACCCAGTGATCAGCCACGCTCGGCTTCCCGGCGTCGGAGCAGCACCAGGACCCCGCCGCCGATCACCACCAGACCGATGGCCGAGCCCGCGATCAGCGGGGTGAGGGCGCTGCCGCCGGTGTCGGCGAGGTTGGTGGGCACGGTGGCACCGGTGGAACCGCCGACCGTGGCAGGGCTCGGCTCCGCGACGGTCTGCGTCGTCAGAGCCGGGGCGTTGCCCCGGGTTCTGCAGTCCAGCACGCCGGTGAAGCGCTGCCTGAGGCCTGCGGGACCGGTGATGGTGACGTCGTAGGGCTGGTCCTCCTGCAGCGGCATCGTCACCGTGCGCGGAGCCCCGGCCGGGACGGTGTACGTGGCGCCCGTCAGCTGGAAGGTGAACGGCTGGTCGCCACGGTTCACGGCGGTGATGTCCACCCCGCCCTTGACGCAGTCCTCCTTCGCCGACAGCGCCGGTATCGGCCCCTGCACGGCCCAGGTGGCGCTCGCGCTCGCCGAGACGGTGGACTCGCTGGACCCGGCGAGGATCTGCGTCTGGCTGCGGCTGTCGGAGGTGAAGGCCCTGCCCACCGGCACGGTGGTGGAGGCCTGCACGGTCAGCTGGGCAGTGCCGGCCTCGGCGTCCTTGGGTACCGCGAAGAAGAGCTTCGCGCCGTCGGGCGCGGCGGTCATCGGCTTGCCGTCCTTGCCGACGATCCGCACCCCGCTCAGCGCCGCGTCGGCCGGGGGTGAAACGACCGCACCGGTGGCGTCGGTGTGCACGGTCACCGGGCCGAGCAACTCACCCGGGTGGCCGGAGACCGCCGGCGGGTCCAGGGTCAGCGAGGCCGCCGGTTCGGGCAGGTCGCGGGCGCTCTTGAAGAGGTGGTCGGCGAGCTGCTCGGCCTGCGGGTCCACCGCGTCGACCCGCGCGCCGTCGGAGTAGCGCCAGATGGCCACCTGGGTGCCGGCCGCCGCGTCCTGCTCGGTCAGACCGCCGTGGATGCCGGCCTTCTCGGCCAGCGCCGCCAGGTCGTTCACCTGCGGGTAGGAGTGCTGCAGGATCCAGCGGATGCGGCCCGCGTTCTTGTTCGCGCCGAGGGAGGTGCCCTTCCACGGCGTCTCGTGGTACTTGGCGTCCCGCTGGGTGGGGTTGTACAGGTCGACGCAGTACGTCTGCAGGGTGCCGCCGCCGTCGACGGACATCTCGAACAGGCCCGCCGACATCTGCTGGTCGGTGCCGCCGTCGTGGACGACCGCGGCACCGAAGGTCTTCAGGCCGCCCATGGTCGCGCTCGCCCCGGCCGGGCTCTGCGGGGTCTCGGCGGCCGAGGCCGGTGCGGCCCCGGTCAGCGCGCCCGCCGTAAAGAGCCCGGACACCAGTGCGGCGGCGGCGAGCCGGCTCGTTCCTCGCCCGCGCACGGACCGCGCCGTGAGCGCGGCGAACGAACAAAACACAGCAATTCCCCTTCGCGCAGGACCCGTTGATGTGGGGGGTATGCGGTCCCACCAGCAGAATCGGGAGCCCCGAGAGCTCTCCCGCATCCTAGGGAGGCTGCCGCACCGGCTTTCGCCGTCATCTTGTCGGACCGGTGATCCGACTCGTAATCGTTATCGCGGACATCGCCCGCGAGCTGGGCTTATCGACAAATCCACCGGATGCTTCGGCATGCATGTGCCGATAAGCCGCAGTCATACCGCCTCGGGCGCTTCCCGACATCAGGAACCTGACGTCACGTCACCGCAGCCGCCACGGCCTGCCGTTGAGGCTGCTCCTGGCTCGGCGTCTCCCACTCGGGCTCGGCGCGGTCCGGCGGGGCGGCGGCCCCTTCCGGTCGGCTCGCCCGCTTGAACGCCGTGGTGCCCCGCGCCAGATCGTGGCCGATCGCCACCGCGTCGACGTCGGCGGATGTCCAGCTGGGCTGGCCTTCCCTCACCTCCGTACGGACCTTCAGCCGGCCCTGCACGATGACCGGATCGCCCACGTTCAGCGACGCCGCCACGTTCACGGCGAGCTGCCGGTTGGCCCACACCGTGAAGAAGTTGGTGTGCCCGTCGATCCAGGTGTTCTTCTCCCGGTCCAGATAGCGCGCGGTCACCGCCAGCCGGAAGCGCGCCGACGCCCCCGACGCCACTTCCCGGAACACCGGCTGCGTCGCCACGTTGCCGACCGCGCAGATCATCGTCTCGTTCATCTCGGTAACCCCTCCCGGATACGCCGACGGGCCCGTCCCGACGGCGGCGTCTGGCCACGGCGGCCGGGTCAACCCCTCTGCCGCCGCGCACGGCAACCGCGATCGTCGCCGTGCCCTGTGCGGCCACCGCGTCCGTTGCGATCGCCGCACAGCCAGACTGCCTCCGTCGGGCCGGGCCCGCTGAGCGCTGTGGATCACCCCCGTGCTGTGGAAAACTCCGCCACCCGCACGGGTGAACCGCCTTCCGGCAGCACCTCACCCACCCCCTTCACCGGCTCACCGAACCAGCCCCCCCAACGGCCCACCGAACCGGTTCCCCCGCTCACCGAACCAGTCCCCACCGCTCACCGAACCAGTCCCCACCACGGCAACCCGCATCACGGCCTCACCGCCCCGCTCACACGCCCACCCCCGAGACCCGGGCGTACTGCTCCCGCACCTCCCGGTACCGCAGCAGCTCCGCGGCGAGCGGATCGAGCACCCGGGCCCGTCCGCACGCGCCGGCCGCCTCTCTGAGCCGCCGTTCCGCCTCCAGCCCGTAGCGCCGGGCCGGACCGCGCGCCGCCATACGGCATCCCCACTCGATGAAGGGACCGCCGACGATCCCGCACACCATCAGCAGCACCGGCACGCCCAGGTTCGGCGCCATCACCCCGACGATCTGCCCCACCAACCACAGCCCGCCCAGGACCTGAAGCAGCGTCATAGACGCCTGCGCCAGCACCGCCACCGGCCACCAGCCGGGACGCGGCGGCCGCCCCGGGGGCAGCCCGGCCCGCGTCACCAGCTCGTCCAGCGCCTCCGGCAACCCCTGCGCGCCGCGCACCGCAGCCTCCCGCACCGCCTGCGCCCAGGGCGCCGGCAGGCCGGCCGAGGCCCGGTCGGCCACGGTGCGCACCGCGTGCTCGACACGCTGCCGCGCGGTGGCCTCCTCGTCGGGCTGGGAGCGCAGCGGCAGCCGGCCCGTCGGAGGTTCGCGACGGTCCTGGTACCAGCGCCACAGCCGCAGCCACGGCGTCCCGCAGGCCCGGTTGGCATTGCGCAGCCAGGCCCGCTCGGCCGCCTCGCCGGCCGCCGTGGCGCCCACCGCGTCCGCGAGCCGCGCGGAGAACTCCTCGCGTGCCTCCTCGGTCAGCCCGGGCTGCCGTCGCGTGGCGTACACCGGCCGCAGCCCGGCCGCGGCCGTATCGAGATCGGCGGCGATACGGCGGGCCGCGGCCCCCCGCTCGGCCACGAACTGCGCGAGCGCTTCCCGCAGATCGCCGACGCCGTCACCGGTGAGCGCGGACAACGCCAGCACGTTCGCGCCGGGTTCGCCGAACTCGCCGAGCGCGATGCCGTCCTCGTCGAGCAGCCGCCGTAGATCGTCCAGCACCAGGTCGGTGGCCTCGCCGGGCAGCCGGTCGATCTGGTTGAGGACGACGAACATCACCTCCGCGTGCCCCGCCATGGGCCGCAGATAGCGCTCGTGCAGCATCGCGTCGGCGTACTTCTCCGGGTCGACGACCCAGATGACGGCGTCGACCAGCTTCAGGATGCGGTCCACCTGCTCGCGGTGCTGCACCGCAGCCGAGTCGTGGTCGGGCAGGTCGACCAGGATGAGCCCGCGCAGCTGCTGCTCGGAGTCGGCGTTCTGCAGCGGGCGGCGGCGCAGCCGGGGCGGGATGCCGAGCCGTTCGATCAGGCCGACGGCGCCGTCGCTCCAACTGCACGCGATGGGTGCGGCGGTGGTGGGCCGCCGTACACCGGTCTCCGAGATGGGCACTCCGGCGAGCGCGTTGAACAACTGCGACTTGCCGCTTCCCGTCGCACCCGCGAGCGCTACGACGGTGTGCTGCCCGGACAGCCGGCGCCGCGCCGACGCCTCGTCCAGGACACGGCCGGCCTCGGCGAGGGTGCGGCTGTCCAGACGGGCGCGGGAGAGCCCGATGAGTTCGCGCAGCGCGTCCAGCCGGGAGCGCAACGGCCCGTCGTACGCCAGGGGCGCGACGCTCAGCGGCCCGGGGGCCCGTGGCTCCAACGGCGCCGCCGCCGACTCGGCGGCGTTGGCCTCGGTGACCCGCCGGGCGATGAGCCCGTCGTCCCAGACCCCGGCGGCGTCGTCATCGGCAGCGGCAGCGGCAGCGGCGCCGGCCTGGCTGTGGTCGTCGGGGGCGGACTCGGCGTTCGCACGGTCGTCGTAGGCGGAATCGGCCTTCGCACGGTCGTCGGCGGGGCGCTCGGGTTGTGTACGGTCGCCGGGCGTGTGGTCGGGTTTTGTACGGTCGCCGGGTGTGCTGTCGGGCTCCGTACGCCCCCCGGGCACGCGCGCGTAGCCGCCGGCGGCACCGGAGGAGGCTTGACCGGCCTCGTGGCCGGTGTCGGACGAGGGGGCGTCCCCCAGGTCCCCCCGCGTCATCGCAGCACCAGCGGCCTCCCGCTCAGCTTTCTCCGACGAGGCGACACCCGGCCCTTCCCCCACCTGCTCGTCCCCTGTGGGGTCCGACATCGCATCCATGACGGCTGCCCCGTCCTCCCCCCGGCGTTCGTCGTCGTCCACGGCGCTCTCCACTGAGTGATCCGGGTGCTCCGGTTGATTCAGCTGGTCCACATCATCGATGTGATCAACCCGATCAACGTGATCGGCATGATTGCTGTCATCGAGGCGATCGATGCGATCCATGCCATCCATGTGATCCATGCGATGCGGATGACCGAGGTGATCGGTGTGCTCGGTTTGGTCCTGGTCAGTGACGGCTGTCACCGGTCACCTCTCCTTCTGCAGCAGGGACAGCGCGGCGATGAGTTCGGCCTGCGGCTCGGCGTGGACGTCGAGTACGTACAAAGGCGCCCGCCGGCGTTCGCGTTCGGCGTGCAGCACCCGGTCCACGTGTTCGGTGAGCAGCCGCCCGCCCCGGTCGCGCAGCCGCAGCGCGCCGTGGGCACCGATCCGTTCGGCCAGGCCCTCGCCCGCCGAACGCGCCCGGCGGCCACCGAGCAGAGCGGTGGCGACGAGCGCGGCGAGCGCCTCCGGATCGGGCGTGGAGCCGCGTTCCAGCTCGCGCGCCTCCTCCTCGGCGTACTCCTCCAGTTCGCGCCGCCAGCGCCGTACCGCCAGTCCGATGCGGTGCTCGGCGCTCTCCAGACCGGCGTCGCGTTCGGCGAGGCCGGGTGCGTCCGCGCCCGGTTCCCGGCGCCAGGCCTCGTCGATGCGCTCGTCCGCGGCGGTCACGGCGCACAGCAGCAGCGTGGCGAGGCTCTCCACGAGCGCGTCGAGCAGTTCACCGGCGGTGCAGTCGAGCGGGAAGGCCCGCCAGCGTTTGAGCGCGTCACCGGCGAGGACGGCACCGGCCTGGAGCCGGCTCCGTACGCGCGCGTGCTCGCTGTCGTAGGCCCCGTCGACGGCGGCGGTCAGCCGCAGGGCGGCGGCGTACTGCTGGGCGGCGGCGCTGGCCAGCTCGGGCATCCGGGACTTGAGGGAGTCGAGGACGCCGTGGACGGTACGGGCCATGGCGTGCCTTCGGGCGCCGGGGTCCTGCGTCTGGTGCACCAGCCAGGTGCGCAGCGACGCGACGGCGCTGGCCGGGAGCAGCCCCGCACCCCAGGCGGACTCGGGGAGTTCCGGCACGGTGAAGCGGGGCACCTCGCCGAGGCCGGCCTTGGTCAAAAGGGCGCCGTACTGCCGGGAGACCTCGGAGACGACCTGATGGGGCACCCGGTCGAGAACGGTCACCAGGGTGGCGTCGTACTCCTTGGCGGTGCGCAGCAGATGCCAGGGCACGGCGTCGGCGTAGCGGGCTGCGGTGGTCACCATGATCCAGATGTCGGCGGCGCACATCAGCTCGGCGGCCAGGACACGGTTGTCGGCCACGAGGGAGTCGACGTCGGGGGCGTCGAGGAGGGCGAGGCCGGGCGGCAGGGTGTCGGCGGTCTCGATGCGCAGCGCGCGCGTGGGGCTGTTCCCGGTCATGAGAAGTTCGTCGTCGCCGGGATCGTGAGGGGGCACCCACACCCGGGTGAGGGCGGGCAGGATCCTTGGCCCGCTGAACCAGTGATGGTCCTCCGGGTGACAGACCAGCACCGGTGTCCGGGTCGTCGGCCGCAGTACGCCCGCCTCACTGACGCGTCTGCCCACCAGGGAGTTGACGAGCGTCGACTTGCCCGCGCCGGTGGATCCGCCCACGACGGCCAGCAGCGGGGCGTCGGGCTGCCGCAGGCGGGGCACCAGGTAGTCGTCGAGCTGCGCGAGCAGTTCGTCGCGGTTGGCACGCGCGCGTGGGGCTCCCGCCAGAGGCAGCGGAAAGCGTGCGGCGGCGACACGGTCGCGCAGGGCGGAGAGTGCGTCGAGCAGCTGAGGCCGTACGTCCAAGGTCACCACATGCGAAGAATGCCCAATTTTGAGGGAATTCTGAAGCATATAGGCATGTCTGCGCGCCGATAGAACACAAGGGACGGAAGGGATGACCGGGACATGAGCACAGCGCAGGCATAACGAGTGCACAACACCCGGCCCGCCAGACGCCAAAAGCGCTGCACGATTCGCACCTGCCTGCGATTATCGGGACCGCTTCACCGAACCTCCACACCGAGCCACGGAGGCGAAGCGACAGGGTCAAGGAACCGGGAGCCCTATCCTTGTCCCCGGCACGTCAGGGTGCGGCCCGCCCGCCCCCACGACCGAGGCCACACCAGGCCCCCGTAGCTCAGTGGATAGAGCAGGCGCCTTCTAAGCGCTTGGCCGCAGGTTCGAGTCCTGCCGGGGGCGCATGTCTCCGCCCTCCCTCTGGGGAGGGCTTTTTGCTGGTCAGGGTGGGTGCGGGGCGGCACGGCGAAGCCCCGGGCGACCTCTCGATGATCAAGGGCCGGGTCCGGGGCTGTCCGGCTGTCACCGGGTTTCGCGGGTGGCTGGGTCGAATACGTGTCGAGGTGTTCGGCAGGCGATCAGCCGGCGCCAGGCAGCTCCGCAGGTCGCCCGCGGCTTCGAGCCGCCGCTTGAGGTCCGGAAGCTGCCCGTCGACGCATCGGGCGTACGTGGCGAGGAGCACAGGCACGCTGTTCCCGGCCCACTCAGCGACCTGGGCGGGCGGGATGCCGTCGTTGAGCCACTTCGTCAGCCGCGTGTTGCGGTTGTCGTACACGCGGCGCCCGGTGGGCGACTCGTCAGACATGCGGGGGCATTACGGCCTTACGTGCGCTGCGCCACGCCCGACGGATGACGGACCCGGCGAGGATGCCACCGGACTCACCCTGGAAGAGCAGATCACCCGGCTGGAGCTGTTCGTCCTCGATGTGCTGCCGCAGGTCGTCGGCGTCGGGCTCGGGCAGGGTCATGTCCTCGACGCGCATGGCCGCCGCTTCCTCGGGCGGGGGACTGCAGAAGGCGTGGAGCCGCTTTACCGCTCCGCGGCCGGCGCCGTATCCAATCGAAGGTGGCCGCCGCCTGCTCGGGATTCAGCAGGGACCCCTTGGCGACGGCGTTCGTGGTCTTCGTGACGGCCGTCGACTCCCTGCCCTTAGCAGGAGTTGACCCGCAGGATGCGCCGCCGGATCGCGTACTTCAACGTCCGCGCCGCTGCACTCGGTATCCGTAGCCGGGGTGGTGGTGCGCGAAGAGGTTCGACTTCTGGCGATTCGCCGCGCCGACAACGGCACCTGGGAGTTCCCCGGCGGCGTGCTCGAACTCGACGAGACCCCGGATGCGCAATGGCCGGTCCCTCCGCCGGTGCCTGTGCCGGTGTCCATGGCCGGCGGCGAGGGGAGCGACGCCGCCGGACGGCTGCGCATACCACCGGACGCCTCGGGTTCGTCTCATCCGTACCGGTAGATCCGGCTCAGGTCCTCCAGCTGGTCCGGGGTCTCCTTCCACGGGGGGAGCTGCTCGTGGCGGGCCACGACCCGCCGGTGCTGCTTGTCGGCGGCACCGGGCGGGTCGGCGGGCAGGTAGCGGTGAGCGCGGTGGGCGCGCTGCCAGCGGTCCCACAGCAGGTCCACGAAGGCGTGATGCAGCCAGAACACCGGGTCGTTGACGGACGCGCTGCCGACCATGGCGCCGCCCACCCAGCGATGCACCCGGTTGTGGTTGCGCCAGGAGGCACTGCCGCTGCCGGATCCCCAGCCTTCCAGCTTGTTGCGGAAGCCCTTGGTGACGGTCGAGTCCCAGGGCCACACGTCGTAGACGGGGTCGTCCAGCGCACCCTTGACGTCGCCACTGGTGGGCAGCTCGATGGGGGCGGCGGGACGGCCCAGGTCCCTGGTGAGGAAGTTGGCGTTGGTGGTGTTCTCCTTGATGGTCCAGTGGCCCGCCGAGTAGGCGAAGGGCCCGGTCATCACCTGGTGGTCGGGCTTCCGTCCGGTGCCGCCGAGCAGGTCCGCCGTCCAGGGCACGGCGGTCTTCGAACGGTTCCGGGTCCAGTCCCAGTACGGCACGGTCACCGACGAGTCCACGCGGCGCAGCGCCCGCTCCAGCTCCAGCAGGAACCGGCGGTGCCAGGGCAGGAAGGACGGCGCCATGTGGGCGGTACGCAGGCCGTTCCCGCCATCAGGCGCATAGAACTCGATGTGCATGCGCACGAACTCGTCGTACTCACCGCGGCGTTTGAGCTCCAGCAGCGCGTTCACGAATCGCCGCCGCTCGCTCGCGGTGAGCGTGCTGACGTTCTTACGCACGTACGGCATGGTGTCCTCCCATGTGTGCATGTCCCCCGGCCGGTTCCCCGCCGGGCGAGGCGTGGACCGGGTCGCTCAGCTTCAAGCGGGGACCCAGCTCGTCCACGGCCGCGCGGGTGGCCTCCAGTGGCGTCCGGTACGACGTGTAGTGGTCGACCATGCTCAGCCATGTGCCATCGGCCCGCCGCATCAGGTGCAACGGGCGGCCGTCGACGGTGATCTGCCAGTCGCCCTCGGCCGTTTCGCCGCCCGCGACCGGTACCGGGGCGCCCTGGATGCGGCGGCCTCGGTAAGTCTCCTCGAAGGAGTTGCGGTCGGGGTGCTGGGCCGGCAGCGCCGAACGCGAGGCGGCGACGAGCGGTACCGGTGCCACGGCGGCGGTACTGACCAGCAGCCACCGCGCCACTTCTCTGCGCGACAGTCCGCCCGCACCCACTGTGATCCGCCGCTCCGCGCTCACCGTCATCCCGTCGGCACCGACAACCATCGCGCACTCCTCGTCCGGGTCCCGTCATGTCCGTACCGTTAACCGAGGAACGGCGCGCCGGGTCACTGCCCGCAAGGGCCTTGGCCGCTGACGCGCGGTACGCGGGCGCCGGCGTGCGCTCACGCCCGGCCCGGCCCCGGCCCCGCCGCAACGCCCGGCCCCGCCACAGCGGCCCGCCCCGGCCCCGCCACACGCTTGAGGGGCTCCGTGCGCGGGCGCACCGCGGGCCGGTCCCGCAGGTGCGGTACCGGCCCGGGGGAAGGAGCCGTCAGTGGCGAACGGGGAGACCGCCGAGCAGGCCACCGCGCTCGGAGACGGAGGTCGCGGCGCCCTTGAGGGCGCCGAGCACGGAGTCCTTCTTCTCGGTGTCGAGGACGACCGAGTGACCCTTGACCGGCAGCACGTTCTGAACCGAGTGACCGTTGACCGGCAGCACGTTCTGAGTGGTGACGGGACCGCCGGTGAGCTTGTGGAGCGTGCCGTTGAGGTTCGACGGCGCCAGGTCGGCGCCGCCGACGGCGAACGCGGGCGCGGCGGCACCGGCGAGGGCCAGGGAACCGGCGACGACGGCGGCAGCCTTGAGGGACTTCATCTTGTTCCTTTCTTCGGTGACTCACGTCACCCAGGTGATGTCCGACGCCGTGCCTAACGAGGGTCGGGCAGGTCGGAAACCCTCGTCCGCACAAGACATATGAGATCCCCGAGGCGTCACCCTGTCGGCAGTGACGGCAGGGGCAGGGTGGACAGGGAGGACGTGGGCCGGAGGCCACCGAGGATCGTGCCGATCGGGCCGCCGAGGTCGTTCACCGGATCGGTGGCCGAGGGGAGCATCTGGCCGAAGTCGGTGGTGACGGCGCTGACCAGGTTGTCGATCCCTGAATCACCGTGGAGAGCAGGTCGCCGACGAGTCGCCGACCGCGGGCTGCTTGCCGTCGTCACCGGCCGCCGTGAGGGCCGGGGGCGCGGAGAGGGGAGAGCTGGACGCCACGACGGGTCGGCGAGCGCGCCGGGCGTGGCGGGTGCTGCCGGTGCGGCGGGGTCACCGGACCGCGCGGGGACCGCGGGCCGCGTGGGCGTGGCCGCCGTGTCGGGCGCGGGCGCTGCCGTCGGCGTCGACAGTGCGGCTGGGTGCTCCGCGGCCTCGGCGACGGCCTTCCTCGCCGCGTCGCCGAGCCGCGTGGCCCGGTCGGCGGGCAGCGTGCCCTTCTTCAGTGCCTGCCCGAGCAGGCGACAGGGCTGAGGGTCCTCGGCGCCGCCAACCCGCCCCCTCCGGCCTGGGCGAGCGGCTTCTCGCTCCGGGGGTGGCACCCCGCGACCGCTCGGCGGCCCGGGGTGACCCGTCTGGGTGCGCAAAGCCGCCCGCTCCGCGGAGCGGTGGGAGTGGCCCGGGACGTCCACGGTGCACACGGCAGGCGCCCGAAGAAGCGGGCACGACAGGACCATTTCCACATTTTCGACACACTTATTATGTTTCGCCGAAATAGTCCGACATACCATTAGAGTTGCGGATCTCTCCCGCATATGCGAAAGGCTCCGCCCGTCATGCGCAAGTACCTGGGTCCCCTGCTGCGTACGACGGCGAGCGCCGTCGCCCTCGCCGCCCTCCCGGCCACGGCAGCCGCCAGGCCGGTCGCGCCGCCCTCCCACGAGGCCCCGCGCCTGTTCTTCGAACGGCGCCACCACGCGGTTCAGCACGGCGGGTTCGTCCGCGCGGCCAACGCCACCATCAGCTGCCGCGTCCCCAAATCGGCCGCCTGCCGGGCGGTCCGCGAGGGGCGGACCGCGGTGAACAGCGACTTCGACATGTTCTACGTCGACGTCGACAAGGACCCCAACACCTACAACTCCTCCCGCGCCGAGGTCCGTATCCCCGCCGGTGGCCGGGTGACCTACGCGCGGCTGTACTGGGGCGGCAACCTGCGCGTCGGCGAGCAGAAACCGCCGAAGGACAACGGGCGCGTGCTGATCGCCGAGCCCGGCGGCAAGTACAAGGAACTCCTCGCCGACACGGTCGTGGGGCACCGGGTGGCGCAGGGCGCCGACGCCTACCAGGCCTCGGCCGACGTCACCAAGCTGGTCCGCAACAGCGGTTCCGGCCTGTACACCGTGGCCCAGGTCAACACCGCCATGGGGCGGTCGGCCGCCGGGGCGTGGGGTGGCTGGACGTTGGTGGTGGCGTACGAGAACCGGGCGGAGCCGCTGCGGGACCTGTCCCTCTGGGACGGCTTCGATTCGCTCCGCTACCCCATGGTCATCCGGCTGCGCGGCACGCGCGTGCCGGCCGGGGCGGGCGGACGAGTCGGCCTGGTGGCCTACGACGGCGACCGGGGCATCGCGGGCGACTCGCTCACCGTCTCGACCGGGGGCAAACGCAAGCCCGTCGCACTGGGCGACGCGGCCGATCCCGCGCACGACGTACTGAACTCCACGATCAGCGAACCGGGTAAGGCACCGGCCCGGCGGGTTCCGGCCTTCGCCAACACGCTCGGCTACGACTCGGATGTGTTCGATTTCCGCTCGGCCCTGCGCCGCGATGGTGACCAGCTGGGCTTCCGGCTCGTTTCCCACCGGGACGCGGCATGGGCCGGTGCGCTCTTCGTCGCAGTGGACGCCCGGCGTTGAGGCGCGTTCCCGACCGCAGTCCCGAGCGCCCCCCGTGAGCGAGGTATCCCGCGCATGCACCAGCCAGCACCCGACTTCCGGCCGCGGGTCCTGCACCTTGTGCAGCCCGCCGACGGCGGTGTCGCCCGGGTCGTACGGGACCTGGTCGCGGCCCAGCTGGCGGCGGGTCTGCAGGTCACGGCGGCCTGCCCCGGCGGCGAACTGGCCGCGGAGCTGCGCCGTCTGGGCGCCGACGTGCGGGACTGGCAGGCCGGCCGGGGCCCGGGTCCTGGGCTGCCGGGCGAGGTACGGCGGCTCGTACGCCTGATCGGCGAGGTACGGCCGGAACTGGTGCACGCCCACAGCGCCAAGGCGGGCCTGGCCGGCCGGCTCGCCGTCCGCGGTCGCGTTCCCACCGTTTTCCAGCCGCACGCCTGGTCGTTCGAAGCGGTCGGGGGGCTGACCGCCGCACTCGCGGTGCGCTGGGAGCGGTGGGGGGCGCGCTGGGCCGAACGGGTGGTGTGCGTCAGCGAGGCGGAGCGCATGACCGGCCTGCGCGCCGGGGTACGCGCCCACTACGCCGTCATCCGGAACGGCATCGACGTAGACCGTTTCACACCGGCTCCGTCCACCGGCTCGTCCCCGGTCGCCGCCCACGCGGCGCGAATCGCCGACGGTGGGAACACCCCACCAGGGCCATCCGCGCGCGGCCACGAGAGCCGCACAGGTCACGCAGACGAAGGCGCCGGAGGTGAACAGGCGCCGGCTCCTGTGGTGGTCTGCGTCGGCCGGCTGTGCCGGCAGAAGGGGCAGGACGTACTGCTGCGAGCCTGGCACGACGTACTGGACGCAGTGCCGGACGCGCAGCTCGTGCTCGTCGGTGACGGGCCCGACCGGGATGCCTTGCGCCGACGCGCCCATCCATCGGTGCGGTTCACCGGTGCGGTTGCCGATCCCGTGCCCTTTTACCGGGCCGCCGACCTGGTGGTGCTGCCCTCACGCTGGGAGGGCATGGCGCTCGCCCCGCTGGAGGCCCTGGCATGCGGTCGGCCCGTCGTCCTCACCGATGTCGACGGCGCCCGCGAGAGCCTGCCGGCCGCCCTGGCCGCGCACTGCCTGGTCCCGCCGGAGGACCCCGCGGTGCTGGCCGGCACGATCGCCGGACTGCTGTCCGACCCGCCGCTGCGCGCGGCGCTCGGCGACCTGGGCCGCCGGCACGCCCTGTCCACGCACGACGTGCGGCACACCGCCGAACAGGTCGCGGCCCTTTACCGCGAAGTCCTCGGCGCCCGACCGCCCGTGCCCTGCGAGTCCTGGGAGTCCAGCCAGTCGTGACTGCGGAAAACACCATCCCCTCCCCCGGCACGCCGCCATGGGAGAGCGGATTCTCGCCCGTCTCGGTCCTGCCACCCCGCACCGGCAGCGGCTTCCGGTTCCCGCTGCGGCGCCCGCCCGCGCGGCCGGCCTCGCCGCTGCCGCTGCTCGCGGCGGACCTGCTCGCCGCGCTGGCGGGCGCGGTCGCGCTCGTCCCAGCCGCCCGCAGCCCGCTGCCGGCGGCCCTGCTGGTGTCCGGCGCGCTGCTGGTGTCCGGCGCGCTGCTGCTGCGACCGCACTCCGCGCGACCGGTGCCGGGAGTGCTCGACGAACTGCCCGCGGTGTGCGGGTGGATCGCGGTGACCTGGCTGGGTCTGGCCACCCTGCTGGCCGCCCACGACCGCGAGCGCGCCCTCGCCGCCCCCGCTCTGCTCCTCGGCTGGACGTTGCACGCGGCGGCGGCCTGCGCGTGCCGGGGCGCGGTGCACTGGCGGCGCCGGCTCGCGCTGCGGCGGTGCCCGCGCGCGGCCCTGGTGATCGGGCCCGCCGCGACCGCGCAGCGGGTGGCCGCGGCGCTGCTGCGTCACCCGGGCTGCGGGGTGCGGCCGGTGGGCGTCGTCGCCGACGACCCCGACGTCAGTACGGGCCTGCCCGTGCTCACCATCGACGAGGAGGTGCAGCGGGCGCTCATCCAGAACGGGGTGCGGGTCGTGCTCAGCGTCGGCCCGGCCGTGCGCACCGAGAAGGGACCGCTGCTGTGGGCGCTCGCGGAGTCCGGCTGCACGGTGTGGGAGGTGGACGCCGACTGCCCCGCGTACGAGATGCCCGACCAGCTCGCCGGGTTCGCCGTCAGGCGGCTGAACCTGGGCCCGCGCAGGCGCACGAACGCCGGCAAGCGGCTGCTGGACGTGACAGTGTCCGGGACGATGCTGGTGCTGGTCAGCCCGGTGCTGTTGGTGTGCGCGGTCGTGCTCCGGCTCACCGACGGGCCCGGTGTGGTCTTCCGGCAGGAGCGCATCGGCAAGGACGGCCGCCCCTTCACTCTGCTGAAGTTCCGTACCCACCGCCCGGTCGACGAGCACGAGTCGGCCACCCGCTGGAGTGTCGCCGGCGAGCGGCAGATGGGCCGCTTCTGCCGCTTCCTGCGCAAGACCTCGCTGGACGAGCTGCTGCAGCTGTGGAACGTCTTCCGGGGTGACATGAGCCTGGTCGGCCCACGCCCCGAACGGCCTTACTTCGTCACCCAGTTCAGCCAGGCCTACCCTGGCTACGCGGCACGGCACCGCATGCAGACCGGCATCACAGGGCTCGCCCAGATCAACGGGCTGCGCGGGGACACCTCCATCGAGGACCGGGCCCGCTTCGACAACGCCTACATCGACAACTGGTCGCTGTGGCAGGACGTCTGCATCCTGTTGCGCACCGCCGTCGCGCTCGTACGCCCGACGGGGAGCTGACCGATGTCCCTCGCCCCGCCGCTCCGCCGCCCCGCGCGGTTCTCCCCGGTGCTGCCCGTGGTGGCCGTGGTCGCACTGCTCGCACTGCCGGTCCACCCCGGCGGCGAGGGCGGCGCCGGCCCCGCCGACGCGCTGTCCGCGCTGGTCGTGGGCCACTGCGCCGTACGCCTGCTGCGGACACGGCGCCGCCCGCTGTCCCGCACCGCCGCGGTGGTGCTCGGCCTGCCGGTGGCCGGTCTCGCGCTCGCCGCGATGAACGCGGTCTCGCCGGGCGCCGGCATCACGGGCCTCGGCCGCTATCTGCAGATCTTCGTCCTGGTCCCCGCCGCGGTCCTGCTGCTGATCGCAGACCGGCGCGACTTCCGGCTGCTGGCCTGGTCGCTCATGGGCCTGGCGCTGTGGCAGGGAGCGGTGGGCGTGCATCAGTACCTCACCCGTACCGGCGCCTCCTACCAGGGCGAGGACATCCGCGCGGTCGGCACCTTCGGGCCGACGGACGTGATGGGCATGGCAACGGTGGTGTCCCTCGGGCTGGTGTGCGCCGTGGGCCTCGCCCTCGGCCGCTCCTCGTTCAGGGTGCGCGCGGCGGCTGCGGGGTGTGCCCTCGCCCTTCTCCTGCCCCTCGCCCTGTCTTTCAGCCGCGGCGCCTGGATCGCCACCGCTCTCACGCTCACCGCCCAGCTGGTGCTGGCCGGGCCGCGCCGGGCACTCATGGTCGGTGCGGCCACGGTGGCCGCCGGTGTGGTCCTGGTGGGCGGGTTCGGGCTGGGTACGGCGATGCTGCAGGAGCGGATCGGCAGCATCACCCAGGTCACCGAGGCACCCGACCAGTCGGTCACCGACCGGTACACGATGTGGGCGGCGGCCGCCGGCATGTGGCAGGCACGCCCGCTGACCGGGGTGGGGCTGAAGGGCTTCCCCGAGTACCGCGACGGACACGCCTCACTGGCGCTGTCGTCCGGCGGCGACACCGAGGGCGCGGGCGCCGCCTACCGCCGCCAGCCGCTGCTCTCTCCGCACAACATGTACCTGCTGGCGCTCGGTGAGCAGGGCCTGATCGGGTTGCTCGGCCTCGCCGGCGGCTGGCTGGCCCTGCTGGTGTGCGGCCTGCGCGGGCTGCGACAGGTCCGCGCCGTCGGCGGGCCGGGCCTGGATTGCGCGCTGGTCGGCTGCGGGCTGCTGATCTGGCAGCTCGTGGACTTCCTCTACGCCGACATCGGCGGCCGGTCCACCGTGCTGACGGCGCTGTGTCTCGGTCTGGTCGCCTGGTGGTCACTGCTCGGGGCCCCCGGGGCCGCCACCGCCGAGAGCGCCACCGTACCGACCGCGCGGGGAACGGAGCCGGGGAAGGCCACGCTGCGATGACGGTGACGACGCCCCCCGACCGGCAGCTCCTGACCGACCTGCCGCTACGGTGCACGGCCCGCCCGGCACCGTGCGGCCCGGTGCACCGGACGGCTCCGGGCCGGCTCCCTCGGCCGGTCCGTGGTGACGTGAGCCTGCCCGGACCGGGAGCGGTCCGCAGGCCGGCGCGGGGACCGGCAGTGAGCCGGATGCGGGGCCGGAGGCCGGTGCGATGACGAGTCCCAGGGCCGGCGAGGTACCGGGCCCGGAAGCCGGTACGGCGCAGGGCCCCGCAGTGAGTCCGGCGCCGGGCGGGGAGGCATGCCTCGGCGGGGTCGTCCTGCCAGAGGTGCGGTCGGCCGTACGGGCAGCTGCGGCCGGGTCACGCGCCTCGGCCGGGCCTCCCGCTTCGGCCGTACCTCCCGCTTCGGCCGGGGTGAACACCTCACCGGCACAGCCCACTTCAGCGAAGCCCGGCACCACACCGGCACCCACCACGTCAGCCGATTCCACCGCGGCGGCACGCATCACCGCGGTCAGCCCCGGCACCTGGCCCTCGACGCTCACCCCGGCCTCACTCCCCGCCCCGGGCGAGAGCGCCGCAGCGGTGTCCCGCGTCACCGAGCAGCAGCACGCCACTGCTCGGTTCCTCGCCAGGACCACGTTGGTCACCGCTTCCCTCGCCGTCGCGGCGGCGCTGCTGGGGCTGGTGCGTGACCAGTCGCTGGCGCGGTTGTTCGGGGCCGGCCGGGACACCGACGCCTTTCTCGTCGCCTGGACGGTGCCCGAGTTCGCGGCCACGCTGCTCATCGAGGACGGGCTGGCCTTCGCGTTGGTCCCGGCGTTCAGCAGGGCGTTGGCCCGCCGCGCCCAGGGCGCCCCCGGAGACCCGGTCCGCTCGCTGGTCGCCGGGACGCTGCCGAGGCTCACGCTGGCGTTCGCGGCGGTCGGCACACTGCTCGCGCTGGCCGCCCCGGAGTTCGTCGCGGTCCTCGCGCCGGGTCTGCCCGACCCGGCCCTCGCCGTGGACTGCACCCGGCTCACCGCGACCTGCGTGCTGAGCTTCGGCCTCACCGGGTACTGCAGTGCGGCCCTGCGGGCCCACCGCCGGTTCCTGGCCCCAGCGGCGATCTACATCGCGTACAACGTCGGCATCATCACGGCGATGTACGTCCTCGGCGGCCGCTGGGGCGTGCGGTCGGCCGCGTTCGGTGTCGCGGCCGGCGGCTGCCTGATGGTGCTCGTCCAACTGCCTTCACTGCTCCGGCACGTGCGGGACCGCCGCACGCCGGTCGCCGCCCCGAGGGCCGTTGCCGAGGAGCAGGCGATGGACGTGGCACTGATGGCCACCGTGCTGCTGTTCGCGCTGTGCCGGCAGTCGCAGGTGCTGATCGAGCGGTTCCTCGCCTCGGGACTGCCCGCTGGAGCGATCTCGCACCTGAACTACGCGCAGAAGGTGGCGCAGATCCCGATGACGCTGTCGATGATGCTGTGCACCGTCACCTTCCCGATGGTGGCGCGGGCGCTGGCCGACGGCGACACCGAGCGGGCCCGGGACCGAGTGGAGCGGGACATGGCCCTGGCAGCCTATGTGGTGCTGTTCGGCGCCGCGGCGGTCGTCGCCTGCGCCCCGCAGTTGATCGCCCTGCTGTTCCAGCGGGGTGCGTTCACCGCCGAGGACACCTCGGCGACCGCCGACGTGATGCGGGTCTACGCGCTCGGCCTGCTCGCCCAGACGCTGACGGGCGTCCTGATCCGCTCCTACTTCTCCGCAGGACGCGCCACCTGGTACCCGGTCGGAGCGATGGCCGTCGGCATCCTGGTGACCTCCTGCCTCGGCGCCTGGACGGTCGGAACCCGTCACGTGACCGGTATCGCCGCCGCCAACGCCATCGGCATCACCGTCACCGCCGTCCTGCTGCTGGCCGGGACGGGGCGCCGCAGCGTGCCCATCCGGACCCGGCATGTGCTGCGCAGGCTGAGCCGGCCGCTGGGGGCGGCGGTGGTCGCCGCGCCGGCCGGCGCCTTCACGGCGGGCCTGCCCGCGACACCGCTCGTCCAGCTGGGCGCCGGGGGCGCCACCGTGACCGTCGTCTTCCTTCTGCTCGTCTCCTCCCTGCGCGTCCAGGGCTTCACGCCCGCACTCCGTCCCATCCGCACTCTCGCCCGAAGGCTCGCCCATGTCCTCTTGCGTTGAGTCCCATACCCGCACGGGGTCCCCGGCCGGCCCCGGATCCGGCCGGGTCCCGTGGATCGCCATGTACCACTCGGTCGGCGACTGCTCCCACGATCCCTACCGCGTCACGGTCAGCCCGGCCCGGCTGGACCGGCAGCTGCGCTGGCTGCGCGGACGGGGACTCAAGGGCGTGTCGGTGGCCGAGCTGCTCGCCGCGCGGGCACGCGGGGCGGGGCGCTACCTGGTCGGTCTCACCTTCGACGACGGGTACGCCGACTTCGTGGACAACGCCCTGCCGGTACTGGCCCGTTGGCAGTGCACGGCGACCCTGTTCGTACTGCCCGGCCGGCTCGGCGGCGTCAACGCCTGGGATCCGCTGGGCCCGCGCAAGCCGCTGCTGACCGCCGACGGCGTCCGGTGCGCCGCCGAGGCGGGCGTGGAGATCGGCTCCCACGGTCTCACCCACATCGACCTGACCCGGGCCGACGACATCACTCTCAAGGCCGAGACCGCCGACAGCCGTGCCCTGCTGGAGGAGCTGACCGGCAGACCGGTGACCGGCTTCTGCTATCCGTACGGCAGAGCCGACCAGCGGGCGGTGAACGCCGTCCGGGAGGCCGGGTACGGCTATGCCTGCGCCGTCGACCCGGGCAGTCTCAACGGGCCGCACGCCCTGCCGCGCGTGCACATCGGGCAGAACGACGTGTCCGTACGGCTGCATCTGAAGTACCGGCTGCACCGGCTGCGCCGCCGTCCCGTCGAGGGGCTGCGATGAAGGCACTGCACGTCATTACGGGCCTCGGCGTCGGCGGCGCCGAGCAGCAACTGCGGCTCATGCTGCGGCACTTGCCGGTCCGGTGCGAGGTGGTGACGCTGACCGGCCCCGGCCCGGTCGCCGACGGGCTGCGGGCGGACGGAGTGCCGGTGGCGCACCTCGGCATGGCCGGCAACCGCGACCTGTCCGTGCTGCCCCGGCTGGCCCGGATCATCCGGCGCGGCCGCTACGACCTCGTCCACACCCACCTGTACCGGGCCTGCCTGTACGGACGGATCGCCGCCCGGATGGCCGGGGTCCGCGCGGTCGTCGCGACCGAGCACTCCCTCGGAGACACGCAGATGGAAGGCCGGCCGCTGACCGCGGGTGTGCGGGGGTTGTACCTGCTCGGCGAGCGACTGGGCCGGTCCACGGTGGCCGTCTCCGCCACGGTCGCCGACCGGCTCGTCCGCTGGGGCGTGGCCGCGCCGCGTATCGCGGTCGTACCCAACGGCATCGACCTGGCGCGGCTCCGCTTCGACCCGGTGGCCCGACTGCGCACCCGTGCCGGCCTGGGACTGCCCGACGACGCGTTCGTCATCGGCGGCATCGGCCGGCTCGCCCCCGCAAAGCGCTTCGACGTCCTGATCCACGCCCTCGCCCGGCTCCCCGGCGACTGCCGGCTGCTGCTGGTCGGCGGGGGCGCCGAGGAGTGCGCCCTGCGTCGCACCGCGCGCGAGGCAGGGGTCGCCGACCGGGTGCTGTTCACCGGCGAGCGGCCGTACGTCCCGGACGGCTCGCCCGGCCCCGACCTGCCCGCGCTGGCCGCGGCGATGGACGTGCTCGCCGCACCGTCCCCCGAGGAGGCGTTCGGCCTGGCGGTCGTGGAGGCGCTCGCGGCGGGGCTGCCGGTCCGGTACGCCTCCTGCCCCGCCCTGGAGGACCTGCCGCCCGAGGCCGCCCCGGGCGCGCTGCGCGTCCCGTGCTACGCCGGTGCCTTCGCCCGCGCGCTCGCCGAGGTCCGCAAGGCGGGCCCCGGCCCTCGCACCGCCTGCGCGGCGGCCCGGCACTACGACATCACCTCCAGCGCCGCCCGGCTCATGGACGTCTACACCGCGGCGCTGGGCTCCCAAGTCCCGACCCGACAGAGAGTCAGTCCGTCATGACCGAGAACCACCCCCGGCAGCACCGCATCTCCCGCCTCTTCCGGGCCCGGCCGCTCCCGGCCTGGTCGCTGATGGCGACCGGCATCCTCACGGGCGGGCTGCTCGGCGGCGCGTACGGCGTGCTGAAGGCCCCGACGTACACGGCGACCAGTTACGTCATCGCCGTACCGACCGAGAAGTCCGACACCGGCTCCACCCTGGGCTTCGCGCAGGCCTACGGCCGGATCGCCACCCAGCTCGCGGTGCTCGGCGACGCGCAGGTGCCGGCGGGGGTGTCGGTGCGCACTCTGCGCGACCACGTGCGCACCGCGACCTCGCCGGATGCACCGATGATCGCCATCTCGGCCAGCTCCGGCCGACCGGGGCAGGCCGTCGGCATGGCCAACGCGGTCGCCCGCGCGCTCACCCGGCAGGCCGACCGCACCAAGGCCGACACGCACGTCCAACTGCTGCAGTTCTCCCAGGCGGTGAAGCCGACCACGCCGACCTCACCCCCTGCGGAGGTGACCGGCCTGGTCGGGGCGAGCGCGGGCGGGCTGCTCGGCGGCCTGGCCCTGCTGGTGCGGCCCAAGCGCCGGAGCGAGGACGGGCCCGTGCACGCGCCGTCGGTGCCCGGCCCGGCCGCCGCCGCCGACGCGCACGGCCACCTGTGACGGCGACGTACACGGCGCACCCGGCGTGCACCGCCGAACTCGTCACCGACGAGGAGGCCTTCGCCGCTCTGGGCGCGGCCTGGGAGCAGCTGTACAGGCGGTGCGCCGCCGCGACCCCGTTCCAGAGCCATGCCTGGCTCCACTCCTGGTGGCTGTCGTACGGCCGACCCGGGCGGCTCCGGCTGCTGCTGGTCCACGCCGGTGGCGAACTGGTGGCCGCCGCACCGCTGATGCTGGCCCGTCGGCCGCTGCCCACGCTGGTCCCGCTCGGCGGGACGATCTCCGACTACGCGGACGTGCTGCTGGACGACGCCGACGACGGGCGCGCGGCCGGCGCGCTCACCTGTCTGCTGGCGGATCTGGCACGCGGGACGTTGATCGACTTCCGCGAGGTGCGGCCGGGCGCTGCGATCGAGCGGGTCTACGACCGCTGGCGCGGGCCGCGCCGCACGGTCCGTGACTCGCTGTGCCTGGAGCTGCCCGCCGCGCCCATGGACGGGCTGGTGGCCCGCTTGCCGTCGCACAAGGCCCAGCGGGTGCGGGCCAAGCTGCGCAAGCTGGACGCGATGGGCGTGCGGCGGCGGGTGGTCGGGCCGGAGGAGGTGGACGCGGCGCTGGGCACGCTGCTGGAGCTGCACCGGCTGCAATGGCAGGGGCGAAGGGTGACGTCCGAGCACCTGCGTCCGCGGTTCCGCGAGCACTTGGTGCGCGCAGTGGGTCCGATGGTGCGCTCGGGGAACGCCGTGGTCACCGAGTTCCGGATCGACGGCGAGGTGATGGCCGTCGATCTGACGCTGCTCTCGCACGCCCTGGCCGGCTGCTATCTGTACGGCGCCCATCCGCGGCTGCGTGAGCGCAAGGCGGACGTGGCGGTGATGCTGCTGGAAGCCTGCGCCGAGAACGCCCTGCCCGCCGGCACCGGCGGGCAGGGCACGCTGAGCCTGCTGCGCGGCGACGAGCCGTACAAGCACCGCTGGCGTCCCGAGCGGGTCGCCAATCAGCGGCTGCTGCTGGCCAGGCGGCGCACCGCCCCGCTGTTGACAGCCGCGCTGTGCGACGCGGCCACCCGGCGGCGCGGCCAGGAGGTGCTGGACCGATGGAGGGAGCGCCGCCGGGGCTAGCCGGTGCGCGACTACCAGGGGAGGCGGACGCAGATCTTTCTGCCGAGCCAGTATTCGACCCAGTCGCCCAGGTTCAGCGGCGAGCACTTGACCTGATGCTTCACGGGGGGCGTGGCCACCGGCTCGTCCGTCGGGGGCGTGACGGGGGTGGGGTCCGTGGGCACCGGGGACGGCTGGTCACCAAGCCCGTACAGGGCCGCCCGGTAGACCTCCGACGACCTGGGGTTGTCCGTGCACTGCCACACGCCGTGCGGGCAGTAGTCGGTCACCGTGTTGTACAGCGGTTTGTGCTCGGCGATCCAGGCGAGCATGCGCCGCATGTAATCGGCGTTGTCACCGTTGCGGAACAGGCCCCATTCCGGATAGGAAATGGGCTTACCGCGGGATTTCGCGAAAGCCACCTGCTGCTCAAGACCGTAAGGTTCCTTCACCTGTTCGTCGAAGGACATACCCGTCGGCTGGTCATAGGAATCCATTCCGATGATGTCGACCGTGTCGTCCCCCGGATAGCACTCGGTCCAGGGAACGGCGTCCCGGCCACGGCTCGGCGTGAAGTCGAACCGGAATTTCTGGCCGGGCACCGACCGCATGATCCTGACAATTCTGTTCCAGTACGTCTTCCATGCCTTCGGGTCCGGACCGCAGCGATGGGTGTAGGTGGTGCCGTTCATCTCCCAGCCGAGCACGATCACCGTGTCCGGCGCCTGCAGCTTCATCAGCCGCTGGGCCAGGACCAGGAAGTGCCGGTCGAACGCGCCGACCGCGGCCAGCCGCAGCAGCGGGCGCACCTGGGCGTCCGTCAGGTGATCCTCGTTGTGTTCCTGCATGGGCACGTTGAGGACCAGGACGCGGTCGGCCTTCTCGCGCCGCCACTGCGCCCATGGCTCCAGAAAACCGGGCGGGCCCTCGATGTCCCGCCAACTGTTGCCGGGCAGGTAGGTGTGGGCGACCTTCAACTCGGTCCCGCCGAGCCACTGGCTCATCTCTGCCATGCGAGCCACCCCACGGGGGCCGGAGTCGAGAAAGGCGCCGAAGGGCGGGATGCCGGCCCCGGTGGCCGACGCGGTGGCCCCAGGCGCGGGCGTCGACGCAATGGGTGCGGGCAGGACGGACGGCATGCCGGCCGGTGTGGTTGGTGGGAGACCCGTGACCGGCGTCGCCGGTGCGGCCGGGGTGGTCGTGGCCGGAGCGGTCGGCGCGGGGGTGGGAGGGTCGGCGATCCGCCCCACCCCTGCCGCGATTCCGGGACCGGCCGCCAGGGCGATCGACGCGACGACCGTCGCCGCGACCACGGTCAACCGCCCGCAGCGGACCCGTCGCTGCTGTGGAGCCATGACTGCACCTTTCTCCGCCGGACTTCTTTCTCGCCCGCACACTTCCTCTTACGGACACACAGTCATGTCGCTATGAATTCCGCCAGTGCGGTTAGGCTTTCAGGCGGGCCGGGACCGCCGCTCGGGTGAAGAACTCCCCGCGACCGACCCCGAGGAGAAAACTCCGTGTCGCTGCTGGACTTCCGGGTTCCCGCCGTGTTATTGCGGATCGACCGAAACCCTTTTCACCATGGAACGCTGGGGGCCGTGCGCTCGCTTGGCAGAGCGGGAGTCGAGGTGCATCTGGTGGCCGATTCCGCGGAAAGTCCGGTATCCCGCTCGCGTTTCGTGCGTCACCTGCATTCGCCGCCGCCGCCCGGGTCCGGTCCCCGCGACATCGCCGACACACTGCGCAAGGTGGCCGAGCACATCGCGCGCCCCGCCGTCCTGGTTCCGCTGGACGACGCCTGCGCGATCGCCGTCGGCCGCATGCGCGGCGAACTCGCGTCCTCCTACCTGCTGCCCGCCATGCCGGGCGTGCTGCCCGAACACGTGGCCGACAAGGCCGACCTGGCCGCTGTGTGCGCCTCCGTGGGCATCCCGCATCCGCAGACACTGATCCCGGACAGCCCGGCGCAGGCCGCCGCAGCCGCCCGGCGGCTGGGCCTGCCGATGGTGGCGAAGTGGAGCCGGCCCTGGCTGCTGCCGCCCGGCAGCGGACTGCGCAGCACGGTGTTGGTGGGCTCCGCCGGGGAGGCCAGGGAGCTGTACCTGCGCACCGGCCAAGCCGGCAGCGCGCTGCTGCTGCAGAGGTATCTTCTGCCGGGCCCCGACCGCGACTGGTTCTTTCACGGGTACACCGATCAGTGCGGCACCATGCGGGCGAGCGGCTCCGGCCGCAAGCGACGGGCCTGGCCACGCGCTGCCGGGCTGACGGCGGTCGGTTGCTGGACGCCCAACGCCCAGGTGCGGGCGCTCGCCGAGCGACTCACCGGTGAACTCGGCTACCGGGGCGTGTTCGACCTCGACTTCCGGCACTGCGGCGCTACGGGCCGCTACCACCTGCTCGACTTCAACCCACGCCCCGGAGCCCAGTTCCGGCTCTTCTCCGACACCGCCGGGCTGGACGTCGTACGCGCTCTGCACCTGGACGTGACACGCCGTCCACTGCCGCAGGGGGCACCGCAGGCGGGGCGGGAGTTCGTGGTGGAGAACTACGCCCCGCTCGATGCGGTGCGGCCGGCCCCGCAGGGTCGCGAACTGGCCTGGTACGCCCCGGACGACCCGGTACCCGGCCGGGCGATGTGGGCCCTGTGGTGCCGCCATGTGTCCCGCCGGCTGCGGAAGCGGCTGCGCGCCGCCGCGACCGCTCCCGCACCACCGCCCGCGGTGCGCCTGACGGCCGACCCCTCCCTGAACGATGACGAGAAAGCGAGCAGCCGTTGATGTACGACCTTCTGGTGGTGGGCGCCGGCCCGTACGGTCTGTCGATCGCGTCGCATGCCGCGGCCGCCGGACTGAACCTGCGCATTCTCGGGCGTCCCATGGCAGCCTGGCGGGACAACATGCCGCGCGGCATGTTCCTGAAGTCGGAGCCCTGGGCCTCCAACCTCGCAGACCCCGAAAGGCGCTGGCGTCTGGACGCCTACTGCGCGACGCAGGGGGGGACGGCACGCCATGCCGAGCCGATCCCGGTGGCGATGTTCGCCGCGTACGGCCTGTGGTTCGCGTCCAACGCCGTGCCCTCGGTGGACGAACGGACAGTGAGCCAGCTGACGGCTCGTCAGGACGGGTTCGAGGTGGTCACCGAGGACGGGGAGGTGCTGCGTGCCCGGACCGTGGCGCTGGCGGTCGGTCTCATGCCGTTCGTGGAGATGCCGTCCGCGCTGCGCGGACTGGATCCCGCGCTCGTCTCGCACAGCAGCCACCACAGTGACCTCGGCCGCTTCCGCGGCAAGGACGTCACGGTGGTCGGCGGCGGCCAGGCAGCCTTGGAGACCGCGGCGCTCCTCGCCGAACAGGGTACGCGGGTACGGGTATTGGCCCGCGCCGAACAGCTGCGCTGGAACGACGTGCCGCCGCCGTTGCGACGTCCCTGGCGGGAGTCGGCGCGCGCCCCGCACAGCGGTCTGGGCTGCGGCTGGCGCAACTGGTTCTACGCCGAGTGTCCGGACCTGTTCCACCGTCTCCCGGCAGCGACCCGAGCGCGCATCGCGGCCACCGCGCTCGGCCCTGCGGGCGCCTGGTGGCTGCGGAACCGGGTCGAAACCACCGTCGAGGTACTGCTCGACCGCGAAGTCGCCTCGGCCCGAGCGGTTCCGGGCGGGCTGCGGCTCGAAACGGTAAGCCGGTGCGGGGGGTCTGTGTCCCTGGAGACGGAACACGTGATCGCCGCCACGGGGTTCCGGGCAGCCGTGGATCGCCTGGGTCTGCTCGACGCCGAACTCCGCGGGAGCCTGGCGACGACGCCGGAGGGCTTCCCGGTGGTCGGGCGCTCCTTCGAGTCCTCGCACCCCGGGCTGTTCCTGGCGGGCCTGCTGACAGCCTCCGCCTTCGGTCCGGCCATGCGCTTCGTCCACGGCGCGACCTATACGGCGACAACGCTGGTGCAAGGGGTGCGCCGCCGGCTGGGCACCCGCGCACCCGCCGGAACGATTCCGGTACCGGCGGCCGGGGAACGCATCGACGTCTCCTCGGTGGCGCGCCCCTGACGGAGGCTCCGGGTGCCGGGCGTGGTCCGGCACCCGGAGCGGCGCACTACCGACGGGCTCCGGTCCGGCCTCGCCGGTACAGGATGACGCCACCGGTCATCAGCAGCGCGGCCGCGCCCGAGGCCATGAACGTCAGGTCCCCGGCACCCGTGTTGGGCAGGGAGGGTGGCTGCGCGGGCGTCGACGCCGGCGGGGTGGTCGGCGGCACCGTCGCAGGCGGGGTCTTCACAGGCGGAGTGCCGGCGGGCGGTGACGCGGGCGGCGTGGTGGGAGGGGTCGGGGAGGGGGTGTCTCCGTAACCCTCGTCGTCACCGTGCACGTTGACGCCACTCGCGGCGTTGCCGTGACCGTGCCCCTGACCGAGGAGACCGCCGTCCAGCCCGCCACCGTGCCCCTGACCGAGGAGACCGCCGTCCAGCCCGCCACCGTGACCGTGACCGAGGAGACCGCCGTCCAGCCCGCCGCCGTGACCGTGACCGAGGAGACCGCCGTCCAGCCCGCCGCCGCGGCTGGGCACCGGGACGCTGCCGGCCGTGCTGCTGTCGTCTGCGGCCACCGGGACGTCATCAGCCGTGTCGTCGTCGCCGTAACCGGCAGCGCCGGAGTGACCGGTGCGGTTGCTGGCGACGCCCTGCCGACGGCTGTCACTGTGGTCGGCGCCGTGCGCCGCGGGGGCACTCGTGCTGGTGTTGCAGGATTTCTCCGTGGACACGTCCGGCGCGACGCTCCACTGAAGGGACTCGGCACAGTTGGCCTCGGCGTCGGCCACCAGTACATCGGGGAGGGCATGGCCGTAAGCGCCCCCGAGGGGTCCCACCGGGGCCGCCTCGGTGTGCGAACTCGCGAACGCCGGGATGGCGTACAGCGACAGGATGCTCGTCGCGGCGCTGGCCACGACCATTCCCCTGCTCAGGTTCTGTCGCATTCTGGTCGTCTTTCTGATCGAGGAATGGGGAAAGTCGGCCCGGACTTCAGGTCGGGCCTGACATGCCGCCGCTGACTGGGTCCTGGAGGGAGGCGGGTACGGCGGCGACTCACAAGATCCTGCTGCTGAAGAATGCTCAGCGCCTGCCCTTCTTCCTGCCCTTGCGCTGGGAAGCGGCCTCATGTCTGCCGTAGTTGCGTCGCCATTTGATCTGGCGACTGGTCCAGTAATGTGATCCGGTGAAATGCCAGTACCGACAGTCCGAACATCGGTAAATACGGTCGGGAATTCTCTCCAGCAGTGGCTGCTTGACCAGCCAGGCCCGCGCCTCGACCTCAGTGTGAAACGAGGCTTTTCCCGTTTCCGGACAACGCGGCAGGATGATCACCTCAACCACATTCCCTCCGAGGCATGACGCGGGCAGCTCCTCTTCAGCCTGAGGACGGGACCGATAGTGCAGCACCGGAGAATTCCCGCTCAAGCAGCCGACACCCTTTCAGGTGAGCGCCGGAAGGATTTCATCCACATGGCCCAAGAAGCGCAGCTGATGTGAATTACATACCGAGACGATTCATACGGGGAAAGGATTGATGACGAACGCGGGTGAGCGCGCCCGGTCATCCCCGAGAAACAACTCAGCGACCATCACGGTGATGGTCGCTCACATTCATGACAGAAAAAGTGGTCGCCCTTGGGCGCCGGGCGCGGCGCCGGCCCGACGCCCAAGGGGCAGGCCCGCACCGCAGGACCCACCCCCTGGGCCAGTCACCCGATCACTGATCGGGGCCGACCTGAGTGCAGAAATTGCCGATGTTCGTGTTCGTGACGCTCTCACCGAGGACGGTGAGCGGTGCGTTGACCGTCACCAGCGAAGCCGTGAACTCCTGGTCGCAGTCCAGAGACTGCGCGTTCCCGACGGCGGGGCGGGGCGCCTGACCATCACAGGCCACCGCCTGGGCGGCACCGGCCGCCGTCAGACCGATACCACTGATGACGCTGGTCGCCAGCATGACCTTCTTCAGCCTGCGCATCCGTACCTCCATGTGTTGACTCGTGGCGACGACTGACGCGCCGCCGCCTGACATAGCAAGAAAAGAGAGGGACACCGGGCTCCTACCGCCGGGACATCCCGCCTTCTGTAATGAATCGGACCTCATCCGCGTCCCGAGCTGACGGGCCGGTCGGTGCGCCGGCGGAAGGACGAGGAGCGGGTCCTGCACCCGACAGGGCGGGACCCGCTCGGTCCGGCGTTCTGAAGTCAGCCCTCGATGGATCCGATGACCGTGCAGAAGTTGCCGATGTTCTGATGGTTGTCGTCACCAACGATGGGACCATTGGTGAAGAGGGTGCCGCCGTCGAAGGACTGGTCGCAGTCCACCGCCTGCAGGTTGTTGATGTGCGGGCCGTCGTAGTCGCTGCCCCCGTGGGCGCTGGCGACTCCGCCGCCGACGAGGCCAATGCCGCCGACCATGAGGGCTACGGCCGCGGCCTTCTTGAGCTTCTGCATCGTCTCTCCGATGTCCTTACGCACACGGCCCTCCTTACGGATCGTGTGCAACTGGTCACCGACGATAACACGGGCCCCCACTTAATTCGCCATTCCAGATACACCCGAAAGAGTGGCACTAATGGTGCCATTTGGTCGTGATATCCAGTCGAACAAAGGCACCCGGCATCGGACGCCACCACGGCCGAGTGCGACCCGAGGAACGGCGAATGCGACACCCCCGAAGACCCACAACAAAGTGCCCCCGACAGGTAACGGCACAAGGAGTTCACATTCCTCGCGCGTACCATCGGAGGCACTTTCCGCTCTCAGCCCGGAATTCGACACCGTCCCGAGGAGCGGGACCCGCTGGGCCCGGCGTTCTGAAATCAGTCCTCGATGGATCCGATGACCGTGCAGAAGTTGCCGATGTTCTCAGTGTTGTCGCCAGTGGACACGTCGGGCGTGTTGACGAAGCCGGCGCCGGCGTCGAAGGACTGCTCGCACTTGACGACCTGCAGGTTGTCGACCGAGTACGGACCGTCGTCGGCGCTGGCGACCCCGCCACCGACCAGGCCCATGCCGCCGACCATGACCGCTACCGCGGCGACCTTCTTGAGCTTCTGCATCATCTCTCCAGTTTCCTCACGCACTCGACCGTCCTTACCGACCGTGTGCGGCTCGTCACAGACGATAACACGGATCTCACGTAAGCCCCTATTCCCGACACGTCCGACCAGGTGATTACAAACCGCTTATTCACCTATTTATGACAATCGCAGAATGTCAATCCGTCTGATCCCCTTTTCACCCTTCGAACAAGCATGATCGCCCGGTCGGCCCCTGTCGGAGCCGGCCGGGCGATCATGAAGGCCGATCGAGCGGTGTCACTTCGCGCAAACGACTGTCGCCGCCGCCCGTCCATGCGTTGCGGATCCACGGACGGGCGGCGGCGACCACACGCATCAGACGGGTGTGGGCGAGTGCATCACCAGAGGATGCGGACCATTGCCCTATCGCCGCAGAACCCCCTGCAATCAGCCGTCGACGGAACCGATCACCGTGCAGAAGTTGCCGATGTTCTCGGTGTTGTCGCCAGTCGTCACGGCGGGGATGTTGGCGAAGGCGGTGCCGCCGTCGAAGTCCTGGTCGCAGTCGACGACCTGCAGGTTGTGGACGTACGGAAGCGAGCCGTCGTAGTCCTGGCCGCCGTGGGCGCTGGCGACACCGCCACCGACCAGGCCCATGCCGCCGACCATGACCGCTACCGCCGCGACCTTCTTGAGCTTCTGCATCGTCTCTCCGATTTCCTCACGCACACGACCCTCCTTACGGACCGTGTCCGACTCGTCACAGACGATAACAGTCACTGAGCTTGCCGCTGATTTCCGACACACCCGACCGAGCGCCACCGATCGAGTGATGCACGGGTTGCCCCGTCAGGGGGTGCAGAGCGTGGTGCTCGCGCCGCTCGCCTGCACCGTCGCGCAGACCCGCGGAACTCGGGGCACGGTGACGCTGACGGCCTGGCTCACCTTGGCCTGGACCGTTTCCCGCGCGCTCAGCAATTCGGTGCCGCCCGCAGTGATGGTCACGTCGACCGTCTGCGCCTCGGCGCAGTAGAGGCTGACGGTGACCGTGCTGGTCACCGTGGTGTCGAATTTCTGGATGCCGACGGCGCAGGGGAGGTCCTGCCGTGCCGCAGCCTGCGCGGGCACGACAGCGACGAGCGGCGCGGAAGCCAGCAGCGCGATGACCATCGAACGAAGCATGCGGTGCGACAAGGGTCCTCCCAGGGCCACTGGGGCAACCGGCCATGGGCGATCACCCTGGCTCACGGCGCCCGATTGTGTCTTGTGTACCTTTTCTGAGAGATGTGATCATGGGGGCGCGCACCATGCCATGGGCTGCCCGGCCGATCACTCGAAAGGGCGGCGCATCCTCCGCCCACCGGCCCAGTAGACCCCGTCCTTGCCCGCGAGCCCGCGGGAGACGAGGGCCCAAGAGAACCAGCACGTACGTCAGGGAGAGCGCGGTGCCCTGTGCCCTGGACAGTCCTGGTCGACAGCCGGAAAGCCGAGGCTGACCACGGAGTCCGTCCGGCCCTGCGTCAGCAGGGTGGGTGCCTTGATGCCGTCGCTGACGGCGGACGGTGAGCGTTCTTCCAGGAGCCGCCGGCGGCGTCCGGGGTGCCGGACTCGTCGACGCGGTGGTCGTGTCCGGCGGGCCGGCGCATGTCGTCCTTGCTGCCGTCGAAGCCGTGCCCCAGCAGGACGGTGGGGTGGCGTGCCGGTGGCGCCGCCGCTGAAGTAGGAGGTGCGCGCGTCCCGGCCGTCGCCTGCGAGCACCGCACGGCGGCCATCAGCCGGCGCGGGCCCCTTCAGCAGCCCTCGCAGCGGGGCTCGCCCTGTCCCTTCGGCGGCCGGTGAAGATCCATGCACCAACGGCACGGGGCTCGGGGGGTGCCGGCCCGGCCCGGCGTACTTGGCCCGTGGCACGCCGGGTCGGCGGCATCAGGCCGCCGGCGACTACGTCCCTGCTGCGTATTCCATGCGGGCGAGGGGGACGGCGGATCGCCGGCCGTGTGGCGACGTGGGGATTCGCAGGACCGTCAGGCCTGCGCCGCCTCCGGGGCGCGGTCGTCCTCCGGGATCGACACCAGCCAGCGGGTCTCGCGGCGCGGGCGGAGGTAGAGGGCCCAGTAGAGGGTGGCGACGGCCGCGATGCCGCCGGTCCACAGCAGGTAGCTCGCCTCCTGCTGGGTGAGGATGTACGCGAGAACCGCTATCAGCAGGACCGGCATCGCGGGCCACAGCGGCATCCGCCAGGCGGCCGTGTGCTGGTGGGAGCCGCGGCGGGAGAGCAGGGCGGCGATGGCAACCAGCAGGTACATGCCGGTCACGGACACGCCGGTCACACCGTAGAGGGTGTCGAGGTTGACGAAGCACAGGATCGCGCCGGGGACGCCGACCGCGAGCGTGGCCACCCAGGGGGAGCCGAAGCGGCCGAGCTTGGAGAAGGCGTTGTTGACCGGCTCGGGCCAGGCCTTGTCGCGGGCGGAGGCGAAGAGCACGCGGGAGTTCTGGATGACCATGACGATGCCCGCGTTGATGATCGCGAGGGCCACGCAGAGGCTGACGAAAGTGCCCACGGCGGAGTTGGACCAGGCGGTGACCATCGAGCCGATGTCGCCGCCGGTGAGCTCCTCGAGGTCGCCGGCGCCCATGGTGATGGCGACGACCGGGACCAGGATGACCACCGTGGAGATGGCGAGGGTGGCCAGGACCGTGCGGGCGACGTTGCGGCGCGGGTTCTCCAGCTCCTCGGAGAGGTAGATGGCGGTGGAGAAGCCCTGGGTGACGAAGAGGGCGATGGCGAGGCCGGAGACGACCAGCATGGCGGTCACGGTGTCGGTGTGGCCGCCGGTGCCGGCCACCTGCATGGACAGCAGGCTGCCGGCCCCGCGGTGGCCGTGGGTGAAGCCGAGCAGCGCCACCACACCGGCGGCGATGACCTCCAGGACCAGGAAGATGCCGGTGATCCAGGCGTTGGCGCGCAGGTCGAGCAGACCGGCCAGAGTGGCGAGCAGCATCACGCCGGCGCCGGTCAGGGACGGGTCGAGGTGCACGATCGGGGCGAGGTAGTCCGCCGTGCCCATCGCGATCACCGGCGGCACGATCATCACGACCAGCAGTGACAGCACGAAGACCAGCCAGCCCGCCAACCGCCCGGCCAGCGTGGACACGATGGCGTACTCGCCGCCCGCGCTGGGGATGAGGGTGCCCAGCTCGGAGTAACAGAACGCCACGGCGATACAGAGGAGGGAGCCGATGGCGATCGTCAGGGCTGTGGCGGTACCGAGCGAGCCGAACAGGTCGGGGACCACCACGAAGAGCGTGGACGCGGGGGTGACGCAGGACAGTGTCAGCAGCGTGCCGCCGACCACTCCGATCGAGCGCTTGAGCTTTTGGGGTGCCTCTGAGGCGGCCTCCAGGACGGCGTTCTCGACTGAGCGGAGCGTGTCGGTCATGCGGCGGTTCCGATCGACTCGTGTGACTGCGGTGGGGTCGGGAGCGCTATCGCCTCCGGCGGATCGTCGTACGTCTCTGTCATCCGCTCCCGGCGCTGAATGGAACCCCGACGAAAACCGTCACGTCAATGGCCGATTACCTTCGGATTCCGCACTTGCGGAAGGGTGACCTTGACATCACTTTCCTAGGCCGCGACGTCCTATTGGCGGTACCAACAAGACCGTTCGCCATGTGACCTTGCTTTCCAAGGTCATCTAGCGCTAACCCCTTCGTCACCCGTTTCGTCCGGGGTAAACGGGAACCGCAGCCAAGGTGTCAAAAAAATGTCAGCACGTCCGGTATCCGGACGGCCGCGGAGGCCCCTGGACGCCGGTCGGTGTTGTCAGAGGGGGCCGATAGAGTCGGCGACACAGTTGAATCACAGCTACGGGTGGGGACTCATGAAGCTGAAGCACACGGCCGTCTGGGTGGGGTTCACAGCGGCGGCGCTGCTGACCGTGTCCGCGTGCGGTGCGCAGACGACGAAGAAGGCGGCCGATGTCGCCGAGACCGCGCAGAGCCGGATCATGGCGGCGCTGAGCCGGGCGACGGACCAGACGCAGAACCTCGGCTCGGCCGAAGTGCGCATGAGCACCGACCTCGGCAACGGCCGCGCGCCGGTCACCGCGGAGGGCACCTACTCCTGGGGCAAGGGTTTCGCCTTCGACGTCGAGATGGACACCAAGGCCGCCCAGATGCAGCAGGTGCACGCGGCCCCGAAGACCCGCATGATCTTCCTGGGCGGCGCCTACTACTACGACATCGACCCGCAGCCCTCCGGCCCGCTCAAGGGCAAGGAGTGGATGAAGGTCGACGCGTCGGCGCTCTTCGGCGACAAAGGCGCCCAGGCGTTGAACGGCAGCAGCGGCGCCGGCAGCCCCTCGGCTTCCATGAGGGGCCTGAAGTACGCGAACGACGTGGACGACCTGGGCACCGAGACCGTCGACGGGCAGCGGGCGCACCACTACAAGGCCGTCATCGACCGGGCGCACATGGGCCGGTTCAAGGAGGCCTACGGTGACGACGACAGCCTCTTCGGCTCCATGACCGGCGGCGTCGACTCGATCACCATGGACGTCTGGGTCAACGGCAAGGACCTGCCGGTGCGCATGAAGCAGCAGCTCGGCAGAGCGACGGTCACCATGGACTTCGAGAAGTTCGGCGCCACGGCGACCGTCACGGCGCCGCCCGCCGCGCAGACCGGGGACCTCACCGACGCGATCAAGGCGCGGCAACAGCAGCAGGGCTGACCACACGCCGGTGCCCCGCCCTCCCCTCGGAGGCGCGGGGCACCGGTGTCACGCGGACGCGTCAGTGGTTGCGCGGGAAGCCCAGGTCCACGCCCGCCGGGGCGTCGGCCGGGTCGGGCCAGCGGGTGGTGACGACCTTGCCGCGGGTGTAGAAGTGCGTGCCGTCGTTGCCGTAGATGTGGTGGTCCCCGAAGAGGGAGTCCTTCCAGCCGCCGAAGGAGTGGTAGCCCACGGGCACGGGGATCGGGACGTTCACGCCGACCATGCCGGCCTCGATCTCCAGCTGGAAGCGGCGCGCGGCGCCGCCGTCCCGGGTGAAGATCGCGGTGCCGTTGCCGAACGGCGAGGCGTTGATGAGGGCCACGCCCTCCTCGTAGGTGTCCGCGCGCAGCACGCACAGCACCGGACCGAAGATCTCGTCCTGGTACGCCTTGGCGCCGGCCGGCACCTTGTCCAGCAGGGACAGACCGATCCAGTGGCCGTCCTCGAAGCCCTCGACGGTGTAACCGGTGCCGTCCAGGACGACCTCGCAGCCCTCGGCGGCGGCGCCCTCGACGTAGGAGGCGACCTTGTCCCGGTGGGCCTTGGTGATCAGCGGGCCCATCTCGGACGCCGGGTCGTTGCCCGGACCGATCTTGATCTTCTCGGCACGCTCACGGATCTTCTCCACCAGCGTGTCGCCGATCGCGCCCACGGCGACGACCGCGGAGATCGCCATGCAGCGCTCACCGGCGGAGCCGTAGGCGGCGGAGACGGCCGCGTCGGCGGCGGCGTCGAGGTCGGCGTCGGGCAGGACCAGCATGTGGTTCTTGGCGCCGCCGAGGGCCTGCACCCGCTTGCCGTTGGCGGAGGCCGTGGTGTGGATGTAGCGGGCGATCGGGGTGGAGCCGACGAAGGACACCGCCTTGACGTCCGGGTGCTCCAGCAGCCGGTCCACGGCCACCTTGTCGCCGTGCACGACGTTGAACACGCCGTCCGGCAGCCCGGCCTCCGCGAACAGCTCGGCGATGCGCATCGACGCCGACGGGTCCTTCTCGCTCGGCTTGAGCACGAAGGTGTTGCCGCACGCGATGGCCATCGGGAACATCCACATCGGCACCATCGCCGGGAAGTTGAACGGCGTGATGCCCGCGACCACGCCCAGCGGCTGGCGGATCGAGGAGACGTCGACCCGGCTGGCGACCTGGGTGGACAGCTCCCCCTTGAGCTGGACGTTGATCCCGCACGCCAGGTCGACGATCTCCAGGCCGCGGGCCACCTCACCGAGCGCGTCGGAGTGCACCTTGCCGTGCTCGGCGGTGATCAGCGCGGCGATCTCGTCGCGGTGCGCGTCCAGCAGCGCCCGGAAGCGGAACATGATCGTCGTGCGCTGGGCCAGCGACGACTGGCCCCAGGTGAGAAAGGCGTCCTGGGCCGCCGCGACGGCCGCGTCCACCTCCTCCACCGACGCGAAGGCGACCTTGGTGGTGACCTCGCCGGTCGCCGGGTCGGTGACCGGACCGTAGGCGCCCGACGTGCCCTCGGCGGTCTTGCCGCCGATCCAGTGGTTGACGATCTTCGTCATGCCCAGTTACTCCTTCGCAGATGGCGGCGTCGGGTCGAGACGTTGCCGTGGGTAGTGCTCGTGTGCCGGGACCGCCGACGGGTGGGTCGCGCTCGCGGCACGTATACATCCCAGCAGGCCGGGGCGGGCAGCGCGCCCGACACTCTGTCTGCCGTTTGGGCGTCGGCATAGACACCGGGGCGGAAGCGGACGGACGGGACGAGAGAGGGAGGGGAAGGGAGAGGGTGGGGAAGGGAACGGTCGGCGGGGACCTCCGGCGCGGGGCCGTAGCGGGCGGGGAGTCGTCGCTCGCACTTCGCTCCTGCCAGGGCGAAGCGGCCTCCCGCGCCGGAGGCGTTCGGTGGGATTCCCTCACCCGCGGTACCGGGCGCTGACTGCACCGTACAAGCAGCGTGGGGCGCGAGGTAGGGGATCGTGTTCACGGTGTCCGTCCCGGTCGCCCGGGCAGCAGGGCGACGGCCGCGTCGACGGCGGCGGCCACGTCGCCGTCCGGCGGGTAGAGCAGGGAACGGCCGACCATCAGGCCGCGCACGGTGGGCAGCCGCAGCGCGCCGCGCCACTTCTCGAACGCGGCGGCCCGGTCGTCGTCGCCGTCGCCGACGTCACCGCCGAGCAGCACGGCGGGCAGCGTGGAGGCGGCCATCACCGCGGGCATGTCGTCGGGGTCGTCGGTGACGGGGACCTTCAGCCAGGTGTAGGCCGAACTGCCGCCGAGACCCGAGGCGATCGCGATCGACCGGATCACGGCCTCGGCCGACAGGTCGTTGCGCAGCCGGCCGTCGGCGCCGCGGCGGCTGATGAACGGCTCGACGAAGACCGGCAGCCGGCGCGCGGCCATCGCGTCGACGGCACGGGCGGCGGCCTCCAGCGTGGCGAGCGAGCCCGGGTCGTCGTAGTCGATCCGCAGCAGCAGCTTGCCCGCGTCGAAGCCGAGCCGCTCGAGGTCCTCGGGCCGGTGGCCGGTGAAGCGGTCGTCCAGCTCGAAGCGGGCGCCGGCCAGTCCCCCGCGGTTCATCGAGCCCATGGCGACCTTGCCGTCCAGGGCGCCGAGCAGCAGCAGGTCCTCCAGGATGTCGGCGGTGGCGAGGACGCCGTCGACGCCGGGGCGGGCGAGCGCGACGCACAGCCGGCGCAGCAGGTCGGCCCGGTCGGCCATCGCCAGGTGCCGGCCGCCGACGCCGAGGGCGCCGCGGGCCGGGTGGTCGGCGGCGACGATCATCAGCCGCCCTGCCTCGGCGAGCAGCGGCCGGCGCGCACGGCGGGCGGCGGCCTCGGCGATCGCCTCGGGGTGATGGCTGCGGATGCGGACGAGTTCGGCGACATCGACCTCGACGGTGGGTCCGCCGTGGCCCGGGTGCCCGGATCCGCCGCCGTCCTCGTACGGCAGGTGGTGGTCGGCCCCGCCGACCCTGCCCGCTCTCACCGGACCGCCCCCGCGTCCAGGGCGGCCTTCACCTCGGCGGACGTCGGCATCGCGGAGGAGCACTCCAGGCGGGAGGCGACGATGGCGCCGGCGGCGTTGGCGTGGCGCATGGTGGTCTCCAGGTCCCAGCCGGCGAGCAGCCCGTGGCACAGGGAGCCGCCGAAGGCATCGCCGGCGCCCAGGCCGTTCAGCACGTTCAGCGGCAGCGGTGGGACCTCGGCGGTGTCCCCGTCGCGGTGGACGGCGAGGACGCCCTTGGGTCCCTGTTTGACGACGGCCAGCTCGACCCCGTCGGCCAGCAGCGCGCGGGCGGCGGCGTGGGGATCGCGGTGGCCCGTGGCGACCTCCACCTCGTCGAGGTTGCCGACGGCGACGGTGGCGTGGCGCAGGGCCTCGGCGTAGAAGGGACGGGCGGCGTCCGGGTCGGCCCAGAACATCGGGCGCCAGTCCAGGTCGAAGACCGTGTGGCCGGACTTGGCGCGGTGGGCGAGGGCGCTCAGGGTCGCGGTGCGGCTGGGCTCCTCGCTGAGCCCGGTGCCTGTGACCCAGAAGACGCGTGCCGCGCGGATCGCGTCCAGGTCGAGCTGGTGGGGGTCGATCTCCAGGTCCGGGGCCTTGGGCCGGCGGTAGAAGTACAGCGGGAAGTCGTCCGGCGGGAACACCTCGCAGAAGGTGACGGGGGTGGGCAGTCCCGGTACGGGTGTCACCCAGCGGTCGTCGACGCCGAAGCCGCGCAGCGCCTCGTGCAGGTAGGTGCCGAACGGGTCGTCGCCGGTGCGGGTGATGACGGCCGTACGGCGGCCGAGGCGGGCGGCGGCGACGGCGACGTTGGTGGCGGAGCCGCCGAGGAATTTCCCGAAGGTGGTCACCTCGGACAGCGGGACCCCGGTCTGCAACGGGTACAGGTCCACGCCGATCCGCCCCATGGTGATCAGGTCGTACGCCATCGGCTTCCCTTCGTCACCCGGGAGGTCCCGGCGCGCTGCCGCTTCTCCCGGCCGTCCCGGCTCTCCCCGGTTTTCTAGTCCCGTACGCGAATCCCTGTCAATGTTTTGTCCGGACATTCGGACGAGATTCTGTCAGCGCAGGCGTGCCCGGCGAGCGCCCGACCCCCCTCTCCCCGTTCACCTTCCGTGCGCGGCCGGGTCGTAGCACCATGAGTTCCCTCCGGCGGGGCATGGGCGGGGCGCGGATGGCGGACGTGGTGCCGGCGCGGGCCCGCGGCGTACTCCCCGTACCGCGCCTGGCGCAGGAGGCCGGCTGGAGCGTGCGGCAGCTGGAGAACCGGTTCCGCCAGCAGAGAGGGCTGAGCCCGAAGGCCGCCGCGCGGGTGCTGCGGCTGGAGCGCACCCGGCGGCTGCCGACGGCCGGGCGCAGCCAGGCGGAGACGGCGACCGCCTGGGGCTTCTACGACCAGGCGCATCCCAGCTGCGAGTTCAAGGCGATGACCGGCTGTACGCCGGGCCGGTTCGCGGCGGCGCGACGGCTCACGCCGGGCGGGTCCGGGGTGGCCGACCGGGTCAGCGGCGAGGCGACGAGCCTGCTGCCGGCGGCGGGCGGTGTCACGACGGCCCGTTCGGGTGGTGCGGATTTCTCCAAGACCCGCACGCGGCACTGACGGCAGGCTGTGCGGCGAGCCGGTCGCGTATCCGCGGGGGGACGGCGGGGAAGCCGGCGGGCCGGGCCTGTCGCAGCGGGCCCGGCCCGCCTCTCCGCATGGGTACGGAGAGGGGACGGGCCGGGCGTGTCAGCCTTGGCGGCGGCCCCGGTTGCGCGGGCGGGAGGCCACCCAGGCCCGGACGGTGTCGGCGTACCAGTAGGGCTTGCCGCTCTCCACCTGGTCGGGCGGCGGCAGCAGTCCGTGCTTGCGGTAGGAACGGACGGTGTCCGGCTGCACATTGATGTGCGCCGCGATCTCCTTGTACGACCAGAGCCTGCGGTCGGTCATGTCGTGCACCTCCCTGCGCGCGCCACAGCGGCGGCCGTCGGGCGGCCGTCGAGGGAGCCGGGCGCTGCGCCGGCGATCACCAAGCGTCTGCTCGGTGAACGACGCGGACGGCGGGTGGGCAGGGGCTGTCGAACGCGTGTGACGCAACGCCCGCGTATGCGCGACATATGCGACAGGACCGGGACGTTCGTGACACGAGTGCAACAAACGCGTACACCGGCGCCGGCGCGCGACGCGTTGCGCTCGCGCCGCCGGGCGGCGAGGTCGGTCACCGTCAGGGCTCGATGACCGTCACGCCCGCGCCCGCCGACGTACCCATCGCCGCCAGCGCGGCCGGGGCGTCCGCGAGCGGGATGGTGGAGGTGACCAGCAGGTCGGGGCGCAGGGCGCCGGCGCGGACCAGTTCCAGCATCGCCGGGTAGGTGTGCGCGGCCATGCCGTGGCTGCCGAGCAGTTCCAGCTCCAGGGCGATGGCGCGGGCCATGGGCACGGGCGTGGTGCCGTCGGCGGAGGGAAGCAGTCCGACCTGGATGTGACGGCCGCGGCGGCGCAGGGAGTTCACGGAGGCCGCGCAGGTGACGGGTGCGCCGAGCGCGTCCAGGGAAAGGTGGGCGCCGCCGCCGGTGAGGTCCCGTACGGCGGCGGCCGTGTCCGTGACGCGACCCGCGTCCACGCACTCCACCGCGCCGAAGCCGCGCGCCAGTTCCAGGGCCCGGGGCGAGACGTCGACCGCGACCACCCGGGCGCCCGATGCGGCGGCGATCATCACCGCGGACAGGCCCACGCCCCCGCAGCCGTGCACCGCGACCCACTCCCCCGCCGCGACCCGGCCCTGCTGCACCACCGCGCGGAACGCCGTGGCGAACCGGCAGCCGAGCGAGGCGGCCGTCGCGAAGGTCATCTCCTCGGGCACGGCGACGAGGTTCACGTCCGCGTGGTCGAGGGCCACGTACTCGGCGAACGACCCCCAGTGGGTGAAGCCGGGCTGGGCCTGCCGCTCGCACACCTGCTGGTCGCCTGCCGCGCAGGCGGCGCAGCTGCCGCAGGCGCAGACGAAGGGCACGGTGACCCGGTCGCCGGGCCGCCAGCGGGTCACTCGGGCGCCCACGGCCTCCACCACCCCGGCCAGTTCGTGCCCGGGGACGTGCGGGAGGCTGATGTCGGGGTCGTGGCCCTGCCAGCCGTGCCAGTCGCTGCGGCACAGCCCGGTGGCCGCCACCCGCACGACGACGCCGTGTCCGGCGGGCGCCGGGTCCGGCACCTGCCGCACCTCGGCCCGCTCGCCGAACCGCTCGAACACCACAGCGCGCATACGTCCCTCCCTCACCCTCCGGCCGTCTTCCACCGCACGCTACCCGGCGGCTGCCGACGCGCCGAGGGGCGGCCCGGCGATGGCGTGATACCCCCTAGGGGTATAATCTGAGAGTGTGGCGGCCCGCGCGGCCCCCACCGACCCCACATGCTTCGATGAGGAGTAACGACATGACCGCCCACACCGACACCCCTGGTTCCCTCACCACCGTCTACAAGGTGAGCGGCATGAGCTGCGGACATTGCGAGGGCTCCGTCTCCGCCGAGATCTCCGGGATCCCCGGCGTCACCTCCGTGCAGGCCGTCGCCGCCGCCGGCGAGGTCACCGTCGTCTCCGCCGCCCCGCTGGACGAGGAGGCCGTGCGCGCCGCCGTCGACGAAGCCGGCTACGAGCTGGTCGGCAAGGCCTGAGCCGCGCCGCCGCGCACCTGCGGCCGCGCACCCTCGCGCAACCGTCCCGACCCGGGCCGTACCGACCAGCTGATACTGGATCCGTACGGCCCCGGTCCGTTCCCAGGAGTACGCGCATGACCAGCACCGCACCGGCACCCATGACCGCCTCCGCCGAGACCTCCCAAGTCGAGCTGCTCATCGGCGGGATGACCTGTGCGTCCTGCGCCGCGCGCGTGGAGAAGAAGCTCAACCGGATGGACGGCGTCACCGCCACGGTGAACTTCGCGACGGAGAAGGCGAAGGTGGTCTACCCCGCCGGCCTGGAGGTCGCCGACCTGATCGCCACGGTGGAGAAGACGGGATACACCGCCGAGGAACCGGCGCCGCCGCCCGAGGAGCCGCAGGACACCGCGGTCCAGCCGGACCCCGAACTGGCCGCGTTGCGTCAGCGGCTGATCGTCTCCGCCGTGCTCGCCGCGCCGGTCGTCCTGCTGTCGATGGTGCCGTCCCTGCAGTTCGACAACTGGCAGTGGCTGTCGCTGACCCTCGCCGCACCCGTCGTCGTCTGGGGCGCGTGGCCCTTCCACAAGGCCACGTGGACCAATCTGCGGCACGGCGCGGCCACCATGGACACCCTCGTCTCCGTCGGTACGGCCGCTGCGTTCGGCTGGTCACTGTGGGCGCTGTTCCTCGGTGACGCCGGCATGCCCGGGATGCGGCACGGCTTCGACTTCACGCCCGCGCGCGGCGATGCCTCCTCCACGCTGTATCTGGAGGTCGCCGCGGGCGTCACCGCGTTCATCCTGCTCGGCCGGTACCTGGAGGCCCGCTCCAAGCGCCGCGCCGGTGCCGCGCTGCGGGCGCTGATGGAGCTGGGCGCGAAGGACGTGGCCGTGCTGCGCGCCGGCCGCGAGGTGCGCATACCGGTGTCCCGGCTCGCCGTCGGCGACCGGTTCGTGGTCCGGCCGGGCGAGAAGATCGCCACCGACGGCACGGTCGTCGAGGGCGTCTCCGCCGTCGACGCGTCGATGCTGACCGGTGAGTCGGTCCCGGTCGACGTGGGCACCGGGGACGCGGTGACGGGGGCGACGGTCAACGCCGGGGGCCGGCTGGTCGTCGAGGCAACCCGGGTCGGTGCGGACACGCAGCTCGCCCGCATGGCCAAGCTGGTCGAGGACGCCCAGAGCGGCAAGGCCCAGGTGCAGCGGCTCGCCGACCGCATCTCCGGGAGCTTCGTTCCCGTCGTCCTGCTGATCGCGGCCGCCACCTGCGGCGGCTGGCTGGGCGCGACCGGCGACGCGAGCGCCGCGTTCACGGCCGCCGTCGCCGTACTGATCATCGCCTGCCCGTGCGCGCTGGGCCTGGCCACGCCGACCGCGCTGATGGTGGGCACCGGGCGCGGCGCGCAGCTCGGCATCCTCATCAAGGGACCCGAGGTGCTGGAGTCCACCCGCCGCGTCGACACCGTCGTCCTGGACAAGACGGGCACGGTCACCACCGGCCGCATGACCCTTCAGGAGGTGTACGTCGCCGACGGCGCCGACGAGAAGGAGGTGCTGCGGCTCGCGGGCGCTCTGGAGCACGCCTCAGAGCACCCGATCGCCCGCGCGATCGCGGCCGGCGCGGAGGAGCGGGCCGGTGCGCTGCCCGGCGTGGAGGACTTCACGAACGTGCCCGGCCGGGGCGTACGCGGGCGTGTGGACGGGCGCGAGGTGTCCGTGGGGCGCCTCTTCGACGCGCTGCCGCCGGAGCTGGCCCGAGTGCGGGAGGAAGCCGAACAGGGCGGTCGTACGGCGGTCGTCGTCGGCTGGGACGGCGAAGCGCGCGGGGTGCTCGCGGTGGCGGACGCCGTGAAGGAGACCAGCGCGGAAGCCGTCGCGCGGCTGCGCGGGCTCGGCCTGACGCCGGTGCTGCTGACCGGGGACAACCGGACGGTCGCCGAGGCGGTGGCGCGCAGCGTCGGCATCGACGCCGGGCACGTGTACGCCGAGGTGCTGCCCGAGGACAAGGTGGACGTCGTACGGCGGCTGCAGGGCGAGGGGCGGACGGTCGCCATGGTCGGCGACGGCGTCAACGACGCGGCGGCGCTCGCCACGGCCGATCTGGGGCTCGCGATGGGCACGGGCACGGACGCGGCGATCGAGGCGAGCGATCTGATGCTGGTGCGCGGGGATCTGCGGGTGGCCGCGGACGCGATCCGGCTGTCCCGGCGGACGCTGTCCACGATCAAGGGCAACCTGGTGTGGGCCTTCGGCTACAACGTGGCCGCGCTGCCGCTGGCCGCGGCGGGGCTGCTGAACCCGATGATCGCGGGGGCGGCGATGGCGTTCTCGTCGGTGTTCGTGGTGACGAACAGCCTGCGGCTGCGGGCGTTCCGGTGAACTGTGTGTGATGTGTTCGTCACAGCTCAAGAACCGAACTCCTCTGGAGTCCGGCGCGGACCTCACATAAGCTCTTCACAAGCCTCGCGCATCTTCCTTACGCGGGGGTCCCGATCGTCATATCGGGGCTCTTGCGCAACTAAAGGACATATGCAAGAGACACAGATCACAGTGATGTGAAGGTAACCATCGAAGGGGTTCGAAGGTCTAAGTTGGCGATGTCGGGAAGCGTCTTGGGGGGCGCCGACCGACATCTGGAGTCGTCTTGGGGGACTTCTCCAGAGCTGCGTTGCCGGGACGCGTACACCGGGAAGCTTTGAGCGGCCCTCCCAGCGTGCGCCGTCCCGGCACACATCACTGGCGTACGGCGGGCTCGCTCGCCGTGCTCATCACAGCGATTCAGGCGCTGTTTTCTCACAAGCGCCCGGCCGGATCCCGTGGGGGGAATCCGCACCGGGACACGGGAAGGCGCCCTGGTCGTCAGCCCGTGGGGGGACTGACGCACCGGGGCGCCTTCCGCTTACCTCCGCCGTGTACCTACGGGTGTGCCCCGCACCCGCGTCAGCGGATACGGGGCACACCACGAGCGTTCGTCACGGCTCTGTGCGGACCGCGAGGTACGGCTCAGCGCTCCTCGACGGGAACGAAGTCACGCTCGACGACGCCCGTGTAGATCTGGCGCGGGCGGCCGATGCGGGAACCGGGCTCCTTGATCATCTCGTGCCACTGGGCGATCCAGCCCGGGAGGCGGCCGAGGGCGAAGAGGACCGTGAACATCTCGGTCGGGAAGCCCATGGCCCGGTAGATCAGGCCGGTGTAGAAGTCGACGTTCGGGTAGAGCTTGCGCTCGGTGAAGTAGTCGTCGGAGAGCGCGTGCTCCTCGAGCTTGAGCGCGATGTCCAGCAGCTCGTCGCTCTTGCCGAGCGCGGAGAGCACGTCGTGCGCGGCGGCCTTGATGATCTTGGCGCGCGGGTCGAAGTTCTTGTAGACCCGGTGGCCGAAGCCCATCAGGCGGACGCCGTCCTCCTTGTTCTTCACCTTGCGGATGAAGGTGTCGACGTCGCCGCCGGAGTCGCGGATGCCCTCGAGCATCTCCAGCACGGACTGGTTGGCGCCACCGTGCAGCGGGCCCCACAGGGCGTTGATGCCGGCGGAGATCGAGGCGAACATGTTCGCCTGCGACGAGCCCACCAGGCGGACCGTGGAGGTCGAACAGTTCTGCTCGTGGTCCGCGTGCAGGATCAGCAGCTTGTCCAGCGCGGAGACGACGACCGGGTCCAGGTCGTACTCCTGGGCCGGGACCGAGAAGGTCATGCGCAGGAAGTTCTCGACGTACCCGAGGTCGTTGCGCGGGTAGACGAAGGGGTGACCGATCGACTTCTTGTACGCGTAGGCGGCGATCGTCGGCAGCTTCGCGAGCAGGCGGATGGTGGAGAGGTCGCGCTGCTTCTCGTCGAACGGGTTGTGGCTGTCCTGGTAGAACGTGGACAGCGCGGAGACGACCGACGACAGCATGGCCATCGGGTGGGCGTCGCGGGGGAAGCCCTTGTAGAAGTTCTTGACGTCCTCGTGCAGCAGGGTGTGCCGCGTGATCTCGTCCTTGAACGCGGTGAGCTGGTCGACGGTCGGCAGCTCGCCGTTGATCAGCAGGTAGGCGACCTCCAGGAAGGTGGAGCGCTCGGCCAGCTGCTCGATGGGGTAACCGCGGTACCGGAGGATGCCGGCCTCACCGTCGAGGTAGGTGATGGCCGATTTATAGGCGGCGGTGTTGCCGTACCCGCTGTCCAGGGTCACCAGACCGGTCTGGGCGCGCAGCTTCCCGATGTCGAAGCCCTTGTCGCCGACGGTGCTGTCGACCACCGGGTAGGTGTACTCGTTGCCGTCGTACCGCAGTACTACAGAGTTGTCGCTCACGTCTTCCCTCACCGACGTTGTGCCTCATCTTCGAGGTTGCCCTGACTGTCTCTACCATCCCCCATTTGGCTCAGGAGAGTGCACTCGGGGTCGACCATTGGGCTTATCGGCGGCACTCAGTGCCGCCAACTTGCACATCCTGCCCCCTTCCCTGCCCATCTGGAAGTGCTCTGTGACCTTCACGACTCATTTGATCGATCATTTTTTCCGAGGGCCCCCGTGAGCCGGAAGTCCAGGGCCGTGCACCGCCGCCCCGCCGACACCGTCCGCACCGCCTGACCGATCGCCTTGCGTGAACCGACGAGCACGACCAGCTTCTTGGCCCGGGTCACCGCGGTGTACAGCAGGTTCCGCTGCAGCATCATCCAGGCGCCGGTGGTGACCGGGATCACCACGGCGGGATACTCGCTGCCCTGCGAGCGGTGGATGGTCACCGCGTAGGCGTGCGCCAGCTCGTCCAGTTCGTCGAAGTCGTACGACACCTCCTCGTCCTCGTCGGTCAGCACCGTCAGGCGCTGGTCGACCGGGTCGAGCGAGGTGACCACGCCCACGGTGCCGTTGAAGACACCGTTCTCCCCCTTGTCGTAATTGTTGCGGATCTGGGTGACCTTGTCGCCGACACGGAACACCCGCCCGCCGAAGCGCTTCTCCGGCAGATCGGGCCGGCCGGGCGTGATGGCCTGCTGAAGCAGCCCGTTGAGCGCGCCGGCGCCCGCGGGCCCCCGGTGCATCGGCGCCAGCACCTGCACGTCCCGTCGCGGGTCGAGGCCGAACTTGGCCGGAATCCGCCGGGCCGCCACATCGACGGTGAGCCGCCCGGTCTCCTCGGTGTCGTCCTCGACGAAGAGGAAGAAGTCCTTCAGACCGTCGGTGAGCGGGTGCTGTCCCGCGTTGATGCGGTGCGCGTTGGTGACGACACCGGACTGCTGCGCCTGGCGGAAGACCCGGGTGAGACGGACGGCGGGCACGGGGCTGCCGTCGGCGAGCAGATCCCGCAGCACCTCCCCCGCGCCGACGCTCGGCAACTGGTCGACGTCCCCCACGAAGAGGAGATGAGCGCCGGGCGGCACGGCCTTGACCAGCTTGTTGGCGAGGAGCAGGTCGAGCATGGAGGCCTCGTCGACGACCACGAGGTCGGCGTCCAGGGGGCGGTCCCGGTCGTAGGCGGCGTCCCCGCCGGGCTTCAGCTCCAGCAGCCGGTGCACCGTGGAGGCCTCGGCGCCGGTCAGCTCGGCCAGCCGCTTGGCGGCCCGCCCGGTGGGCGCGGCGAGCAGCACCTTGGCCCGCTTGGCGCGGGCCAGCTCCACGATCGAGCGGACCGTGAAGGACTTGCCGCAGCCGGGGCCGCCGGTGAGGACGGCGACCTTCTCGGTCAGCGCCAGTCTGACGGCGGCCTCCTGCTCGGGCGCGAGCTCGGCACCGGTGCGGGTTTTCAGCCAGCCCAGCGCCTTGTCCCACTCGACGGTGCGGAAGGCGGGCATCCGGTCCTCGTCGGTGCGCAGGAGCCGCAGCAGCTGGGAGGAGAGGGAGAGTTCGGCGCGGTGGAAGGGGACAAGGTAGACGGCGGTGACGGGCTCGTCGGTGTCCACCCCCGGCACCTTCTCCCGGACGACCCCTGGCTCCTCGCCGTCCTCTCCCGGCCCGGCCAGCTCGGCCAGGCACTCGATGACGAGCCCGGTGTCGACGCCGAGCAGCTTGACGGCGTCGGAGATGAGCTTCTCCTCCGGCAGATAGCAGTGCCCCTGGTCGGCGGACTGCGACAGGGCGTACTGCAGACCGGCCTTGACGCGCTCGGGGCTGTCGTGCGGGATGCCCACGGACTGGGCGATCTTGTCGGCGGTGAGGAAGCCGATGCCCCAGACGTCGGCGGCGAGCCGGTAGGGCTGCTCCTTGACCACCTGGATCGACGCGTCCCCGTACTTCTTGTAGATGCGCACGGCGATGGAGGTGGAGACCTCGACGGTCTGGAGGAAGAGCATGACCTCCTTGATCGCCTTCTGCTCGTCCCAGGCCTCGGCGATCTTCTTGGTCCGCTTGGGCCCGAGTCCGGGCACCTCGACGAGCCGCTTGGGCTCCTCCTCGATGATCCGGAGGGTGTCCGTCCCGAAATGCTGCGTGATGCGGTCGGCGAAGACGGGTCCGATGCCCTTGACCAGCCCGGACCCCAGATAACGCCGGATGCCCTGGACGGTCGCCGGCAGGACGGTCGTGTAGTTCTCGACGTGGAACTGCTTGCCGTACTGCGGATGCGAGCCCCAGCGGCCCTCCATCCGCAGGGACTCCCCCACCTGGGCACCGAGCAGCGCGCCGACGACCGTGAGCAGATCGCCGGCGCCTCTTCCGGTGTCCACCCGGGCCACGGTGTAACCGTTGTCCTCGTTGGCGTACGTGATGCGCTCGAGCACGCCTTCGAGCGTGGCGAGCCGCCGCGCCTCCGTGCCGCCGTGCGGGGTCCCCTCCTGCTGAGCCATGATCCGACGTTACCGGCGGGGTGTGACAGCGCGCCCCTCAGAGCGGCTTGATGCGGGCCTTGAGGAGGCAGAACTCGTTGCCCTCGGGGTCGGCGAGGACGTGCCAGGACTCTTCGCCGGTCTGGCCGACATCGGCGGGGCGCGCCCCGAGCTTCAGGAGGCGTTCGAGTTCGGCGTCCTGATCGCGGTCGGTGGCGTTGACGTCGATGTGCAGCCGGGACTTCCCCGGCTCCGGCTCGTCCCTGCGGCTGAGGAAGAGCGTCGGCTGCGCGCCGCCGAATCCCTCGCGGGGCCCGATCTCGACGCTGCCGTCCTCTTCGCGGCCCAGCACCACGAAGTCCAGGACCTCACACCAGAACCGCGCCAGCACCTCGGGTTCGCGGCAACCGAGCACGAGCTCACCGATACGACATGCCATGGACGAGACCTTCTTTCAGCGGCGGGACACGCGTGAAGGTACCGGGCGGGGTGGGGCCGTGCGAGGTCTTTTCCGGGGGTCAGGAGGACTGCTTCAGGGCTTGCACGAATGTGGTGAAGGCGGGGGTTCGGAAGGCGAGGGTGGCTCGGGCGGGGTCCTTGGAGTCTCGGACGGCTGTGTGGGTGGGGGTGATGGCGATTTCCACGCACTCGTTGCCGTCGCCCGGGCCCGAGTACGACGACTTACGCCAATTGTCCATCGGGTGCCTCACAGCTCCTTGGCCAGTCCGTGAATGAACTCCCGGGACTGTCCCGGGTCCAGTGACGCGGTCTCCACTGTACGGAAGCTCGTTCGATAGGTGTTGAGCTGAGCCTCCGAATCGATGAACGCGGTGCCGTGCAGCGCGTCACGCACCACCGTGTCCAGTTTGGGCACGGAGCCGCCGACGTAGGTCATCGTGCTCGAAGCGCTGGCGAAGCCGTCCAGGTCGAAGGGGATGACGCGCACGGTGATGTGGTCGGCCTCGGAGAGCTCCAGAAGTCGGCCGAGCTGAGCCCGTGAGGTGGCACGGTCACCGACTCTGATACGAAGGGCCGCCTCATGGATCACTGCTTCGTACGGGATGGTGAACCGCTGCCGGGCCTTCCGGTGCTGGATGCGCAACTCGATCTCCTCGCTGGTCAGTTCCGGCAGCCTGGAGGAGAAGACAGCGCGTGAGTAGTCCTCCGTCTGCAGAAGACCCGGTACGTAAAGGACGGCCACGTGACGCAGAAAGCGGGCATGGTGCTCCAGCTCGGACAGGTCCAGGAAGGACGTGGGCAACAGGCCCCGGTATTCCTCCCACCAACCACGAGTGCGGTCCGTGGCCATCGCCACCAGGGCGTCGACGAACTCCTCGTCCGTGCAGGCGTAGTGAGACGCGAGGCGGCGCAGGCGCTGCTCGCTCACACCCTTGACTCCGGATTCGATTTGGCTGATCTGCACTCGGTTCACTCCGAGCAGCGCAGCCGCCTCGATGGCGGTGAGCCCTGCCGCCTCGCGGAGCCTGCGCAGCTCGGTCCCCAGGCGCAGTTCGCGTGCGGTTGGTTCACGCCTCGGGCCCATCCATTGCTCCTCGGTTCAACGTGTCGGCCGACGCCGCTCGTTGGGGTTCAGATTACGTGACCGGCTTGCCTCAAGTTACATGTAACCCCTACCGTCGGTGACGTAGCGCACACGCAGCGGAAGTGCACCGCTCCGTCCTGCCATGACGGCCGCGGCGATGCCACCGCGTGCGAAATCCCCTCTCACCCAACGGAGTTGACGCCGCATGCCCGAAAACGAGACCTGGGACTACACCCTCTACATCCCCAACGACGTCAGAGCCGTGACCGTATGCCGCCGCACCCTGCGCCTGATCCTGACCCTGCACGGACTCATCGGTCTCGTCGACACCGCGGAGCTGCTCGCGGCCGAGCTGGTGTCGAACGCCGTCCGGCACACCAAGGGGCCGGCCGCGCTCAGGGTGCGCCGTACGCGGGAGGGGATGGTCTGGATCGGGGCGTGGGACACGGACCCCGCGCCACCCGAGCCGCCACGGCCGTGGGATCAGCTCGCGGAGTCGGAGGAGGGCCGGGGTCTGGGGTTGATCGTCGCCTGCGCCGACGTGTGGGGCTGGCAGCCGTCGGCCCGGTTCGGGGACCGGGGCAAGTACGTCTGGTGCCAGCTGGGGGCCGCGTGATGGTGGGCTCGTCGCACGAAGCGCTGCACCGGATCTTGCCCTGCGGACCATCGACCCGGACAGTGCCGCGGTCTTCGTTCAGTTCGTCGACTCATGCCTGAGCGACCCCCAGGCGAAGCAGATGTGGAGGGACCTGATGACGGCGATCCAGTACTTCTGGCGACACCCGCTGGCGGAGCAGGTACGCGAGGAGGGGCGGATTCAGGACCGGCAGGAGATGACCCTCCGCATCCTCGAATGGCGGGGCATCGAGGTGCCCGACTCCGTCCGTGAGCGCGTGAGCGCCTGCACCGATCTCGATCAGCTCGAGGCCTGGGCCCAGCGTGCCGTGCACGCCGCGGACGCTGCCGAGTTGTTCGCGGGAGAGTGAGCCGAGGGGGGCGCCTGCCGGGGCGGGCGCCGCACCGCTCACAGCAGCGTCGTCAGCCGCGACGCGTTGCGGGCGCCCTCGCGGCGTACGCCCACCGGGATCAGGGCCGCGCGGGTCGGTACGCGGACTCCGCCGGTGAAGGCCACCCTCGTGCCCGCGCCCTCCGGGGTCGCCGCCACTCCGATCAGCAGGAAGCGGCTCTGCAGCCAGCACCAGCCCGGGCGTTGCACTCCGCGCAGCCGGGCCCGCAGGCCGAACCTGCTGTGGGCCAGCGCCTCGACACGCTCGCCCCGCCGGTGGACGACGCGCAGCCGTTCCATGTCGGTCACCACCTGTCCGAAGCCGCCCTCCAGGTCACCGAGCAGGGACCAGACCCGCTCGAAGGGCGCGTCGACGTACACCTCGGTCACGTGCGCGCCGCGCACGCCGGCGGCCAGGGCGTTCAGGCGGCGCACGGGGTCGACGTCGGTGGTGGGCCAGAACTCGTTCATGACGTCCACGCCTTCCGGAAGGTGTCGCGCGCCCGGTGGAGCCGCGATTTGACGGTGCCCGTGCGCACGCCGAGCAGAGCGGCGGCGGTGCGCTCGTCCAGGCCCTCCACGTCACGCAGCATCAGCACCGCGCGATGTTCGGGGGAGAGCCGCTCCAGTACGTCCCTGATGTCGGCGGACAGTTGCGGGTCGCCCCGGGCCGGGAGCGTGCTCAGGTCGGCCGGTACGGTCCGGGCGGCGCGTTGCGCGGTGCGGACCGCCTCGCGCACCGCGATGGCACGCACCCAGCCGTGCAGGGCGGCCGGATCCTTCAGGGTGCGCAGTGACCTGAAGACCGCCACCAGGGCTTCCTGCGCCGCGTCCGCCTTCTGGTCCAGCGCGATGGGCGCGCAGATCCGCCCCACGTAGGGGGCCAGGAGGTCCAGGAGTTCCGCCATGGCGAGGGTGTCGCCGCGCTGGGCCGCGCGCACCAGCCGGGCCGTACGGTCACCGGGTCGCTCAACGGGCACGGACCTCATCCTTCCACCGCGCCACGCGCAGCGCGGCCACGGCCAGCACGGCGCAGAGGGGGGTGTAGAGCGCGAGGTTGAGCCAGTAGAAGGCCGTGCCGGTGTCCTTGGCGAACAGCCAGTAGATCCCGGCGAGGGCGCGCAGCGAGAGACCCGCCGTCACGGCCAGGGTGGCGAGCCGCAGGACCGGGTGGCGGGGTCGGAGGGAGTGGGCGAACACGCAGGCGGCGCCGGTCAGGAGGACCGCCACGAGAGGCAGCAGGATCGGCGGCGTGAAGGGCACGTCCGTGCCGAGGACCGCCTCGGACAGGCTGCTGTCGTCGGCCGCCGGCCAGGTGGCGCCGGTCGTCCAGTACAGGTGGAGCAGGGCGTCCGCGGTGAGCACCGCGGTGACGAGCAGGGCGGCGCGGGCCGGTGCGGCGGTGCCGGGGTGGTGCGGCATGGGGTCCTCCTGGGGCGGCTTCGGTAATCCGTCGCCCACCAGAGGAGCCGCTCACGCGAAACGTTCCCTCGGCCACCGGACTTGTTACACGGAGCACGTCACCCACACGGCCGGGAGCAGCCCGGATCCCCTCGCCGCGGGTGCGGGGCTGGCACGCTGTACGGGTTCACGGCGCACCGGCCGGCCCGGCCGGCGGATCGCCGGGGGCGAGATGACAGTGCCGGTGAAGGTCGTCGTGCGCGGCGGCGGGGCCGGCTTCGGTGGCTGACGGTGGGGAGTCAAGTGATGTACGACTACGACCTGTTGGTCGTGGGTTCGGCCAACGCCGATCTGGTGGTCGGCGTGGAGCGGCGCCCGGCGGCCGGGGAGACCGTCCTCGGCTCCGACCTGGTCGTCCACCCGGGCGGCAAGGGCGCCAACCAGGCGGTCGCGGCGGCCCGGCTCGGGGCGCGTACGGCGCTGCTGGCGCGGGTCGGTGACGACGCGTACGGCCGGCTGCTGCTGGACTCGCAGCGGGCGGCCGGGGTGGACACCGTGGGGGTGCTGGTCGGCGGGGCGCCGACGGGCGTCGCGCTGATCACGGTCGATCCGTCCGGGGACAACAGCATCGTGGTGTCCCCGGGTGCCAACGGCCGGCTCACCCCGGCGGACGTCCGGGCCGCGGGCAGCCTGTTCCAGGCGTCCACGGTGGTGTCGGCGCAGCTGGAGATCCCGCTGGAGTCGGTCGTGGAGGCCGTCCGGTCGCTGGCGGAGGGCAGCCGGTTCGTGCTGAACCCGTCGCCGCCGCGGCCGCTGCCACGGGAGGTGCTGGACGCCTGCGATCCGCTGATCGTCAACGAGCACGAGGCGAAGGTGATCCTCGGGGACGCCGCGGTCGGGGACACGCCCGAGGACTGGGCGCGCATCCTGCTGGCGAAGGGCCCACGCTCGGTGTTGATCACTCTGGGCGGAGAGGGCGCGCTGGTCGCCTCCGCGGAGGGCGTGACCCGGGTGCCGTCGGTGAACGTGGACGCGGTGGACACCACCGGCGCCGGGGACGCGTTCACGGCGGCGCTGGCCTGGAAGCTGGGCACGGGCGCGTCCCTGGCCGAGGCGGCGGCGTACGCGGCGCGGGTCGGGGCGGTGGCCGTGACCCGGCGGGGCGCGCAGGAGTCGTATCCGACGGCGGACGAGGTGGCCGCGCTGTGAGGCACGGCCGCCCCATGCCGGCCTGAGAGTCTTCGAGGGGCCCGGTCCGTCGACCGGGCCCCTCGGCTTTCCCTCCGTCGAAGCCCCTTGAATCCCCCCCGGGTTCCCTCCCCCAGAAGCTCCGACGCCCAGTACGACCGGCCAGGTGCGGAAACGGTTGTACCGCTTCCGCGATTATCTTTTCCCGCCCCGTCATTCGGTCACGTGCGCGAGGAACCGTTCCGCGGTCTCGGCCAGCACCTCCCGTCCGTCCCGCGCCCACAACTCCTCGTTGAACAGCTCGACCTCGATGGGGCCGGTGTACCCGGCCGCCTCCACGTACGCCGTCCACTCGTGCATGTCGACCGCGCCGTCGCCGATCTGGCCGCGGCCGTTGAGGACGCCCGCGGGGAGCGGGGTGGTCCAGTCGGCGAGCTGGAAGGTGTGGATACGGCCGCTCGCGCCGGCCCGGGCGATCTGCGCGGGCGCCCGGTCGTCCCACCAGATGTGGTACGTGTCCACGGTCACGCCCACCTGGTGCGCGGGGAAGCGTTCGGCGAGGTCCAGGGCCTGGGCGAGGGTGGAGACCACACAGCGGTCCGAGGCGAACATGGGGTGCAGCGGTTCGATCGCCAGCTTCACCCCGTGCCGCTCGGCGTAGGGGCCCAGCTCGGCGAGCGCGTCGGCGATGCGTTCGCGGGCGCCGCGCAGATCCTTGGAGCCGGCCGGGAGGCCGCCGGAGACCAGGACCAGGACGTCCGTGCCGAGGGTGGCCGCCTCCTCGACCGCGCGCCGGTTGTCGTCGAGAGCCCGGGCGCGCTCCGCCGGATCGGTCGCCGTCAGGAAGCCGCCGCGGCACAGGGTCGTGACGCTCAGGCCCGCGTCGCGGACCAGCTTGGCGGTCGCCTCCAGGCCGTACGCCTGGACCGGTTCCCGCCACAGGCCCACCTTGCCGATGCCGAAGTGACCGCACGCGGCGGCCAGTTCCGGCAGGGACAGCTGCTTGACCGTCATCTGGTTGAGGGAGAAGCGGGACAGGTCGCCGGTCACTGGTTCACTCCGTACAGGCTCAGCAGGGTCTTCATCCGCTCCTCGGCCAGCTTGGGGTCGGGGAACAGGCCGAGGGTGTCGGCGAGTTCGTAGGCGCGGGCGAAGTGCGGCAGGGAGCGGGCCGACTGCAGGCCGCCGACCATCGTGAAGTGCGTCTGGTGGCCGGCCAGCCAGGCGAGGAAGACCACGCCGGTCTTGTAGTAGCGGGTCGGCGTCTGGAAGAGGTGGCGGGAGAGTTGCACCGTCGGGTCGAGCAGGGCGCGGAAGCCGGCCGTGTCACCGGTGTCCAGGACGCGGACCGCCTCGGCCGCCAGCGGGCCCAGCGGGTCGAAGATGCCGAGCAGCGCGTGGCTGAAGCCCTGCTCGTCACCCGCGATCAGCTCCGGGTAGTTGAAGTCGTCGCCGGTGTAGCAGCGCACGCCGTGCGGCAGGCGGCGGCGCAGGTCGATCTCGCGCCGGGCGTCCAGCAGCGACACCTTGATGCCGTCGACCTTGTCCGGGTGGGCGGCGATGACGTCCAGGAACACATCGGTCGCCGCGTCCAGGTCCGCCGGTCCCCAGTAGCCCTCCAGCGCCGGGTCGAACATGGGGCCGAGCCAGTGCAGGATCACCGGTTCGGCGGACTGGCGCAGCAGGTGGCCGTAGACCTCGAGGTAGTCCTCGGGGCTCTTCGCGGTCGCGGCGAGAGCGCGGGAGGCCATGAGGATGGCCTGCGCGCCCGCCTCCTCGACGACGGCGAGCTGCTCCTCGTAGGCGGCGCGGATCTCGGCGAGCGAACCGCCGGTGATCTGGTCGGTGCCCACCCCGCAGGCGATACGGCCGCCCACGGCACGCGCCTCGGCGGCGGAGCGGCGGATCAGTTCGGCCGCGCCCGCCCAGTGCAGGCCCATACCGCGCTGGGCGGTGTCCATGGCCTCGGCGACACCGAGCCCGTGGGACCACAGGTGGCGGCGGAAGGCGAGGGTGGCGTCCCAGTCGACGGCGGCCGGGGAGTCGGGGCCGACGTCGGCGAACGGGTCGGCGACGACGTGCGCCGCCGAGAAGACCGTGCGGGAGGTGAAGGGGGTGGCGGGGGTGAGCGCGAGCGGCTCGGTGCGCGGCTCGTACACCCGCAGGCCGCCCCGGGCGTCGGGAAGGCGGATGGTCACAGCGCGATCTCCGGAACCTCGATACGGCGGCCCTCGGCCGAGGACTTCAGGCCCAGCTCGGCGAGCTGCACGCCGCGGGCGCCGGCGAGCAGGTCCCAGTGGTAGTCGGCACCGGCGTGGACATGCTTGAGGAACAGCTCCCACTGGGCCTTGAAACCGTTGTCGAACTCCTGGTTGTCCGGGACCTCCTGCCACTGGTCGCGGAAGTCCTCGGTGGCGGGGATGTCCGGGTTCCACACCGGCTTGGGGGTGGCGGAGCGGTGCTGGGCGCGGCAGTTGCGCAGGCCCGCGACGGCGGAGCCCTCGGTGCCGTCGACCTGGAACTCCACCAGTTCGTCGCGGTTGACGCGGACCGCCCAGGAGGAGTTGATCTGAGCGATCGCGCCGTCCTCGAGTTCGAAGATGCCGTAGGCGGCGTCGTCGGCGGTGGCGTCGTAGGGCTTGCCGTTCTCGTCCCAGCGCTGCGGGATGTGGGTGGCGGTGAGGGCCTGGACGGAGGTCACGCGGCCGAACAGCTCGTGCAGGACGTACTCCCAGTGCGGGAACATGTCGACGACGATGCCGCCGCCGTCCTCGGCACGGTAGTTCCACGACGGGCGCTGGGCCTCCTGCCAGTCGCCCTCGAAGACCCAGTAGCCGAACTCGCCGCGCACGGAGAGGATCCGGCCGAAGAAGCCGCCGTCGATCAGCCGCTTCAGCTTCAGCAGGCCCGGCAGGAAGATCTTGTCCTGGACGACGCCGTGCTTGATGCCCCTCTCCCGGGCGAGGCGGGCCAGTTCCAGGGCGCCGTCCAGGCCGGTCGCGGTGGGCTTCTCGGTGTAGATGTGCTTGCCGGCCGCGATGGCCTTCCTGATGGCCTCCTCGCGGGCGGAGGTGACCTGGGCGTCGAAATAGATGTCGATCGTGTCGTCCGCCAGTACGGCGTCCAGGTCCGTCGCCCAGTGGTCCAGGCCGTGCTTTTCCGCAAGCGCCTTCAGCGCGTGTTCGCGGCGGCCGAGCAGGATCGGCTCGGGCCACAGCACGGTGCCGTCGCCGAGGTCGAGCCCGCCCTGGTCGCGGATGGCCAGGATCGAGCGGACCAGGTGCTGGCGGTAACCCATGCGCCCGGTCACGCCGTTCATGGCGATGCGCACCGTCTTGCGTGTCACGTCAGTCCCTTCGTGGGCGCGGGCGCGCCCGGTAGATCGGCCGGATCGGGCCCCGCGGCCGGATCGGCCCGTGAGCCGTGTGGCAAAGATGTACAGCAAGCGCTTTCTATCGTGAAAAGCTAGCCTCTCGGCAGTGGTCTGTACAAGGCTGCGGACCGGGCGAGTTGTTCGAGGGGGCGAACACCCGCACCGGGTGGCCTTAAGGTCTGCTCGGAACCGTGGCCGTGGGCCCGGGTGTGTACGAGGGCGTACGACGAGATGCGCGACCGGAGGACGAGATGACGGTGACCCTGGCGGACGTGGCGGCCCGCGCGCAGGTCTCCCCCGCGACGGTGTCGCGCGTACTGAACGGCAACTACCCGGTGGCGGCCTCCACCCGGGAGCGGGTGCTCAAGGCCGTGGACGAGCTGGACTACGTCCTGAACGGACCGGCCAGCTCACTGGCCGCGGCCACCTCCGACCTGGTCGGCATCCTGGTGAACGACATCGCCGACCCCTTCTTCGGGATCATGGCGAGCGCCATACAGGGCGAGATCGGCGGGCCGGGCGGGCGCGCGGGCGGCGAGAGACTCGCGGTCGTGTGCAACACGGGCGGCTCGCCGGAGCGCGAGCTGACCTACCTCACGCTGCTGCAACGGCAGCGAGCGGCGGCCGTGGTGCTGACCGGTGGGGCCATCGAGGACGCGGCGCACCAGGCGGCCATGACGACGAAGCTGCGCAAGCTGGGCGAGGCCGGCACGAAGGTGGTGCTGTGCGGGCGGCCGCCGGCGCCGGACGCCGGGGTGATCGCGCTGACCTTCGACAACCGCGGCGGCGCACGCCGGCTCACCGAGCACCTCATCGGCCTCGGCCACCGGCGGCTCGGCTACATCGCCGGACCCGAGGAGCGCACCACCACCCGGCACCGACTGGAGGGGCACCGCGAGGCTCTGGCCGCGGCCGGCGTCGAGGAGCAGCCCGGCTGGACCGTGTACGGGCGCTACGACCGTCAGTCCGGCTACGAGGCCACGCTGGAGCTGCTGCGGCGGGACCCGTCGCTGACGGCTGTCGTGGCCGCGAACGACTCCGTCGCGCTCGGTGCGTGTGCCGCGCTGCGGGAGTCGGGGCGGCGTATCCCCGAGGACGTGTCCGTCGCCGGCTTCGACGACCTGCCGTTCAGCATCGACGCGGTGCCGTCGCTGACGACCGTGCGGTTGCCTCTGGCGGAGGCGGGGGCGCGTGCGGGGCGCATCGCGATGGGACGCGAGGAGGCTCCGCCTGGGGGGATCGCCACGGTGCGGGGGGAGCTGATGGTGCGGGGGTCTACCGGGGGGCCTCGGGTGGGGTGACAGTGCCTGCGGCGCCGGGTCGGGTGTGGTGTGCGGGGTGCCTGCGGCGGGCTGTGCGGTTTCGTTGCGGCTGGTCGCTTCTGCCTGCGGCGGGCTGTGCGGTTTCGTTGTGGCTGGTCGCTTCTGCCTGCGGCGGGCTGTGCCGTTTCGTTGCGGCTGGTCGCTGCTGCCTGCGGCGGCCCGTGCGGGTTTCGTTGTGGCTGGTCGCGCCGTTCCCCGCGCCCCTTTTTGTGCCTGCGGCGGCCGTGCTGTCCGGTGGCCGGTTGCTGTTGCGCCTGCGGTTCGTTGTGGGTCGGGGCCGGGGTGGGGGGTGTCCGTCCTCGGTCCGGCCGCCCGTTTCCGACGAGGGGCGCCCTGTGCCGGTGCCGGCCGCTGCGGGCGGACAC